>CAZKXC010000105.1:1631-7435 GCA_964556645.1 uncultured Halobellus sp.
GGCTGAGTCCCGCCGTCACGCCGGACCAGCCCGGACGGCACGACGCCCTGACGCCGCGGTGTGACCGGCACGACGCCCCGACGCCGCGGTGCGACCGGCACGACGCCCTGACGCCGCGGTGCGACCGGCACGACGCCCCGACGCCGCGGCGCGACCGGCACGACGCCTCGCCCCGACGCCGGCACGGCTCACAGCAGGTCGACGACGGCGTCGAGGCTCGTCGCCTCGGTCAACGGCTCCGCGTCGATCCGGCGGTCGGCGTTGTGCCCGCGACGAAGCAACACGGTATCGACGCCGGCCCGCCGCCCGGCGACGACGTCCGACTCGCTGTCGCCGACGTACAACGGGTTCGAACACCCGATCCCCGTCGCCGCCGCTTCGAGGTACGTCGGCTCGGGCTTCTTTTCGTGGAGGCTCTCGACGGTCGGCGGCCGCGCGTGAACCGCCGCGAACCACTCCGAGATACCGTACGCCCCGAGCACGAACTCCACGATCCGGCGCTGGTTGTTGCTCACGATCCCGAGAGGGACGCCGACCCGTTCGAGACACCCGATGTCGTCGTACGCCGTCTTCTCGTCGTTCTCGACCGCCGCCCGAAGGGCCGCCTCGATTCGATCTTCCCGCCGCCGCCAGAGGCGCTCCGGGTCGACGTCGTACCGGCCGGCGGTCTCGCGCAGTTCGGACGGCGAGACGCGAATCGTGATCGCCTCGAGGTCGGCCGGCCGCGGGTCCGGCACCCCGACGTCGGCGAACGCCTGCGCGGCCGCTTCCCGAAGCGTCGACGCCGCACACAGGCTCACGAGCACGCCGTCGTGGTCGAGAAGCAGTCCGTCGTACCGTCGGTCAGCCATCGTCGATCCCTCGCACCCCGGTCGCTTGAGCACGTCGATCGCGGAGACCCGTCGGCCGGCTCCCCGCTCGCGGCCGCTCCCGCCCCCGGTCTCGACGGCCCACCCCGCGCCGGGCCGGCGCTCCGGCGCCAGTAGCGTTAATATCCTCCGCTCGCGTAGCCGGACCCGACGACGGCCGTCGTCGCCGCCATGCTCCCGCTCCGTGCCACCGTCCCAACGGCCGCCGAGCTCCGGACGCTGCTCGCCGCCTCCCGGCGGCAGACCGACATCGACGCGGACTCGATCGCGGCCGAACTGAAGGACACGGCGCCGGACGCGACCTTGCTCGAGGTCGTCGCCGAGCCGTTCGCCTCGGTCGACGACGTCGCCGACCGGCTGTCGCGGACCGAGACGCACCTCCGCGAGCGTGCCGACCGGCGCGCCGTGTTTCTCACGGTGTACACCCGGATGACCGAGGCGGTGGCGGCGGCGCTCGACGCGGGCGTCTTCGCCGATCCCGAGTGGGTCTCTACGTATCTCGTGACGTTCGCCGACCAGTACCGACAGGCGCTTGTCGCGTTCGAGCGCCGCGAGTTCGACTCGCTGCCCCGCCCGTGGCTGCTGGCGTTCGCCGCCGCCGTTCGCGGAGACACGCTCGTCGCACAGGACGCCCTGTTGGGGATCAACGCCCACATCAACTACGACCTGACGTACACGCTGCGGGCGGTCGGCATCGACCCCGACCGCGGCCGCAAACACGCCGACCACGACCGCATCAACGACGTTCTCGCCCGGCTCGTCGCGACCGTTCAGGAGACGCTGGTCGCGATGTACGACGCCGCCGGCGTCGCCGGCGTCGACGCGGTGTTCGACCCGCTCGACGACCGGCTCGCGCTCCGCGGACTGGAACGCAGCCGGCTGTTCGCGTGGCGCAACGCCGTGCTGCTCGCCGACCTCCCGTCGTGGATCGGGCGCCGATACGTCGGCTGGCGGACCCGCTCCGTCTCGACCGGCGCCGCCGTGCTCCTTCTCTCGCCGCAGATCGACCCGGCGCTCCGCCGCCGGCTGACGGCGGCCGAGACGGCGATCTCGACGCCGGCCGCCTTCGTCGACGCGTTCGACGACCACGTTCCCTCGACGCTTCCGGGCGACCGAACAGACGGCGGCGACTGACCGCGCGCCCGCCCGGCGGCCTCTCGGTTCGTTTATCACCCTGCCGGCCCCTCGATCCGAGTATGAGCGACGCCGAGGAGTCGCCGGCGGCGACCCCGACGGGACGTGAGATCTGGATCGAAAAATACCGGCCACAACGGCTCGAAGAGATCCACGGTCAAGAAGAGATCGTCGAGCGGCTCCAGAGCTACATCGCGCAGGACGACGTGCCGCACCTGCTCTTTTCAGGTCCGGCCGGGGTCGGGAAGTGCGTAACCGGCGACTCTCCCGTTCTGACAGACACCGGTGTAAGACCGATCGAAGACGTCGTCGGTGACGCGGACGGCTTCGACGCGCCTGAAGACGGGCTTCGCGTTGCGACATTAACGGACCGAAATAACTTCGAGTACGTCGAGCCGTCGCACGTGTTCGGAAAGCGGGCTGAGGAGCTCGTCGAGGTGACGACGCGAGACGGATCCGAGTTCCGGGTCACGCCTGAACACAAGTTCCGAGTTGTTACCCACGACGGGTTCGAATGGGTCCCCGCCGAGGATCTGTCTGCGAACGATCGAATCGCTCGACCTAGTGAGCTACCAACGCCCTCCGGCGACGCGACGATCCGATGGGACACCGAAATGGATCCGGAACTGACCGAGGTGACGCTCGGCACCGAGACCGCGGAGCGTCTGGGTATCGATCGGGCGGTTTCCCTGTCGACGCTTCATTCGACGGCCGGTACGTCGGGCGAGTGGATGAATGGTGTCGAGAGGATCGAGTACGTCAGGCAGGGTCGACGGTCCCGATCGATCATCCCGCCGACGGACGTGACACCGGAGCTCGCGCGCTTCGTCGCCCTCGCAATCAGCGAGGCGCGGATCGACGGCGGCCGAATCAAGTTCTACAACACTGATGACGCACTCCTCGACGCCTTTGAGTCGGCCGCACACGATGTGTTCGACGTGGAGACGAGACGCGGGGTCCAGAAGAACGTCCCGTACGTTGCGATCGGGTCCCGAACTCTAACACATTATCTGGAGTCGGTGTTCGACGTGTTTTCGAGTGCGAGCGGTGACGAAGGGATCGGTTCGACGCTCGTCGCTGCCGGTGACGACGCGCGCGCTGCGTTCCTCCGGGCGATGTTCGACGCCGAAGCACACGTCGGTGCTAACGGAACGATCGAACTGACGCAGCGGAACCCCGATCACATCACGCTACTTTCGTATCTTCTCGCGACGTTCGGTATCTCTTCTCGCCGAAAAGAAGTCCAGAAATCCGCGACCAACGGGTCCGGAATCGAACGGACGTACCACGCGCTGTACGTTTCAGGTGCGCGGAACCTCCGTCGATTCGACGAGGCGATCGGGTTTTCGATCGCGCACAAAGCCGAACGACTCAGCGAGCATGCCGACAAGGACCCCAATCCGAATCACGACACGATCCCGACGCAGACCGTTCTTCGAGACCTCTGTGGACGACTCGATATCCCGATCACCAACTACCTCCCCAAGAGCCTCGATCCGGAGTCGCCCGAACGGGTGCGATACTGCTCGGCTCTCGATGACGTCGTCGATGCGGCGACCGAACGGATCGAAGACACACAACGAGCGCTGGCTCGGCTTGAAGCGCTTCGTCCAGAGTTGGAGGCGATGACGACCGTTCCGGCGAAGTGGGTCAACAACCGCGAGGAACTGGCTCCGATAGAGACGAGAACGGAGGTCTCCGCGGTTGTCGGCACACGTTCCGATCGACTACTCGAATACAGCGACGGTCGGCGAACGCCACGTGCGAGTCGGGCTATCGCGATCTTAGGGGAGTTGGATCGACCGGCCGAAGACGCTCGTATCGACCACGTGAAAGCCGAACTGCGAACGTGCGTCGATCTGATCGGCGCGGACTACGCGGAGATCGCGGACGGGCTCCGCCTCGATACGCCGGATCTCACGAATCTCCTTCGATCGGAAGACGCGCTGCTTACCTCCCTCACTCGACTCGAAACGGTTGCCGATAGACTTCGGGACGTTGCCGCCGATCGGCTATCGGTGGAAACGATCGAGCTCCTCGATGACGCGTCGCGGATCGCACATGCAGATCTGTTGTACGACGAGATCGAAGCAGTCGAACGCGTCGCGGCCGACGAGCGCGTCTACGATCTGACGATCCCCGACACGCGGAACTACGTTGCGGGCGAGGTTCCAACGGTCATGCACAACACCACCGCTTCCACCGCTATCGCGCGTGAAATCTACGGCGAGGACTGGCGCGGCAACTTTCTCGAACTCAACGCCTCCGACCAGCGCGGCATCGACGTGGTGCGCGACCGGATCAAGGGGTTCGCGCGCTCGTCGTTCGGCGGCGACTTCCGGATCGTGTTCCTTGACGAGGCGGACTCACTTTGTGTTCCTCCGGGAACTGAAGTCGTCACGGGATATCCCTCGACGCCGGAAGTAAAACCGATAGAGGACGTGAGCGCCGAGGGAGAACCGATTCCGTCCGTTGACTTCGAGACGAACGAGATTCAGCCCGACGAGGGTCACTTGGTCGACTCCGGCGTCGCGGATTTCTTCGAAGTCGAACTGGACGACGGACGGACGATGCTCGCCAGTCCGACGCACCCGTTCTTCGTCGTCGGTGACGACGGTCAACTGGTCGAGCGGGAACTGCGAGAGCTTTCTCCCGGAGATGAGATCGCCGACTTCAGCGACGAGATCGGCGTGTCGCGGTGTGAGATCTGCGACGCGTGGACTGCGGGACGCTTCTGCTCTGTCGACTGTAAGAACGAAGGACATAGCCAGGAAATGCGCGGCGAAAACAACCCGATGTACGGGACCGAGTGGTCCGACGAGCGCCGGAACAAGATCGTCAGCGCACTCTCTAACGGACAGTTTGCCGGTGAAAACAATCCGAACTACCGAGGGGAGTTCCACGGCACCAACGTCTGGGAGATGGACGATGAGACCGCCGAACGCGTTCGTAAAGAATTAAGCGAGATGCGCTCGGGGACGCCGTGGGGAGAGTGGGTCGTCAACGCCGATCCTGATTCGGTCAAAGAACGGATCGGTGCGGCCACGTCTGAGTGGTGGGAAAGCTTAGCTGACGAAGAAAGGGCCAGAATCATTGAGAAGAGCGCCGCGAACTGTGAGTATCCAGTCTGCGATATCAGCGGAGACAACAATCCGATGCGCGACCCCGAGGTTGTAGCAAAAGTCTCCGAGGCGCTACAGGGCCACGAGCCGACCGGTGGCAACGTCAGACACAGCGACGATTTGGGTCATCTCGTCCGATCCGATTGGGAGTACGAGGTCGGAAAGAAACTACAGAATGCGGGGATCGAGTACGAGTACGAGCCCTCGTTCGAACTTTCTGACTCCGTGTACCACCCTGACTTCGTGGTCGACAAGACGGTGATTGAGGTCAAGGGCGTGGCCGCACTGTGGGGACAGACAGAAAAGGTCGAAGAGTTCTTACAGACGTACGGGGACGAATACACATTTGTTGTCGTTGGTGACGGGGAGCTCCCACACCACGAACACTACGAGAAAGACGAATTCGAGGCTACTGCCGTCACAGACGGCGGTCTCACGTCGGTTCAAACCGCTGAGATCAGCCGTATCGAGCACAGTCATCGCGGAAAAGCGTACAACATCAGCATGGAGGGAACGCCCAATTTCATGCTCGGAAACGGCGTGTTGACTCACAACACCGACGACGCCCAGTCAGCACTCCGCCGGACGATGGAGCAGTTCTCCGACAACACCCGCTTTATTCTCTCGTGTAACTACTCCTCGAAGATCATCGACCCGATCCAGTCGCGGTGTGCGGTGT
>CAZKXC010000106.1:0-5524 GCA_964556645.1 uncultured Halobellus sp.
CCACACCTGAGATCATGACGGACACCACCACACAGTTCGAGGCGTCGACGACGGACAACGCGGCGAGCAGACGGTCGTTCATGGGCGGCATCGGCGCGGTCACGGGACTCGGCTCGATGTTCGGCCAACAAACGGGAGCCGGCGGGGGAGACGGCGCGCCGATCGGGTCGGGCGGGACGTACTACGTCTTCCGTTCTGGCAACCAGTATCGCGTGGCGAGCAACGAGAACGGCGGTGTCGAGTTCACGACGCGAGCCGACGGCAACGCCGAGGAGGCGTTCCAGTACGCCTTCGACGCGGTCTCAGACCCCGGCGGCACGGTCATCGCGGACACCACCGAGTTCCAGTTCGGCGGGCCGGCGACGATGGGCGACAGGACGCGTCTGACCGGCAGCGGCGGCACCAGGTTCGTCGCGTCGACGACGGGCTCGCGGGTGGGATTCACCGAGCGCGACCTCGACGTGGGCCACGACCTGATCCGCGTCCGCGGCGACAATGCGGCCGTCACCGACATCGAGTTCGACGCCGCCGGCACGCGGCTGGACAACCACGCCGTTCAGGCCGAGGGCTGTGACGGCCTGCTGCTCGCGAACAACCGCACGATCAACGGGTTCCAGATGGCGTTGTCGTTCGCCGAGTGTCAGAACGTCGTCGTCCGGAACAACGAGGTGATCGACCCGAACTGGTACGGGATCACCAGCCGCGGCGCCCGCGACGGCCTCGACCTGCGTCGGTCGCGTGACGTCCTCGTACAGGGCAACCGCGTCACCGACGTCACGTTCAACAACATCGCCCCGTACAACGTCGCCAACTTCAGCGTCGTCGGCAACGTCTGTTACCGGGGCGGACACAGCCTCATCGCGTGTTCGCCCTCCCAACAGGGGACCATCGTCGGCAACGTCTGTCGCGACCTCGAACTCGAACCCATCGCCGCCGACCCGGGCGGCGAAGCCGGCTTGGAGATCGAGTACAAGGAAACGCACCTGCTCGAGGAGGTCGCCGGCACGCCCGACGAGACGTCGTTCGACATCACGGTCGCGAACAACCACGTCGAGAACTGCGGCGTCGGGTTCATCGCCCGAACCGTCCCCATCGACGAGGCCGACGAGGCGACGTTCCGCGAGACGAAGCGGCCGTACAGTTTCAGCGTCACCGGCAACGCGATCAACGACTGTGACACCGGCATTCTCGTCCGGTCGGGCGCCGACGGCGTGATCGCGACGAACACCCTCCGGAACAACGACACGCAGATCGACATCAGCGACCCGCCGTTCACGACCAACGTCCAGGTGGACCTGAACGCGACGCGTTGAGAGGGCGGGTCGCCCGCCGGACCCATCGCGACGGTCAGTAGCCGCCGCCCTCCTCGAAACAGGTGCCACACCGGCTCGTGTCGGTCGCCTCGGTGATCTGCGTCACGTCGACGAGCCGCAGCCGACCCCGTTCGACGTGATACGTGTGTCCACAGACGGTGTGGACGTCGGCCGCTCCCGGCTTCCGCCTGTGGACCGTCATCGTCGTCTCGTTCAACACACCGCGTTTGGTCTCGTTGCGTGCTGTAGCCACACTGTGTGCTACCGCGACCCACGCACTAGACGCTACGCCATGGTACACGAGGGCGGATAGCCGTCGTGTCGCCCCCGGCCGCCGGTGTGTCTCGACCGGACGGCTCGCCGTCGACACGGCGACGAGCGGTCCGTTCCTCGGGACCGAGCGGCGTCCGACCGGCCGCGGTCACTCCTCGTCGGCCGTCGCGCCGAACACGCCCTCTGCGGCGAGCGCGTCGATCTCCGCGTCGGCGTAGCCGAGGTCGCGAAACACCTCGCGGTTGTGCTCGCCGAGCAGCGGCGGCGGGAGGTCGAAGCCGCTCTCCGCGCGGTCGTACCGCAGCGGGTGTTCGATCACCGGGATCTCGCCGAGTTCGGGGTGTTCGATCTCGGTGACGGTTCCGCGCGCGTCGATCTGGGGATTGTTCAACGCTTCCTCCACCTCGTACACCGGGCCGGCCGGCACGCCGGCGTCCTCCGCGATGATCTCGATCCACTCCTCGGTCGTCCGTTGGCCGAGCGTCCGTTCGATCTCGGCTTCCAGCTCGTCGGCGTGCTCGACGCGGTCGGCGTTCAGCTCGAACCGCTCGTCTTCGGGAAGGTCGGGTCGGTCGAGCGCCTCACAGAGCTCGCCCCACAGCTTCTCGTTGAGGATACACACGTTGAGGTAGCCGTCTTTCGTCTCGAACGTCTGATACGGGGCCAGAACGGGGTCTTTCGTGCCCATGCGTTTGGTCTCCTCGCCGGCGAACGCCATCCCGGCCTGCTTGGTGAGCCACGGCAGCGTCGCCTCCAGCATGCCGAGGTCGATGTACTCTCCCTCGCCGGTCCGTTCCCGGTTGTAGAGGGCGGTCATCGTTCCGAACGCCGCCCACATCGCCGTGATGAGGTCCGTCATCGGCAGCCCGACCTTCGCGGGCTGGCGGCCCTCCTCGCCGGTGACGCTCATGATTCCGCTCATTCCCTGGATGAGGAGGTCGTATCCCGACCGCTCGCGCCACGGTCCGGTCTGTCCGAACGCGGAGATGGCGAGGTAGACGAGCTCCTCGTTGTGCTCGCGCAGCGTCTCGTGGTCGACGCCGAGCCGTTCTGCGGTTCCCGGACGGAAGTTCTGGATGAACACGTCCGCCTCCTCGACGAGCTCGTACAACGCCTCCGTGGCCCGCTCGTTTTTCAGATCGAGCTCGAGGCTCCGTTTCCCGTAGTTCAGCGTCCAGTAGTACGGCGACTCCCCGTCGATGAACGGCGGTCCCGAGTGGCGGACGGCGTCTCCGTACCCCGGCTGTTCGACCTTGATCACCTCCGCGCCCTGGTTCGCGAGCATCGCCGAGCAGAATCCGCCGGTGACGAAGGTGGACAGATCGACGACCGTGATCCCGTCGAGGATTCTGGCTCGCTCGTCCTCGCTCATCTCCGCTCCTCCGCGCGGCGCGTTCGCCGTTCGTTTCTCCGTTCGGGCTCCGGTGAGTCACCGTTCATCCGTGACCGGTAGTTGGGACACCGCGTGGTGAAAGTATCGACGAGCCGCCGGGGGCACCGCGCTCGCGGCCAGACGTCGTCCGAGAACTCTAAACCTCGGCGTCGCCTATGGTACCGCGAACCAACGGACCATGATGCTCCCGACACACGCGGTGGTTGGGCTGGCGCTCGCCGCGCCGCTCTCGTATCTCGCTCCGGAGGCCGCGCCGATCGCGCTCGCCGGGGCGCTCGTCGGGAGCGTCTTTCCCGACCTGGATCTGTACGCGGGCCACCGGCGAACCCTCCACTACCCGACGGTGTACTCGGTCGCGGCGCTTCCGGCAGCGGCCGTGGCGGCGCTCGCGACCTCTTCACCGAGCGTCGCACTCGCCGCCTTTCTTGCGGGCGCGGCCGTCCACTGCCGGATGGACCGGTACGGCGGCGGGCTCGAACTCCGGCCCTGGGAGGGCACCTCCGACCGCGCGGTGTACGACCACGTTCGCGCCCGCTGGCGGCGGCCGAAACGCTGGATCCGGTACGACGGCTCGCCGAGAGACCTCCTGTTGTTGGTCGCGCTCGCGGTCCCGCTTCTCGTCGTTCTCGGCGGTCCGTACCGGGTCGTCGTCGCCGTCGCGGTCGCCGTCGGGGCGGTGTACGTCGCGCTCCGTCGCCGGCTCGCGTCGATCGCGCCCGTCGTCTTCGGCTACGTTCCCGACCGGCTGCTCCGATACGTCCCCGACAGGTACCGGTGACCGTCGGCTTATGCCGCCGTTTCACTCGCCCGGCGGCCGCCGCGTCAGCGCACGACCGTCACCGACACCGGCGACGATTTGAAGACGGTCTGTGCGACGTTTCCGACGAGCAGCCGGTCGACGAGGCTTCCGTCGTGGGTGCCGACGATCACCGTGTCCACGCCGTCTGCGCGCTCGACGATCCGCTTGCCGGGCCGCCCCATCGCCACCTCGACGTCGACCGTGGCGTCGTACTCGCTCGCAATCTCGCGTGCGCGGTCGGTCACGGCCTCCGCCTGTTCGCGTGCCTCGTCGCTGAGGTCCTCGGCGAGCGCTATCCCCGCCGCCTCACCCATCATCGAGGAGGGTTCGCCCGCCACGTAGAGAACGGTCACCTCGGCGTCGTCGTGGACCTCGAGCGCGTACTGAAGCGCCCGCTCGGAGACCTCCGAGCCGTCCATGGCGACGAGCACACGTGTTATCATGTCTCGCGACACGCGACGGCTCCGTATAAATCCCGGCGGTGACGCCGAGAGGCGGCCGCCGAGGTCGCCGGCTCCGCCGACCCGTCCCCTTTTTGTTTCTCGCGAGTACCTCGAAACGTGACTCATCGGGGTGACCGCGACCGTGTCAGCTAACAGAAAGGGGGACCGCCGCGAGCGCGAGCTCGTCAACGCGCTTGACGACGCGGGCTTTGCCGTGATGCGCGCGCCGGCCAGCGGCGCGGCGACCGACCGCGAACTCCCGGACGTGCTCGCCGGCGACGGCGAGACGTTCTACGCCATCGAGGCGAAATCCAGCGCCGGCGACCCGATATATCTCACCGGCGAGGAGGTGGAGGCGTTGTTGTTCTTCGCGCGGAACTTCGGCGCGAAAGCGCGGATCGCGGTGCGGTTCGACCGCGAGGACTGGTACTTCTTCCACCCGGGGGACCTGTACACCACCGACGCCGGCTCGTACCGAGTCAAAAAGTCGACCGCGCTCGCGGAGGGAACCGACTTCCCGGAGTTCGTCGGCGAGACCGAGAAGGTCACGCTCGACGAGGTGACGACCGACCCGACCGACCGACGCCGCGAGGTGTTGGAGGCGGTCCGAGACGGACACATGCCGGTCGAGGACGCGCTCGACGTGTTGTGACCGGACGGGTTTTTCCGAACGCCGCCCGTCAACGCTCCTCGTCTCCCGCCGCGTCCCGGTCGGCCCGCACCAGCCGCGAGGCGGGAAACCCGTAGCGTCGGGCGTCGTCGAGCCCGTGAGCGGGGCCGAGCGAGTCCGCGTACACCGCCTCGACGACTGGCTCGTGCGCGCCGTAGGCGGCGTTGGTCGGATACGCGTCGACCCGCCGCCGCTCGTCCGTTCGGTACTCGTCGGCGCGCCGGTCGGTGACGCCGGCGACGATCAGACGCGTTCCGGTCTCGCGGTCGCGGACGGCCTCGCCGCGCTCGAAGTCGTGTCGCTCACACAGCTGCGGTCCCGCCGTCCCGAACGGGACGATCGTTTCGATGCCACAGACCGCACAGACGCCGACCCGCTCGTCGGGCGCCGGGAGTCGCCCGTCGGTCACCTCGATGCCGACCCGCCGGAGGTGTTTGCACCGCGAGCCGCGGATCTCGTGGTCGGGACAGCTGCACGTGCCCGTCTCCAGGGCGACCACGTACGTCCCTCCCTCCGTCTCGACGACGTACCGGCGGTCCCGAAGCGGCCGGACCGTCATCGGCTCGCGCCTGGCCCGCGCCGATCGGTCGTCGCGGTCGGCGGCCTCGCCGGTCGGGCCGTTCTCGTCGCCGG
>CAZKXC010000106.1:5624-7419 GCA_964556645.1 uncultured Halobellus sp.
CGACGCGGCGAGCGGAGTCCATCTGTGGGTCATTGGCGTCCTCCGAGCGCTCCTCGGCTCGGGGGTCAGTACGTGCGCTGCCGGCTTAACCTGTCGGCCGACGCCCGCGACCCGGCCATCGAAGTCCTTTTTTAGTGGCGACGGAAACCGATCGGCATGGAAATCGATGCGGAGCTCCGACGCCAGATCACCGTTTCGCTCGCGGCGGCAGCGGTGTTCGTCGTCGGGCTGGTCGCCATCGGCGTCACCTTCGACGGCTCCTCGCTTCCGGAGACGGGGGCGATAGCGCTCGTCGGACTTCTCACCGGATTCGTGTTGCTGATGGCGCTCGTCGGCGCGTACCTCATCCGCACCGAGACCCCCGAGGCGTAGCTCGGCTCACTTCTCGACGGCGTTCTCGCCGCGCGCCGTCTCGTCGTCTCGTTCAGCCGACCCCGTTTCGGCGGAGCCGCGTCCGTCGTCGGCTTCGTCCCGGTCGGTGCCGTGTCCCTCCCGCCAGTCGGTGACCGCGTCCGCCTCGTTCACCCGCGTCTCGTAGTACGCGAGCGGGTCGGCGGCGACGCGCATGTGATCCGCTTCGTTGTGACAGATCCCGTAGTTCGACAACGTCTCACAGGTCGGCGGCGGGTACTGGGTCCCCCGGTCGTCGCGGAGATACTCGGTCTGATATCGGATCCCCTCCGCGTCGAGGCTGGTGTCCGCACAGAACGCGACGACCTCGTCCGGAGACATTCCGATCCCGACCAGAAACGCCATCAGCGCGAAGCTCTCCGGCGGCGACAGCTCGACGCCGCGCTCGGCCTTCTCTATCAGATTCCGCATACACGGCGGGAACAGCTCCGGTGCGACGACGTCGATCGCCCCGGCGTAGGTGCGCTCGGAGAGCAGGCGTCGCAGCTCCGCCACGCGCGATTCCAGCTCCGCCGCGATCCCCTCGCCGGCCGCCAGGTCGAACGGCAACCCCTCGCGAACCCGGCGTTCGACCGCGGCCCCGAGCGCCTCCAACAGTTCTTCGCGCGAGACCCGCACCGCCCCCTCCGAGAGCGCCCGGTTGACGAGCCGCCACGACTCGCCCCACGACGGCGAGCTCAGCCGAAGGTACGGCCCCACCTCGATCCAGTAGTGCGTCGGGTCGCGACGCCCCCGGATCGGCTCCGCCCGAACCGCCTCGGCCAGGTCGAACTCCGCGAGGACGTCGGCGAGTTCCACCGTTGGGGTCGGCGTCGATCGTAACCCGTCGTCGCGGTCGACGTCCGCCCGGATCCGGTCGAGCGCGGTCGCCGCCTCCGCGGCCGCGTACTTCTCGATGGCGGGCTCCGAGTCGAGAAGCGAGACGAGGATCCGCGCGATCGGGTACGAGAGCAGCTCCGCGCGGACGTCGCCGTCGACGGTCCCGCCGCGAAACGCGCCGTCCTCGGGCTCGACGGTGCCTTCGAGCAGCGCTCGCTCGACGCGCTCGCGGGCCCGCTCGACGGCCGGGGCGTCGGCGGCGACGAGCGCCGGCAACGAGGCCGACGCGTCGGCGACGGCGTCGCGGGCCCCCTCGAAGAACGGGTACTTGGCGTGGAGCGCGTCCATGTCCGGCCCGACGTAGAGAACGGCGGCGAATAAGCGGTGCGGTCCGGGGCCGTGAGGCGGTCACACGGCCGCGGTCAGTCGGTCAGCCCGTATCCCCGCCTGAACAACACGACGTCGACGCCGGCGACGACGACGGTCAGCCCGCCCAACACGACGAGAGAGAGCCGCGGATCAACCTCAGCGACGCCGAGAAAGCCGTAGCGAACGCCGTTAACCA
>CAZKXC010000107.1:0-1786 GCA_964556645.1 uncultured Halobellus sp.
GGTTCAACGAGTTCAACAGGTACACCTCGCCGCGGGCGGCGAGCTCCTGGACGATATCGAGACAGGCGTCGAAGTTGCCGTCGACCTCGAGAATGCGCGCGCCGTGAAGGCTCGCCTGCGCCACCTTGCCGGCGGCGACTTTCCCCTGCGGGAGGAGCACGAGCGTCGGCATGCCGGCGCGGCCGCCGTACGCCGCCAGCGCGGCCGAGGTGTTGCCGGTGGACGCACAGGCGAGCGCGCCGACGCCGAGCTCCTTCGCGACCCGGACGCCGACGGTCATCCCGCGGTCCTTGAACGAACCCGTGGGGTTCATCCCCTCGTGTTTGATCCGGAGCGCGTCGATCCCCACCGTCTCCTCGATTCGGGGAACGCGGTGGAGCGGCGTGTCGCCCTCGGGGAGCGTGACCCCGAGGTCGAACGGGAGCCCCGCACGGTAACGCCACACGCCGCGGTCGGGGCCGTCTGTCGGCGCGCCCCGTCCGAAGTCGTCGAACGTCGGCGGGTCGGCGTACCGGACCTCGAGCAGGCCGTCACACTCGTCGCAGGTGTACCGAACGTCGTCGAACGGCGCGAACGTCTCGCCGCAGGCGATGCAGGCGAGCCAGGTGCCGTCCTCGGCACACGGTGGTGCGTCGGGAGTCACGGCGTCGATGGCGAGGCTCATTACGTCACCGTCCGTCCCGCCGCGTCTTAAGCCGGACGGTGAACACCGACGTTGCCGAGAACGCCAGGACGGACGCGACCGCGTCAGTCGACGATGATTTCGGAGTCCGAACCGCTCGTCGAGCCGCCGCCCATCTCGGCCTGGTAGCGCTGGATCCACTCGGCGAAACACTCGGGACAGAGCCGCTGGGTGTCGATGGTCGCCCGGTCGACGCTGAGTCGAACGGTGCGGGCGAGCGCGTCCGTGGTCGGCTCGCCACAGCCGTCACAGCGGTCGGTCGTCGGCGCGTCGCTCATACGGGTCGCTCGCGGCGGGACTTGATAAAACACGGTCCCACCCGCGGCGGGCGACACCCCGAGTCGGCCCGCACGGCGCGGGTCAGGTCGTCCGGAAGGCGCGGTCGCCGGCGTCGCCGAGTCCGGGCACGATGAAGCCGTCGTCGTCGAGGCGGTCGTCGATGGCGACGGTCAACAGGTCGGCGTCGGGACACGCCTCGCCGACCCGGACCAATCCCTCCGGCGCGGACACCGCCGAGAGCACGAACAGGTCCTCGTAGTCGTCGGCCTCCGCGAGGATGTGGTCGAGGACGGCACACATCGTCGAGCCGGTCGCGAGCATCGGGTCGGCGACGATGACGGTGTCCGTCTCGCGGATGTCGGGCAGTTTCACGTAATCGATCGTGATGGGAAACGTGCCGTCGGCGTCCATGCCGGCCGCCTCGTCGCGGCCGGCGGAGATGACCCCTTGTTTCGCCCGCGGGAACGCCTTCAACAACCCCTCGACGAACGGCGTCGCCGCCCGCAACACGTTGACGATCACGACGTCGTCGACGCCTTTCACGCGCTCGCCGGTCGTTTCTGCCAGCGGCGTCTCGACGGGGACGTACTCGGTTCCCATCGCCCCGTCGATGATCTCGTAGCCGCAGATCCGTCCCAGCTTCACCAGTCCCTTGCGAAAGGCCACCTGTTCGGTGCCGACGTCGCGAATCCGCGAGAGCGTGTCCTTCGCCAGGGCGTGGGTGATGAGAGACGCGTTGTCTCGGTCGTCGATGGTCATTACACCGGCGGTGGTCGCGTTCGGTGTAAAAGGTTGTCACCGGCGACGGCTCACCGCACCACGACG
>CAZKXC010000107.1:1886-7317 GCA_964556645.1 uncultured Halobellus sp.
CGAACGGGCGGCCGGAAGCGACTGCGCCTGCTGACCGCCGAGGGCAGGAGAGACGACGCCGGCGCGACTACGGCTCGCGGAGAACGGCCTCGTCGCCCGCCGTCGGGAACGGGTCGGTTCCGTCGAGCCCGCTGCCTTCTGTCGCCCGCGTCCACTCCTCGTCGGTGACGAGCGCGTCGTCGAGCCGATCGACGAGCGCGTCCCGCGTGAACTCCGTGCCGATGACGACGTACGCCGTCTCGCGGTCTCCGTGTTCGTCGTGCCACTCCAGGTCGGGCCGGTTCGAGCGGAGCATGTCGCGTTCGACCGCCGGCCGGCTCGCGATCCACGGGCCGAGAGCGGTCACCCGCACCGATTGTCCCGCCTGGCCGACCTGCTGGCGGTGGTCGTTGCCGGCGACCCAGAGGGTTCCCTTCGACCGGACGACGCCGGCCGGGAGGTCACGGAGCACCGCCGCGATCCGGCCCGGGTGAAACGGCCGGCGGCGACGGTAGGTGAACGACGACACGTCGTACACCTCGTCGGGATGGCGGTGAGCGTGGGCGTCGCCGTCTGTGTTCTCGTGGCCGTGACCGTGGCCGTCGAGCGCGCGCTTCCACCCCGGAAGCGCGGCGATCGCCCGCTCGTCGAAGCGGTCGATACCGAGGAGCCGTTCTGGGGCGACCGCGGAGAACTCGGTTCGGATCGTCGTCGCGTCCGGCTGGAGCGCGGCCACGAGCTCCTCGGCGCGGTCCAGCTCCGCGTCGGTACACAGGTCGGCCTTGTTGAGCAGAACGACGTTCGAGACCTCCACCTGCTCGACGAGCAGGTCCGAGAGCGGTCGGCCCTCGGCGTCGGTGCCGCGGCGTTCCGGGGTGTCGGCGTGGGCGAAGGCGTCGAGAAACCGCCGGGTGTCGAGCACGGTCACGAGCGCGTCGACGCGGTAGCGGTCGGCCACGCGCGACTCGGTGGTGAACAGCCGGGCGACCGGCGCCGGCTCGGAGATGCCCGACGACTCCACGAGAAGCGCGTCGAAGGAGCGCTCGCTCGCGAGCCGCACGACGGCGGTCTCGAGGTCGTCTTGCAGCTCACAACAGATACACCCGTTCGAGAGCTCGGTGACCCCGTCGTCGACGTCGAGCTCCGACCCCTCCGCGATCAGCTCTGCGTCGACGTTCACGTCGCCCATGTCGTTGACGAGCACGGCGATCTCGCGGTCTGTCACGCCCGTGAGGAGCCGGTTGAGAAGCGTCGTCTTGCCCGCGCCGAGGCTGCCCGACAACACGGTCACCGGAATCCGGTCGCTCATGTGTGTCGTCTCTGGGACCCGGTTCCTTCAACTCCCCGGCGCCGGCCACGTACGGAGCGGCCTCGAGCCGTCTGGAGCCGACACGTTGATACGCGGTCCCCACCGACCGGGGGGTATGTCCGGTCTCGTGTCTCTCGTCGGGATCGCTGCGCTCGTCGCGACGATCGCGATGGTCGTCGCCATACTGTACCTGGTCTGGCTCTCGATGGGCGACGGGACCCACGCGCCGACTCCCGACGCCGACCGCTCCGAGCTCGACGAGGAGACCGGCGAGGAGAATCAGCCCGAAGTCACGGACGGCACGTCGGCGTGAGCCGGCCCGCCGGTCCGCGGCCACCGCCGGCTCTGCGGCCGTCTCGCGGCCTCACGGCCGCGACAGCTTTACGTCGGTTCGCCGGTCATGGACGACGATGACACTCGCCGACCGGATCGCGGCGTTCCGTGCCGCCCTCGATGAGTGGCTTCGCGGGCTCTACCACGGGATGATCACCCACCCGGCCTACGAGAAGATCGAAAAGGAGGCCGAAGACGCCGAGGACGCGTTCATGCTGGCGTGTTTCCCGGACGCGTTCGGCGTCCCCTCGCCCGTCTCGTACTACACCGCCGAGCTGCTGCCGTACCTCGAAACCGAGTTCGAGGCGTGGGAGCGCCGGCTGTGGGACCGCGAGAGCCTGCTCGAGCGCAAGGGCCAACAGTACCACTTCTGATGGAGCAGTTCGTCTTCTTCGGCGGCAAAGGCGGGGTCGGCAAGACGACCGTCTCGTGTGCGTACGGATACAAGTGTGCGGCCGCCGGTCTGCGGACGCTCGTCGTCTCGACGGACCCCGCACACTCGGTGTCCGACGTCTTCGATCAGCAGTTCGACGACGACCCCGCGTCCGTCGACGGCGTCGACAATCTCGACGCGATGGAGCTCGACCCCGAAGACGAGGTGCAACGCCACCTCTCGGAGATCCGCGAGAGCCTCTCAGAACAGGTGTCGGCGGCGATGGTCAACGAGATCAACAAACAGCTGGAGATGTCACACGGGACTCCCGGCGCGTACGAATCCGCGCTCTTCGACGCGTTCGTGGGTGTGATGCGCGAGGAGAGCGAGCCGTACGACCGGGTCGTCTTCGACACGGCCCCGACGGGGTCGACCCTGCGGCTGCTCGGCCTCCCGGAGTTTCTGGGCGACTGGATCGACCGGCTGATGTACAAGCGACGCCAGTCGATCGACCTCTTCGAGAAGGCGGCGATCGGCAACAACGAGCCGAGACGGGTGATGGACGGCGACCCGGTGTTGGCCCGGCTCCAGCGCCGCAAGGAGTTCTTCGAGTACGCCGCCGAGACGATGCGGACGAACGCCGCCTTCTTTCTCGTGTTGAACCCCGACCAGCTGTCGGTCAACGAGACGGAGCGGGCGATCGAGTCGTTCGCCGAGCGCGACCTGTCGGTCCGCGGGCTCGTCGCGAACAAGCTCACTCCCGAGCCCGACGACGACGAGTCGGGCCGCGGGGCCCGCTACCTGCGCGAGCGGGTCGCCACCGAGCGCGAGCGGCTCGAACAGGTCGAGACGGAGTTCGAGCCGCCGTTGGTGGCGGCGATCGAGTCGCGGACCCGCGAGATCCGCGGCGACCTTCTCGCGCAGGTGGCCGCCGAACTGGACGTCGACCCCGCGGCGCCCGAGCGCGCGCCGAACTGACGACGCCGCGCCGGGAAATACGTACATCAACGTGCCGATAAATTTGTGATTTTCGGGGTACAAATAACTCCACGAAACGGCCTCGGAGCGCTGATGTCGCCGGGTTCGGGCAACTATCACTATTGAAGGAAATGTTTAACAAAGTCACAACGGATCACATTCATGAGGCAGTGAACCAATGACAGGCGTAATCTGGATCGTGGCGGCCGTACTGGTGACGTTCACGCTTGGATACCTGGGGTACTCGCGGTACCTCTCGCAGTTCGTCGACCTCGACGAGGACCGCGAGACGCCAGCACACAAGTACGAGGACGGCCAGGAGTACGTGCCGTCGAAGAAGCCGGTTCTGTTGGGGCATCACTTTTCGAGCATCGCGGGCGGCGCGCCGATCGTCGGGCCGATCACGGCGGGCGCCATCTGGGGATGGGTGCCCGCTCTGGCGTGGATCGCGGTCGGTAACCCGTTGATGGGGTCGGTGCACGACTTCGTCTCGTTGTCGGGCTCGCTCCGACACGAGGGGAAGTCGATCGGATACATCATCGGGCAGTACGTCGGCGAGGGCGGCAAGAACATGCTGCTGTGGTTCGCCTTCCTGACGATCATCCTCGTGGTGGCGGTGTTCGCGCTCGTGATCGGGATCGTGTTCAACGCGTTCCCGCAAGTGACGACCGCGAGCTTCTTTTACATCGCGCTCGCGTTCGCGTTCGGCGTGTACCTGTACCAGCTGAACGGGCCGTTCATCCCGGGGACCGTGGTGTTCGTCGCCGGCGTCTTCGCCGGCGTCTGGGTCGGCATCCAGTACCCGTTCGCGTTGTTCCCGGCCGTCGAGGCCGGCGCGTACCCAGAGGGGACGGTCGTGCTCGCGGAGGTGCTGGGGCTCGGCGCCGGCGGCTGGCTCCCCGGCGCCGTCGTCAGCGCCGACGCGCTTCTCACGCCCAACGTCGCCGGCTGGGTGCCGGTCGTCATGATCTACGGCGGGATCGCGAGCGTGCTTCCCGTCTGGATCCTGCTCCAGCCGCGTGATTACCTCTCGTCGTTCCTGCTGTACACCGGCGTCGGCGGTACCCTGCTCGCGGTCATCGTCGGAACGCTGCTCGGAACGTCCGCAGAACCGCTCGTCATCGCCGACTCGCTCGGCGCGTTCAACGGCTTCTGGGGCGTCGAAGCGGCGGGCGTGGCGCCGTTGTTCCCGCTGCTTTTCATCACCATCGCCTGCGGGACGATAAGCGGGTTCCACTCGCTCGTCTCGTCGGGGACCACCGCGAAACAACTGAACAAGGAGACCGACGCGCGGCTCATCGGCTACGGCGGCATGCTGGGCGAGGGGCTGCTCGCGGCGGTCGCGTTGTCGACGCTGGCGGTCGCCGGCTTCGCCGACGCCGGCGGCGGAATCGGCGCGGCGCTGCCGAACTTCGCGACCGGCGGCGGGATCATCCTCACCAGCTTCGGACTGCCACAGGCGATCGGCGCGCCGTTCATGGCGCTGGTGCTCGTGAGCTTCCTGCTCACCTCGACCGACACGGCCGTGCGGCTGGGCCGGTACATGATGGAAGAGATCGTCGGGATTCCGGCCGGACAGACGAAGACCGGACTCGAAAGCGTCTCCGGCGGCCCGCGCGCCGTGCTCGCGAACCTCGGACGCGGCCGGTACACGAATCCGCTGATCCAGGTCGTGCCGGCGTACCTTCTCATCATCTCCGGACAGTGGGTGACGCTGTGGGCGTTGTTCGGCGGCGCCAACCAGCTGCTCGCGGCGCTCGCGTTGTTGACCGCGACCGTCTGGATCGCCAACTGGGACGACTCCAAACAGCTCGTCTCGACCGGCGTCCCGATGGCGATCATGACGACGATCACCGTACTCGGGCTGGCGTGGCTGGCGTTCTACAGCAACCTGTACCAGAACCTGATTCTGGGCGGCGCCAGCGGGACCGCAGCGATCATCTCGTCGGTGGTCCAGATCGTGCTCGCGCTCGTGCTCATCGGCCTCGCGCTGTCGTTAGTTCGGCAGGGATACGACAACATCCAATCGGTGCGCGAGGGAACGAGCGGGATCGCGGCCGAACCGGGCGACGACTGACGAGCGTCGCCGGACGGCTTTTTTATTCCGCCGCGGCAGCGGCGCGTCAGCCGTCGTGAACGACCGCTGTGAAGGGGGCGTCGACGGCCTCATCCTCCGGACCGGCCGCGATCGCGGTCACCGCGTCGTCGCCGGTCTCGACCCGCACGCGGTCCAGCCGAATCGGCGTGCCGTCGGCTGTCGCGGTCGCGGTCGCCGCGTCGGCCGTCGTGTCCAGCATCGATCGGGTGCCCGCCGCGGTCCACTCGGAGACCGACGAGACCGTCGCGCCGGTCGCGAGCCGGACGGCTCGGGCGTCCTCAAGCGCCGTGATCGGGTCGCGAACGATCGACGGCTGGTCGGCGACGGTCACCGCAGGGGCGGTGATCAGCCCGAACCGGCG
>CAZKXC010000108.1:0-7317 GCA_964556645.1 uncultured Halobellus sp.
CTCGGGGACGATGTCTGGCCCGTCGTCGATCGGCCGACCCGACCCGTCGAGCACTCGCCCGAGGAGATCCTCGGTGACGGGCATCTTCATCGTCTCGCCCAGGAAGCGGACGGATGCGTTCTGGTCGATTCCGGACGTGCCCTCGAACACCTGGATGGCGACGACGCCCTCCGAGGATTCGAGCACCTGGCCGCGCAGCGTGTCTCCCTGTGCCGTCTCGATCTCGACGATCTCGTCGTAGCCGATCGCCTCGTCGACCTCGGCGTACACGAGGGGGCCGCTGATCTCGGTGATGGTTTGATACTCTTTCATGTTAGTACAGACTCCGAAGCTCCTCGGTGATGTCCGCTTTCAGCTCCTCGACGTACGCCTCGTAGTCTTCCTGGACGCCGATCCGGTTGATCCGCGGGACGGAATCCGTGTCGACGATCTCTTCGACGGGGACGCCCGCTTCCAGCGCCGCGAACGCCTCGTCGCTGAACGTCTCGATCGTCGTCAACAACAGGTACGTCTTTTCCGGCGGACAGTACGTGTCGACCGGGTGGAAGGCGTTCTGTTGGAGGTACGCCTCCCGCAGGTATCGGGCCACCTCCAGGGTGAGCTGCTGGTCGTCCGGCAGCGCGTCCTTGCCGACGAGCTGGACGATCTCCTGGAGCTCCGTCTCCTCGTCGAGCACGTCGACGGCCCACTGCCGTTTCGTCGGCCAGTCCTCCTCGACGTTCTCCTGAAACCAGGGGTCGAGCTGGGTCTTGTACAACGAGTACGACTCGTTCCAGTTGATCGACGGGAAGTGGCGGCGTTCGGCCAGGTCCGCGTCGAGCGCCCAGAACGTCTTCACGATCCGCAGCGTGTTCTGGGTGACCGGCTCCGAGAAGTCGCCGCCGGGCGGCGAGACGGCGCCGATCGCGGAGACGGAGCCCTCCGTCCCGTTGACGTTCTCGAAGTAGCCGGCCCGCTCGTAAAACTGCGCCAGACGGGCGGCGAGGTAGGCGGGATACCCCTCCTCGCCCGGCATCTCCTCCAGCCGCGAGGAGATCTCGCGCATCGCCTCCGCCCACCGCGAGGTGGAGTCGGCCATCAGCGCCACGTCGTACCCCATGTCGCGGTAGTACTCCGCGATCGTGATCCCCGTGTAGATACAGGACTCACGCGCCGCGACGGGCATGTTCGAGGTGTTCGCGATCAGCGAGGTCCGGGCCATCAGCGGGTTGCCGTTGGCCGGGTCCTCGAGCTCGGGGAAGTCCTCGATCACCTCCGTCATCTCGTTGCCCCGCTCGCCACAGCCGACGTAGACGATGATGTCGGCGTCGGCGTACTTCGCCAGCTGGTGTTGGGTGACCGTTTTGCCGGAGCCGAACGGCCCCGGGATGGCGGCCGTCCCGCCCTTCGCGATGGGGAACAGTCCGTCGAGGATGCGCTGGCCGGAGACCAGCGGCGTCCGCGGCGTCTTCTTGTTCTCGGCGGGGCGCGGTTCACGCACCGGCCACTCCTGGTGCATCGACACCTCGACCCCGTTGTCGAGTTCGGCCACCGTCTCGGTGACGGCGAACGTCCCCGCCTCGACGGCGGCGACCGTCGTGGTCTCGCCCTCAGCGAGCGCGTCGGGCGGCACCATCACCTTGTGGTCGATGGTCACCGTCTCCTCGACGACCCCGACGACGTCGCCGCGGCCGACCTCGTCGCCGACCTCGACTGCCGGCTCGAACTCCCACTCCGCCTCGAGGTCGATGCCGGGCGCGTCGACCCCGCGGTCGAGGTACGGACTGCCCATCTTGCCCTCCAGGACGTCCAGCGGACGCTGAACGCCGTCGTAGATGGCGTCCAACATCCCCGGACCGAGGTCGACCGACAACGGCTCGCCCGTGTTCTCGACGGGTTCGCCGGGGCCGACCCCGGAGGTCTCCTCGTACACCTGAACCGTCGTGATGTTGCCCTCGATCTCGATGACCTCCCCCATGAGTCCTTCGTCGCCGACGTAGACGACGTCGTTCATGCGGGCGTCGAGATCGCGGGCGCTCACGACCGGACCGCTCACGCTCTGGATGACACCGTCGCCGGTGGTCTCCGTGGATTCTGCTTTGCTCATGTTAATCGTTCTCCTCTTCCATCAGGTCGATCCCGATGGCTCGTTTGATCTGATCGCGGAGCCCCCCGCTGCCGGCGCCGCCCGCGCCGAGCGTCACGAGAACGGGCTCGATGCTCCCTTCGACCCGCTCGCGGGTCCCCCGCGAGAGGTGTTCGAGATCCGCGTCGTGCATCACGATGATACCGACTCCGTCGTCATCAAGGGTTCGCTCGACCGCCTCGTCGAGCCGGTCGTCCTTCTCGTCGTCCGGCACGTCCTCGACCGCCTGAACGCCGGCGAGCCGAAAGCCGGTGGTGAACTCCGGGCTGCCGATGACCGCGATCTCCTTGGTCATGTTATCACCAGCTCGGATTCGATCTCGTCGGCGGAGAGGCCGGCCTCCGTTCCGCGGGCGATCGCCCGGATGTTCTCCACCTCGCGCTCCTTGGCGAGGATGTACGAGATGACCGGCGTCACCGACACCGGGTGGACCACGCCGAGCCGGTCGCCGTACGCCAGCAGAGCCCCGTCGGCCGCGTGCTCGAACTCGATGAGACTGCTCGACTCCTCGAGGGTGCGAAGCGCCGGCCCCAAGTCGTCGCCGTACTCGCTCTCGGCGATGTGGTCGACGAGCTCGTCGGCGTTTCGCGCGAGCCGCGCGAGCGTCGACCGGCTGAACAGGGTGCCGCCCTCGATGAAGTACTCCGCCGGGTCGATGTCGGCGCCCGACCGCGCGAGCCGGAGCGCGTTCGTCGCGTTGCGGAAGTCGACCTCGGCTTTGAGGAACCGCTCGTACTGTCGGGTCGGCCCGTCGGTGCCGAGACCGGTCAACAACCGCTCGTAAAACGCCATGTCGACCGCGTTCTCGAGCGGGACGAGGACGCCCGTCTCCTCGTACTCGGCGTACGCCTCGCGGAGCGGGTCGCCGTACACCGTGTCCTCGAGGACGTCGATGACCGCGTCGATCGTGTCGGCCTCCAACAGCCGCCGGATCCGGCGGTCGTCGAACTCGCCGGCGCGGATGAGGTCGGTCTCGATGTCGGCCGAGTCGGTGTCGGTGTACACGCCGCGGATCACGGTTTTCACGTTCCACGCGTCGAACTTCCGGAGGTACCTGGCGATCAGGTCGTACAGCCGTCCCTCGCTCCAATCGAGGATCGAATCGAACTGTTTCGCCAGGTTGCGGTTCAACGCGAACTCGATGAGGTCGACGCCGCGGTAGCGGGCGCCGAGGGCGTTGATCTCCGCCTCGTAGCCCGACTCCTCCATGAACCGGGTGATCTCTCCCGGGCTCATCCGGACGAGCTTGCGGTACTCCTCGTCCCCGTAGAGGCTGCCCCGGCGGGCACGAACCCGCGCGACAACGTACTCGGGATTCGAGCTGCCGGTGGAGCTCATTGGTCGAACAACCGTTCCGCGACCTGTTTCAACTCGTCGTCCCAGACCGATTCCAGAATCGAGTCGAACGTGTTGTTCACCCTGACCCGAGAGGCGTCGCTCTCGGCGACGACGCCGCCGAGACAATCGACCTCCCCGTCGACCTCGGCGTTGGTGTCCGCGAGCAGTTCTTCGACGAGCTCCACGTCCGAAGACCGGGTGTAGATCGAGACCGGCTCGTCGTCGTCGAACTCGGCGAGGCTGGCGTCGAGCAGCGTCTTCGTCAGCTCGCGGCGGCGGTCGCCTTCGAGGCCGGCGATCGCCGACTCGACGTCTTCGTACACCTCCTCGAGAACGTCGCGGCGGGCGCCGAGTCGTTCCTGTTTGGCCTCCAGTTTGGCCGACGAGACCGTCTGTTCGCGTTCCTGTTCGATCTGTCGTTCGACCGCTGCGAGCCGCTCGTCGCGGATCTCCTCGGCGTCCGCCTCCGCCTCGGCGATGATCTCCTCGGCTTCGGCCTCGGCCGCCTCACGAATCTCCTCCGCACGCGCGCGGGCTTCGTCTCGGACGTCCTCAACGACGGTGTCCAAACTCATGGTATAAAACGCGTGTTATCCGACGATGAACACGACAACCAGCGCGAGGATGACGAGCGTTTCGGGCAGCACCGTCAGAATGAGACCGTTGACGAAGAGGTCCTCGTCTTCGGCCATCGCTCCGACGGCGGCGGCGCCGATGCCGCCTTCGGCGTAGCCGGCACCGAGGGCCGCGAGCCCCACGGCCAGTGCCGCGGCGGCGCTCGGGTCGTTGAGCGCTCCTCCGGTCGTCAGTACAGCATTCCCAAGGTCGGTGGTAAGTTCAAGCATTGGTAGTGGTTGCTGGTGCTCGTTTCCGAACGAGTGGATGTTCGACTGAGCAGAGTCATAAAGGTTCTCAAAACGACCGACGGCAGACCGCGGCGATGAGCACTCACACCCGCAGAACACGACGCTGTGGGATGTTCAGGGTCGGAAAAGTGAGACGAACCGACCGCCGGGAGAACGCTACTCCTCTGTCGTGTACTGCCGGTCGCGGCCGAACGGCAGATACGGGTCGCCGCCGCCCTCGTAGAACTTGCCGAAGAACTCCACGTACTCGAGACGCACCCCCTGGATGCCGGCGGCGGTGATGCCGAGCAGGAGCACGATGACGTGACCGACCACCGCGACGACGATCGCCGCGACGAGTCCGGCGATGCCGGCGAGCCCGACGGCGCCCGGATCGAAGGCGGTCGACATCCCCGCGAAGACCAGCTGTTCGCTGCCGGTTTCCTGGACGTGTGCGAGGTGGTCGGCGGTGAAGATGAAGTGGAAGCTCCCCTCGCCGCCGTCGTCGATGTACGCGCCGAACGCCAGCAGGTTGACGGCCAGCGCCATCCCGCCTTTCGCGAGCAACACCGCCATGATCCGCGCGTACGAGACGACGTTGACGACCGGTTCGAGCACCTCCGCGAGCTCGACCGGCTCGCCGATGGCGATCAACGCGACGCCGAGACCGGCCGCCACGATGCCGGCGATCCCGACGAGAGCCGGGAACCCGCCGAACGAGAGCGCCCCGAGCGTGATCACCGAGACGGACTCGAACAGGAAGTCGGGCTTGGCTCCGGCGGCGTGTCGGCTGAAGATCCAGATCCACGCGCCGTTGAGTATCAGCAGCCACGAGCCGGCCTCGTACATCGCGTGTTTGGGGTCGTGTTGTTGGAGCGTGGTGATAAACGAGAGCACGTACCCGACGTTCAGGTGGACGAGCCCGAAGACGACGCTGAGCACCAGCCACGTCAGCGCCCACTCGGTGTCGGCCGGTGACAGCCCCTTGCCGACCTCCCAGTGGAGTCCGAGCAGCTGGTACGCGTGGTAGCCGAAGAGGTCGATACCGTAGTAGATGCCGAACAACACGGTGAAGAGGCCGGCCCAGATCGCGACCGCGCCCATCTCGCGGAACGCGCCGTCGTAGGTGGCGTACAGGTAGTAGCCGATGGCGGCGTACAACACGCCGTAGCCGACGTCGCCGATCATGAACCCGAACATCAACGGGAAGGTGAGAAAGACGAGCAACGTCGGGTCGAACTCGGAGTACTTCGGGCGGCCGAACGCCTGGACCAGCAGTTCGAACGGGCCGGCCGCGCTGCCGTTGTTCTGGACGACCGGCGGGTCGTCGCGTCCGCCGGCCGCGTGGCCGCCGTCGGTGGCGACCTCGGGCTCGGCGGCCGCCCGGTCCGGGTCGACGGACGCGCCGGCGGGCGCCGACGCCCCTTCCGAGCCGCCCTCGTCGACGGCCTCCGTGTGGTGGTCGCCGTCCGGGGTGAACGAGGCGCGTTCGAGCTCCTCGACCTCGGCGTGGTCCGCGACGGCCGCCGTGATGGCCGCCTCGAAGTCGGGGTACGTCTCCGTCGGAATCCATCCCTCGGCGACGAAGGCGTTCTCGGTGGTCGCAAACGAGAGCGGGGCCTCTTTTTTTTCCGCCTCGATGGTGAGCTGTTCTTCGGCGCGCAACAGGAACCCCGCCGCCTCCCGTTTCACCGCCTCGAGCTCGGCCTCGAGCTCGTCGAGCTCGGCCCGGAGCTCGTCGCGTTCGCGCTCGAGTTCGGCGATGTACTCGGCCGGGCTCGCGTCGGATTCCGGCACCTCGAGCATCGCGATGTCGACGCCGACGAGCGCGTCCTGAAGCGCGCCGTCGTCCGCGTCGTCGGCGGGGGCGGCGAACGCCGCCACGACGTCGCCGCCGGAGAACACCTCGAATACATCGACCGCGTCCGCCTCCGCGAGCGCCGCCTCGACGGCTTCCGGCTTCGCCTCGCCGACCGCCACCTCGAGCGAGTCGTAGCCGCGCAACAGGTCGAGCTCGATCGCGAGGTCGGCGAACGGCTCCATCCGGTCGATCTCTTCGGTCCGGTCGCGGATCGCAGACCGGATCTCGTCGCGCCGGTCGTCGAGCTCGTTGACGCGGTCGCGCACGTCCGCGAGTTCGGCCTCGAGCGCCTCGTCGTCGATCGAGCGGGCCGCGTCGACCTCGTCGCCCTCCACGCCGAGGATGCTCTCGAGCGACCGAACGGTGACGAGCCGGTCGTTGACCTCCTCGGCGCCGGGACGCGACGAGCCGGGCGAGAACCCCTCGTACCGGTCGTCGTAGTCGGTGACGTGCAGCGAGTGGTGGTCGTAGGCCGCCTCGATGACGTCGTCGATGACGCGTTTCGACCCCGTCACCGACACCTTGCTCATCTGCTCGGGTCTAAGCGACATTCATTCCTCCGGGGCGTGGGCGTGGACCGCTTCCTCGAAGCGGTCGACGGCGTAGTCGACGGCGTCGTCGATCCGTTCGCGGGCGGTTCGTTCGAGTTCTTCGCGGTCCTCGCGTCCCGCGGCGAGAATCTCCTCGCGGCGGTCGTCGAGCTCCTCGCGGGCGGATTCCAGCCGGGCCTCGGCCTCGGCCGCCGCCTCCTCCTCGGCCGTCGCGCGGATCTCGTCCGCGCGTTGTCTGGCCTCGGCGAGGCGCTCGTCGGCGTCCGATTCCGCCTCCGCGATGATCTCGTCCGCCTCCGTTTCAGCCTTCTTGATCCGGTCGAGCACCTCTGGTCTCGCCATTCTACTGATCGCGTGAACGTCCACGAGCGACGTATAAGGTGTTTGCGGAACCGCGCGACCGTCAGAAGCGACCGACGAGCGCGGACGGGGACGCCGACGAGCCGGACGACAGAGGGCGGGGCGACGCTCCGGCCCGCGACGACGCGGGCCCGCACTCGCCGGGACAAGAAAGGAATGACCGGCCGACGGCGACGAGGAGAACGCCGGAGCGGGCGGGTTCCTCGGGTGGCTGCTCGGCCGGTGAGCCGCGGCTAC
>CAZKXC010000109.1:0-2366 GCA_964556645.1 uncultured Halobellus sp.
CGTAGAGGAACTCGCGCTGGAGCTTCAACAGCTCCTCGCCGGAGAACAGTCCGCGATTCGCGTTGCAAAACGCCCCGGCGTAGTCGAACGCGCGGGGGTCAGACTCGCCGTAGACGGCGAGTTTGGCGTAGTTCACGTCGCCGGTGAGCTCGGTTTCGTCCTGGTTCTTCTTGTCTTTCGGCTCGAACGTCTCGATGCACTCCCGGCGGTTCTCGCTGGCGACGAGCCGGATCACCTCGACGTGGTTTTCCAACACCGCCTGGAGGTCGTCGTCGTAGTGAGCCAGCAGTTCGTTGAGGTAGAACTCCGACGCCGGGTCGGGATGCTGGTCGTTCTCGAGGGTGTAGGGGGCGTCGAGCCGCTCGTTGAGGTCGTCGATGACGGCCGCGCGTTGTTCTTTCGGGAGCAACACCAGCGGGTCCTGGTTCATCGGCGACCGCACCGTGTCGTCGTCGGGGTCCTGGTCGTCGATGACCGACCGGAGGTCTGTCCACCGGAACGTGTACATTCGGCCGGCCTCCTCGCGGGTGTACGCCTCGAAGTACCGGCGCGTGAGGTAATCGAAGTGCGACTTGCCGGAGCCGACCGGACCCAACAACAGTTTGATCCGCTTTTCGGGACCCAGCCCCCGAGCGCCGGATTTCACCTTGTTGACGAACTCGTGAATCGACTCGTGCACCTCGCGGCCGTAGAAGACGTTCTCGCCGTCGTGGAGCGGGTCGTCGGCGGCGAGCGCGTACTCCACGACGCCGCGCTCCTCGTCGTAGCGCGTTCCGTAGTAATCGAACATATCCGCGACGCGCTGGTGTGCGTTCCGTGCGATTCGCGGGTCGTCGTACAGCGCGTCGAGATACCAGTCGAAGGAACGCGGCTCCCGCAGGTCGTCGGGGACCCCCGTCCGGTACTCCTCGCTGAGTCGTTCGAGCGTTTGTCTCTCTGACATCGTATCACTTGTCTCGGACGGGTGGTACGAGCGCTCCTGTCGTCGTGAGACGGACGCGTGGCTCTCCGTGCCGACGATGTCCTCCCCGGCGGCGTCGCGGTCTCACACCGTCGGGATCCAACACGCGGAGGTTCTCGTTCCCGGCCCGTTACCGAGGCTATATGTATGGGAGGGTGTGACAGTAATAAGCGTGTCGGCAGTTGACACGCACCTCGGATCACAATCGCCCGCTACGGCCGGCCTCGCGCCGAGCGCGGTGTGAGCCCGTCAGCGGGGTTTAAATACACGCCGTGAAATCCACGCCGCCGATCGCCCGCAACTCCCCCGGCGGTGTGCCGCCACGGGTAGCCTTTTGCGGGTCGCGGTCCGACCGCGTGGCGTGACGTTCAGCATCTGCGTTCGCGAGCGATACACCGACGACGCGGGCGACGACCAGGTTCGGTTCGGGGTGGCGGTGACGACGCGGCTGCCCGGCGTCGGCACGCTCTGTCCGTTCGCCTCCGCCGACGGCGCGGTGGCGACACAGTCGCGCGTCAACGTCGAACTCGGCCGCAAGGGGATCGCGTACCTCGCCGACGGAGTCGCCGTCGACGACGCGCTCGACGCGTTGTTGAACGCCGACGAGGGGCGCGACCGCCGACAGCTCCACGGCGTGGACGCCGAGAACACCTTCGCCTTCTCCGGCGAGGCGTGTGGCGACTGGTACGGCCAGACGGTCGGCGAGAACTACACCGTCGCCGGCAACCTCCTCGACGGCCCCGCGGTGGTCGACGACGTCGCGGCCGCCTACGAGTCGGCCGCTCACGGCACGGCCCGGCTCGCCGAGCGGCTGGTCGACGCGCTCGCGGCGGGCCACGCCGCCGGCGGCGACAAACGCGACGACCTCCCCGTCCAGTCGGCCGCGCTGCGGGTGGCCACCACCGAGGCCGACGAGCGGGTCGACCGCTACTACAACGACCTTCGGGTCGACGCCACCGAGACGCCGATCGCCGACCTCCGAGAGACGTACGAGACCGCCGTCCGGGGGTACGAGGACGCCGTCGACCGGTACGCGACCGAAGACTCGGCCTGACGGCCGCCGCCGACCCGGCTCACAGCCGTAACCGAGCGAGCACCGGCAGGTGGTCGGAGGGATACCGCCCCCGGTCGTCGCGGTCGGCGAGGGTTCCGAACGCCTCGACGTCGACGCCGGGAGCGACGAGCACGTGGTCGATCCGGCGGCCGGCGATCAGCCGCGTGAAGTCGGTCAGACTCGTCTGCGGACCGTGCCGGACGTCGGCGAGCGCGGCGGCGTCTCGGAACCGTTCGACCGTGTCGCCGCCGGTGTCGGCTGTGCCGTCGGCCTCGGCCCCGCTGCCGTCGGCCGCGTCGCCCGCGGGATCGGCGTCGTCGCGTCGGCCGTCGGTCGCCGGGGAGCCGCCTG
>CAZKXC010000109.1:2466-7304 GCA_964556645.1 uncultured Halobellus sp.
TCGCCCGCGGGATCGGCGTCGTCGCGTCGGCCGTCGGTCGCCGGGGAGCCGCCTGTCAGTATTCGGTAGGGCTCCGACCCGGCCGTGCAGTTGAGGTCGCCGACGAGCACGAGCGGCGTCTCGTCGGCCCCGTTCTCGGTACCGCGCCCCGACTCGTCCGCGCTTTCGGCCGCGATATCGGGAAGCCGCTCGGCCAGCAGCCGCGCGGATTCGCGGCGGGCGCGAGCGCTCACGTGGTCGAAGTGGGTGTTGGCCACGACCAGCGGGGCGTCGGCGGGAGCGGTCCCGTCGTCCGTTTCCGGCCGCGGCCGGATCCGCGCCCACGTGGTGACCCGCGGGTGGGCGGCGCCCCAGCCGGTGGACGGCTCCGTCGGCGTCTCGGAGAGCCAGAACGTCCCGTCGGCGACGATCCGCCAGCGGTCGGTGCGCACGCCGACCGGACACCCCTCGCCCTCGTCGCCGCCCTCTCGCCCCTGGCCGACGAGGTCGTACTCGGGCAGCCGCTCGTCGAGATCGCGGCGTTGTCCGGCCACGGGCTCCTGAAACGCGACGAGGTCGGGCCGGTGAAACCGAACCAGGGCGGCGACGCCGTCGCGGCGGGCGTACCACGCGTCGTGGCTGTCCTTTCGGTTGTCGTAGCGGACGTTGTAGCTCAGAACGCGGACCCGGCTCATCGGCCGCTCCCTGTGGGTGCCTCGACCGCCGTGTGCGTCTCGACGACCCGCTGATCTGCTGTCGATCGCATCACGGGTGGCCCGTCTCGTGGCGCACGCATAAAGATGCGCGACGCCCCGTCTCCGACCCAGGTCGGTCGTTTTTAACCGATACCGACCCAACGAGCGATCGATGACGACCCCGTCGACGCGTCACGCCGACCCGGAGGAAAACCCCTACGTCGAGGAGCCGCCGACGGCGTTCGAGCCGGTCGCCGAGCTGTCGCCCGCGGCGGCCGAGCGGCAGGCGGCGCTCCTCCGGGCGGCGATACGCGAACACGACCACCGCTACTACGTCGAGGCCGACCCGCTGGTCGCCGACGAGACGTACGACCGCCTGTTCGACCGGCTGTGCGAGCTCGAGGAGGCGTTCGACCTCGACGCCGAGAACTCGCCGACCCGCCGGGTTGGCGGCGAGCCGGTCGACGAGCTGACCACCGTCGAGCACGTCGCGCCCATGCGGTCCATCGACAGCGCGAAGACCGCCGACGCGGTCCGCGAGTTCGACGAGCGGGTTCGCTCCGGGCTCCGCGAGGCGGGATTCGACCCCGACGCGCTCCGGTACGTCTGCGAGCCGAAGTTCGACGGGCTCTCGGTGGAGCTCATCTACGAGGACGGCGTGTACGTCCGCGCGGCGACCCGGGGCGACGGCCAGGCGGGCGACGACGTCACCGAGCAGGTCCGCACGATACGGTCGATTCCGGGACGGCTCCGGGGCGACCCGCCGGCGCGGCTCGCCGTCCGCGGCGAGGTGTACATGCCCCAGGACGCCTTCGAGGCGCACAACAGAGACCGCCGCGAGCGCGGCGACGAGCCGTTCGCGAACCCGCGCAACGCCGCCGCCGGGACGCTCCGGCAGCTCGATCCGGCGGTCGTCGCCGACCGCCCGCTCGACGCCTTCGTCTTCGACGTGCTGGCGTGGGACGACGACGCGACCGAGCCCCCCGAAACCAACTGGGACCAGCTGGCGGCGTTCGACGCGCTTGGGCTCCCGCGTGCCGACCGCGTTGAGCGCGTTGACGACATCGCGGACGCGATCGAGTACCGCGACCGCATCCTCGCGGCCCGCGACGACCTGAACTACGCGGTCGACGGCGTGGTGATATCGGTCGACGACCGGGCGGCCTGTGACGCGCTCGGGTCGACCGCCCGGGCTCCGCGGTGGGCGTTCGCGTACAAGTTCCCGCCCCGGACCGCGACCACGACGGTTCGCGACATCACCGTCCAGGTCGGACGGACGGGGCGGCTCACCCCGGTCGCGGAGCTCGAGCCGGTCGACGTCGGCGGCGTCACCGTCTCGCGGGCGACCCTACACAACCCCGCGGAGATCGAGGCGCTCGGCGTGAACGTCGACGACCGCGTCCGGGTGTACCGCGCCGGCGACGTGATCCCGTACGTGCCGGCGGTCGTCGAGAAGCGCTCGGAGGGGACGTACGCGTTCCCCGAGACGTGCCCGGTCTGCGGCTCCGCCGTCGAGCGCGAGGGCCCCCTCGCGTTCTGTTCCGGCGGGCTCGGCTGTCCCGCACAGCTCGAGCGCGCGGTCGAACACTGGGCTCGCCGCGACGCGCTCGACATCGAGGGGCTCGGCCCCGAGCGGGTCGAACAGCTCCGGGAGGCGGGGCTCGTGGAGTCGCTGCCGGACCTGTACGACCTGACGGTCGCGGACCTCGCCGAGCTGGAGGGGTGGGGCGAGACGAGCGCCGAGAACCTGATAAACGCGTTGGAAGCGACGCGCGAGCCGCCGCTCGACCGGTTTCTCGCGGGGCTCGGGATCCCCGACGTGGGGCCGACCACGGCCGAGGCGCTGGCGACGCACTTCGGCGACCTCGACGCGTTGCTGGACGCCGACGAGGACGAACTCCGCGAGGTCGACGACGTCGGCCCGGCGGTGGCGGCGTCGATCCGCGGGTTCTTCGACTCCCCCGAGAACCGGGCGGCGATCGAGGGGCTTCGCGAACGCGGGGTGGAGCCACAGTCCGTGGCGTCCGCCGCCGCCGACGACGCGCCCCTCGAGGGCCTGACGTTCGTGTTCACCGGATCGCTGTCGACGACCCGAAACGAGGCGCAGGCGCTCGTGGAGGCCCACGGCGCGAACGCCACCTCGAGCGTGTCGGGCAACACCGACTACCTCGTCGCGGGCGAGAACCCCGGCCGGACGAAGCGCCGGGACGCGGACGCGGAGGAGGTGCCCGTCCTCGACGAGGCGGCGTTCGCCGACCTGTTGGCCGACCACGGCATCGCGTGGCCGCCGGAGGCGGCGTGACCGCGGCGGCGAGCCACAACCCTTTATCGGATGCCGCAGGAACGGGTGGTATGACCGCCATCGAGCTGCGCGGCGTGACGAAGGAGTTCCCGGGCGTCACGGCCGTGTCCGACCTCGACCTCACCGTCGAGGAGGGCGAGGTGTACGGCTTTCTCGGCCCCAACGGAGCCGGCAAGTCGACGACCATCGACATGGTGTTGGACCTGGTTCGACCGACCGAGGGCACGGTGACGGTGCTCGGGCGCGACGCCACCGTCGACAGCGTCGAGATCCGGCGGCAGACCGGCGTCCTTCCCGACGGCTTCTCCGTTTACGACCGGCTCTCCGGGCGAAAACACGTCGAGTTCGCCATCGAGTCGAAGGGGCTCGACGTCGAACCCGAGCCCGTCTTAGACCGCGTCGGCCTTCTCGAGGCCGCCGACCGCACGGCCGGCGGCTACTCCAAGGGGATGCGACAACGGCTCGCGTTGGCGATGGCGCTCGTCGGCGACCCCGAGCTGTTGATCCTCGACGAGCCCTCTTCGGGGCTCGACCCCGCGGGCGTGAAAGACATGCGTGAAATCGTCTCCGCGGAGGCGGACCGCGGGACCACGGTGTTCTTCTCCTCGCACGTGCTCGCGCAGGTCGAAGCCGTCTGTGACCGCGTGGGGATCCTCCGGGCGGGCGAGCTCGTCGCCGAGGACTCCATCGAGGGGCTCCGGGCGGCCGTCGGCGGCGAGGAGACGCTGGAGGTCGCCGTCGACGACGCAACCAACGCGGTCGTCGACGCGGTGCGTGGGGTCGACGGCGTCTCGGGCGTCGACGCCGACGCGGACACGCTCGCCGTGAGCTGTGAGCCGGACGTGAAAACCCAGGTGATCGCGGCGGCCGAGGACGCCGGCGCCGTCGTCGACGACTTCCACACGACGGAGGCGTCGCTCGAAGACCTCTTCTTGGCGTACACGGAGGGCGAGACAACGCCCGACGAGGAATCTGAGCCGGCGGACGAGACCGCAGCCGACGACCCGGCCGAGGGCTCACCCGCCCGACCGGAGGAGGTGGACGGATGAGCCTCCCGGCGGTCGCGAAGAAGGATTTCCAGGACACAGTTCGCTCGCGCGGGATGGTCGTTCTCGTCGCGTTGTTCTCGCTGCTCGTGGCCGTCTTCGCGTACGTCATTCGGCCGCAGGGCGGACAGGCCGACCAGTTCGCGACGGAGCTGCTTTTGAGCGCCTTTGTCGGCCCGGTGCTCGTGACCGGGCTGGTCCCGCTCGTGGGGGTCGTCGTCGGCTACAACGCGGTGAGCGGCGAGCGCGAGTCCGGCTCGTTGAAGCTGCTCCTCTCGTTGCCCCACTCGCGAGCCGACGTCGTCTTCGGGAAGGTGGTCGGCCGCGGCGCGGCGCTGGCGCTGGCGACGCTCGCCGGCTTCCTCCTGCCGGCGGCCGTGTTGGTCGCCACCCCGGTGACGTTCAACGCCGGGTCGTATCTCGGCTACACCGTCTTCGCGGCGGCGCTCGGCGTGGTGTTCGTCGCCATCGCGGTGGGGTGTTCGGCCGCGGTGGCGACCCGACAACGCGCGCTGATCGCCGGCATCGCGGTGTACGCGCTCTTCGTTCTGATGTGGGGGCTGTTCACGGGTCGGGTGATCGGCGCGTTCGGGGGCCCCGTCGAGGCGTTGCCGATTTCGATGGGTGAGATCCGGACGTTTCTCGACGTCGCCAACCCGACGACCGGCGTCGAGGTGTTGGCGAACGCCTTTCTCGCCGACCAGCTGTTCTCCGGCGACCGGATGAACCGACAGATCTCGGCGGTCGCGATGTTGTTGTTCTGGACGCTCGCGCCGCCGCTTTTCGGCTTGTTGAAGTTCGAACGCGACGACCTCT
>CAZKXC010000110.1:0-7134 GCA_964556645.1 uncultured Halobellus sp.
TGGCGCGTGACTCACAAAACCTTGGTGGCGCCGGAGCGCGAGCGTGACGCCGTCGTCCGCCCCTCGGCGCGCCGGCCGATCGGATCCGCGGGCGCCGAGCGCGTGCTCGGACCGCCGGCAGCGCGAGTGAAGTCACCGACGACGCGCGGCACCCAGACTCACTCTGCGGACTCGTCGTTGAGCCACTCCTCGATGTGTGCGGCGACGTAGTCCTGGCTGCCGAGGCCGACGCCGATCCCGATGGCGGCGGCGATTCCGAAGCCGAGCCCGACGGCGACGGCCTGCGCGAGCGTGTTCAGGATCGGCGTGCTGTACCCGAACGCGTCGAGCCCGAGGGTGATCGAGATCAGGTAGATCACCCCTTTTGCCGCCTCGGCCCCGACGACCGCGGCGTCGCTGCCGCCGACCACCGACGACGTCTTGATCGACCGGCCGACGTACCCGGCGATCACGAATCCGGCGAGGACGATTACGATCCCGCCGATGATCGACGGGAAGTACCGAACGACGGCGTCGCCGTACGTCGCCAGACGGCCGAATCCCCCGAGGCTCAAGAAGACGACCACGCCGAGAACGTAGAACAGGTACTTGACGAGCGTTTGGAGCATCGATTCCACGCCTCGCTCGTCCTGAAACGGCGCGCCGAGCGGGGTTTCGAGCACCGCCTCCGAGAGCCCGACTCGCCGCGTGAAGTCGCTCGCCCGCCCTCCGGCGACGATACCGGCGCCGACCAAGATGGCCAGCAACAATATCCCGACGCCGAGCCGCGGCACCAGCGTGAACAGGTCCTGTACGATCCCCAAGTCCGGTCCCGATTGTGAGGACACACTGAACATAGTTGGTGTACTCCCGTGTCGACCGTGACGATCAGGGCGCTTCCGGCCCGAACTGGCCAACACACCGTCGTTTAAACTGATTGAAACGTAAATAACTCGCGGTGCGAGCAACGCCGGATCCGCCCGCTTTTAGCCCATTCGGGCCCGTGATGCGGACATGGACATCGGCGTGACCGTCGGCGACGACCTCGACCGGCTGGCGGCGTCGCCCGCGGCGTTCGACTTCGTCGAGCTCGGCGTCGGCGCGGGGAGTCTCCGGCCGGACTCGATCGATCCGGACCGGCTGGAGCGCGCGCTCGCCGGCCGCGACCTCCTCGTTCACCTGCCGTACAGCCAGCTGTTGGCGAGCTACGCGCCGGAGATCAACGACGCCATCGTCGCCTACCAGCGGCGGCTGCTCGAGGCGGTCGGCGGGCTCGGCGCGAAAAAGGCGGTTCTCCACGCCACCTCCGCCGACCGCGACGACGTCGAGTTCCGCGCGGTGGCCGCCGACCAGCTCCGCCGCGTCGTCGACGCGGGCCGCGAGGCCGGCGTCGAGGTGGTCGTCGAGAACGTCGGCCACCAACACCGGGGGATCCAGCTGTCCGTGCTCGGAGACATCGCCCGCGAGACCGACGCGTCGGTCTGTTTCGACGTCGGCCACGCCTACATGGAAGGCGGCAACAAGGCGATTCGGCGGTTCCTTCGGAGTCACGCTGACCGGGTCTCACACCTCCACTGTCACGACGTGCGCCGGCGGGGCGACACCCACATGCCGGTCGGCGCCGGCGAGGTCGACTACGCGGCCGTGAGCGCCGAACTCGACGGCTTCGACGGAACCGTCGCTCTGGAGGTGTTCACCGACGACGACGCGTTGTTGTGCGACTCGGCCGAGCGCGTCGCCGGACACCTCGGCGTGGAGTGGTGAACGAGTCCCCTCGCTAGCGGTCGTCGCTCGTAGCGGACCCGTCGTCGTCCGTCGCGTCGTCTCCGTCGTCTTCGTCGTCCGCCGCGTCGAGTTGGCTTTTGATCGATTCCAACTCTGACTCGACGTCGACTGCGGGTGGGTTCTCGTCGGCGGCGTCGGCGGCGTCGCTCCCGTCGGCCGGAGGGTCGTCGCGGCTCGCGTCGGGATCCGTCACGTCGATGTGGACCGCCCCGTCACCGCGGTCCTCGCGCTGCGAGCGGCCCCGATCGTCTCGGCGTCTCCGATCGTCGCCGGCGCGCCCCCGGTCATCGCCCCGCCGGCCGTCTCGGTCATCGGTCTGTCGGCCATCTCGGTCGTCGCTCCGTCGGCCTTCTCGGTCCGGCCGCCGCGCGGCGTCCGCCTTTTGCCGGCTCTCGTCGATCCGCGACTCGATCTCCGCGGTGAGGTTGCGCGCCTCCTCGATGATCGAGCGCGAGGCCGCCTCCTCGGGGAGGTCGGCCTCCGAGAGCGCCGCCCGAAGCTCAGACAACGAGCGAGCCAGCCCGGTCGCCGCGCCGTTCTGAACGTCGGCGAGTCGGCCGCGGGTCGCCTCCGTGCCGTCGCCGACGTCGCGGCCCGGGTCGAGCAGTCTGAGGGTCCCACGCAACAGCTCCAGCGACGTGATCGTCGTCTCCAACAGGGCGATCACCGTCGGGATGGTGTACTGTTCGGTGAACCGGACGAGCTCGGCGAGCCGCGGCGGACGCGGCGGGGAACGCGGCTCGCGGCGGTCTCGCTCGGTCGATCGCAGGTCGCTCCGGAGCTCGGAGAGCACGTCCTCGAGCTCGTCGAGCCGCTCGTCGAGGTCGTCGTCGCGTCGGTCGTCGCGAGCACTCATACGGCGAGGTACGCGGCGAGCAGATAAAAAGCCCGGCCGGCGACGCCGGCAGACCGGCGGCTCAGAATTTCTCGCGGAGGTGTGCCGGTCGCGGCGGAAACGACGCCCGCAGCGCGGCGGCGACGTCGGCCGGGTCGACGGCTCGGTACTTCACACCCGGTCGGGTCACGGAAACCGAACGCGTCTTCTCGCGGCGTGCGGCTCAGTCGAAACGGCCGCGGCGGTACTGCACCGGCCACTCGACGTCCGCGTCGAGCGCGTGGGCCGCCTCGAGCGGCCAGTACGGGTGTCGCAACAGCTCGCGGCCGAGCGCGACGAGGTCGGCCCGCCCGTTGCGGACGAGGGCGTCCGCGTGGCTCGGCTCCGTGATCCCGCCGACGGCGGCGACGGGAACGGCCGCTCCGTCGCGGAGCGTCTCGGCGTACGGCACCTGATAGCCGGGGCCGGTCCCGGGAAGCTGCTGGTCGGGGTGGATTCCGCCGCCGGAGACGTCGATCAGGTCTGCGCCGGCGTCTCGCAGACGCGGAGCGAGCCGGACGGAGTCGTCGACGTCCCAGGAGTCGCGGTCGGGAAGCCAGTCAGTGGCGGAGATTCGCACGAAGACGGGGTCGGTGTCCGGCCAGACCTCGCGGACCGCCGCGACGACCTCACGGACCAGCCGCGTTCGGTTCTCGAAGCCGCCGCCGTAGGCGTCGTCGCGGTCGTTGGTCACCGGCGAGAGGAACTGGTGGAGCAGGTAGCCGTGTGCCGCGTGGACCTCCGCGACCTCGAAGCCGGCGTCGCGCGCACGGACGGCCGCCTCGCGAAACGCGTCGATCACGTCGTCGATGTCGTCGGCGTCCATCCGCCGGGTCGCCGCCGGCTCCGCGTCCGGATACGGCTCGTCGGTGGCCGACACCGTCTGCCAGCCGTCGGCGTGGTCGATCGGGTACGCGTGGCCGCCCTCGCTCGGCCGGGCGTGTGACGCCTTGCGGCCGGCGTGGGCGAGTTGGATCCCCGGCACCGCCCCCTGCGACCGGACGAACGACGTGATCGGCTCGAGCGCCGCGGCCTGCTCGTCCGTCCAAATGCCGAGACAGCCAGGGGTGATGCGGCCGCGCCGCTCGACCGCCGTCGCCTCCGTCATCACGAGTCCGGCGCCGCCGGCCGCGCGCGTACCCAGGTGGACCCGGTGCCAGTCGTTTGCCATCCCCTCGTCGGCGGAGTACTGACACATCGGCGAGAGCATAATCCGGTTCGAGAACGTCGTGTCGCGCAGCGAGAACGGCGTGAAAAGCGAGGCTGACATCGACGGAGCCGACGCCGGCGGCATAATAAGACCCTCCGGTAACCCGCGCGGATCGCCGCCATCGCCGACGCGGCGCGGTCGACTCCCGAGGCGCCGGTTTAGGCTGACCGAAACCTATAACAAGACACGTCCCTGACCGGGTGGTAATGAGTAGCGGAGAACGCGTCGAGCGCGACCCCGACACCCCGACCGACGGCCGGCCGACCGTGTCGGCAAGCCACACCTCCCCGGACCGGACCGTATTCACCGAACAGGACAACACCGAGGCGTGGATCGCGACCGACCTGACGGTCGATCTCGAACGCTGAGTTTTCTGTCTGGCGCCGGCGACGCCGGTCGGACTGCGACGTAGTCGTACCGGAGCGACGAGTGGCACGACGGCACGGCCGCTCTGCGGGTGAAAATAAAATCAGGGGTTCGGGACGCGAACGGGGCCGACCGGTTACTCGAGCGTCGCCTCGGTGACGAGCGTGTCGTCTTCGAGGTAGTGTTCGAGGTGGTGGCCGTGTTCTTCGACGTCCTCGAGGATGTCACGGAGCTGTTCCTCGGTGTTGTAGTCGCCGAGGTTGGTCGCGAGCTGGATGTGCTCGCGCAGCATCTCCGTGATGTCGCCGAACATCTCGAGGTCGTTCGCGAGCGACGTCCGGATGTCGTACGCGTCGGCGTCCTCGGGGCTCACCGGAGCGTGCTCCTCGTAGTTCGCGCCGCCCGAGAGCGGGACGCCGCCGAGCGCCTGCGCGCGCTCGGCCATCACGTCGGCACCTTCTTCGAGGTCTTCGGCGACCTCGCCGAGGTACTCGTGGATGTCGTGGAACTCGGCGCCCTCGACGAGCCAGTGGTGTTTCTTGACCTGGTGGTACAACACGTACGTGGCCGCGAGGTCGGTGTTGAGCGCGTCGACGAGCTGCTCGGCTTTGTCCTCGGGAATGCGAAGCGCCTCGCTCTCGTGAACGTCGCCGTACCGCTGGCGGGCTTGCTTTTGGGTGCTCATAACAACTACACGTAGGGCCGCCACCCACTTAACTGTTGTCACTATCTAAACCAGAGTTTTCAAATCGGAAAGAAATGTTTTCACGAGTTGGTTCGCTCTGAAGAGAATCGAAACTTCTGCCACGAGTTTCGGGCGAGTCACCCTCGGACCCTCGCGAGCGCGGGGGCGCCGCGTCTCCGAAGGGAAACGGCTTAATGCGCCACGCGCGCATCCTCGGACATATGAGCAACGGCGACGACGAGCCGGCCGACGCCGACGAGCCCGAGGCCACGGCCCCGGCCCGTCCGGACGAGGCGACGGCAGACTCACTGGCCGAGTACCTCGACGAGATCGAAACGGCGCTCGAGGACGCCGAAACGGAGGCCGCCCTCGACGACGTCGCGGCGTTGGCGGACGACGCCGAGAACGTTCTCGCGGAGGCCGACCTCCCCGAGCCGGACGAGGACGACGAGGACGGCGACGACCCGCGCGGCGACCTCGAAGCCCGGATCGAGACGCTCCGTGACGGGATCGACGACGCCCGCGGTCCGTACGCCGCCGACGTTCTCGACGCGATCGAGGCGGCCGGCGAGACGCTCGAGGCGACCCGGTGGACCGCCGCGGGCCGCGACGACGCCGTGGCCGCGGTGACGGAGTTCGTCGACGCGGCCGCAGAAGCGGTCGACGACGGCGTGGCGGCGGACGCGATCGAGACGACGCCCGAGGGCGGGGTCGACACAGCCGCCGACGCGACCGACGACGCGGCCACCGAAGACCGGATCGCGGCGCTCGTCGACGCGCTCGACGCCGTAGCGGCGGGGATCGACGGAATCGGCCTCGACCCCGACGACGACGCGGAGACGATCGCCGCGCTCCTCGAGGCGACCGACGTCCTCAACGCCAGCCTCGACGACGCCGAGGAGTGGGACGACCTCGAGACGCACGAGCAGCTCCGCGCGCAGGGATACTACGACGTGCTCGGCCACTACAAGGACTTCCCCGTCGAGTGGGCCGCGTTGAAAGAACACGAGTCGCGCGGCAACGTCGACATGATCCTGTTGGCGCTCGACGCCCTCCAGTCGGATTTCATGGAGCGCCACTGTCTGGAGGCGCTCGAACGGATGGGCAAACGCGGCAAGACCGAGGCGTCACTCGAGGAGCTGCTCGGGCGCGCGGGCAAACGCGACCAGTTCGCGATCCGCATTCTCGGCACGATGGCCGCCGCGGAGGCCGCCGAGACGTTGATCGAGTACGTCGACGAGGATTCGAACCCGCAGCTGCAGAAGGCGACGTTCAAGACGCTCGGCGAGGTCGGCGCGACCGACGCGGTCGGCCCGCTCGCGGAGAAGCTGACGATGGAGAACGACCAGGTGCGTCCCTACGCCGCGCGTGCGCTGGGGCTCATCGGGGACACCCGGGCGATCGAGCCGCTCGCGAACGCGCTCGAAGAGGACGACGACGACGACGTCCGCGCCGCCGCCGGCTGGGCGCTCCGACAGATCGGCACGCGAGAGGCGTTAGAAGCCGTCGCCGAGTACGCCGACGAGCGGTCGTTCGTGGTTCAGACCGAAGCCGAGAAGGCGCGGGCGGCGCTCGATGCCGCGGCGACGCCGGCGTAGCCCGGAGCGCTGGCGTGGCCGGAGGCATCGGCTAAAAAACCCTCCACAAAACCGAGCGCGGCCGCTCGGCGCGCGGAGTTTTTTAAAAACCGTGGTCGCGTCCGGTGGCCGCCCGTGAGGGCGGGTCGGGCTCGATGCTCGTAGTGAGAGCGGGTTCAGAACGACGGTCGCTCCGAAGCGGCTTAGTTGCGGACGACGTTCGTCGCGCGGGGACCTTTCGGCGACGACTCGATGTCGAACTCCAGATCTTGTCCCTCTTCGAGGTCCGGGCCGCCAACGTCTTCCATGTGGAAGAACACGTCATCGTCCTCGTCCTCAGTCGAAATGAAACCGTAGCCGCCAGTGTCGTTGAAGAAATCAACCTTTCCGTTTGCCATTGCAAACAAACGTACAACCCGTTCCCGGATAACCCTTCCGAGAGTCGTGGTACCACGAGGGTTCCGCCCAACCGCTTATACCCGATGCCGCCGCCAGACGCCGCATGCGTTGCTCGGCCGGCCGGCTCACGTCGTACGACTCCGCCGTCCGCGTCGCCGTCGCGGTCGCGGTTCTTCTCGCGGCCGTGGCGGCGGCCCCGGGCGGCGCCGTCGCCTCCGGGGTGGCGGTCGCGCCGGGAGCCACGAATGCGACGGGAGCC
>CAZKXC010000111.1:0-7059 GCA_964556645.1 uncultured Halobellus sp.
GGCAGAGGCGGACGGTAACGGTACGGCCCGCAGCTCCCGGTAGACGGATCGACCGCCTTTTTCCCCGCCAGCCCCTCGTGGCCCACATGGCCGACGAGTTCGACCCAGAAAAGTTCGAGGACAAGTACGTCCACTACTTCACCGAACTCCAGCGGGCGTACAAGAACGCGTTCAACCAGATGAACGAGCGCTACGACTCCGAGCTGATTCACGGAATCGACCAGATGGTGCTCAACGAGTCCGAGCCGATGTACGAGAACGGCGAGTTCCGCGTCGAACTGCCGGAGGACCCTCGCGACCGGCTCCAGGGCGTTCTCGTCGACGACGAGAAGTTCGAAGCCACGCTCGAGGAGTACGTCGACCGAATCGAGACGGAGCTGTACCGGACGCTCGGCGCCGACCCACCCGAGTGATCCGTCCGAACCAAAGGCATAAGCCACCTGGCCGCCAACTCGCTCGTATGAGCACGGATACGAGCGACGCGGACAACGACCTCCGCGAGCGGATCACGAACTTCTTGCGGCGCAACTTCCCGCAGATTCAGATGCACGGCGGCAGCGCCGCGATCAGCCACCTCGACCGTGAGACCGGCGAGGTTCACATCCAACTCGGCGGCGCGTGTTCCGGCTGTGGCATCTCGCCGATGACGATCCAGGCGATCAAGTCCCGAATGGTCAAGGAGATTCCCGAGATCGAGACGGTTCACGCCGACACCGGCGCGGCCGCGGGCGGCGACGGCGACCTCGGCGGCACCAGCAGCGACGGCATGTCCCCCTCCTTCCCGGGCGAGACGACCGACAACGACGACGAAGGGCCGCAGGCCCCGTTCTGACGGCTCCGTTCTCCCGTCCCTCTCAGTTCTCGTTTCTCACACGCCCTGAGCGAACGCTTCCGGCCTCCGATAAACCGCATGTCGCAATATTAAATCCGGGCGGCGGCGCGAACCGAGACGACTGAAGCCTTTTTACCGCCCGACCCGTCACCGCTTTCTATGCGATACCGCGAAGTCGAGCCGACGGCGGAGTACGTCGCGCGGTTCGAGACGGGAGCCGACTGGCGCGAGGAGATAGAAACCCTCGCCCGCGAGGAGGACGTCGACGCCGGCTGGTTTTCGGCGCTCGGCGCCGTCCAGGACGCAGACGTCTGGTTTTACGACCAGACGGAGACGGAGTACCGGTCGGTGACGTTCGACGAGCCGCTAGAGGTCGCCGCCTGCGTCGGCAACGTCTCGCGGCTGGAGGGAGACGTCTTCGCACACACCCACGCCGTGTTGTCTCGTCCCAGCGGACAGGCGCTCGCCGGCCACCTCGACGCCGCGACCGTCTGGGCGGGCGAGTGTTGCCTCCGCGCGTTCGCGGAGCCGCTCGAACGCGACCACGACCCCGTCACCGACCTCGACTTATGGCTCTGACCGGCGGTCGACGATGAGACCGGACGACGAGCGCTACTTCGCGCGGCTCGAAGACCGCCTCGACGAGGCGTTCGCGGTCGCCACGACCGCGAAAGAACAGGGCAACGACCCCAAGCCGGAGATCGAGATTCCGGTCGCCCGCGACATGGCCGACCGGGTGGAGAACATTCTGGGCATCGACGGGGTCGCCGAGCGCGTCCGCGAACTCGACGGCGAGATGTCTCGCGAGGAGGCGGCGTTAGCACTCGTCACTGACTTCGTCGAGGGCACCGTCGGCGATTACGACTCCCGGGCCGGCAAGATCGAGGGCGCGGTCAGGACCGCGGTGGCGTTGCTCACCGAGGGGGTCGTCGCCGCGCCGATCGAGGGGATCGACCGCGTCGAACTGCTGGAAAACGACGACGGCACCGAGTTCGTCAACGTCTACTACGCCGGTCCGATCCGGTCGGCGGGCGGCACCGCCCAGGCGTTGTCGGTGCTCGTCGCCGACTACGCCCGGTCGCTTCTGGGGATCGACGAGTATCATCCCCGAACCGAGGAGATCGAGCGCTACGCCGAGGAGATCGCCCTCTACGACCGCGAGACCGGACTCCAGTACACGCCGAAAGACGCGGAATCGACGTTCATCGCCGAGCACATGCCGATCATGCTCGACGGCGAGGCGACCGGCGACGAAGAGGTTTCGGGGTTTCGCGACCTCGAGCGCGTCGACACCAACGCCACCCGCGGCGGAATGTGTCTCGTCGCGGCCGAGGGGATCGCGTTGAAGGCCCCGAAGATTCAGCGGTACACCCGCGAACTCGACGAGGTCGACTGGCCGTGGCTACAGGACCTGATCGACGGAGAGATCGGCGGGGACACGGACGACGCGGGCGGCGCAGACGACGCGGGCGGCGCAGACGACGCGGGCGGCGCAGGCGACGCGGCCGGCGACGACCCCGACGCGGAGCGGGAAGCGGCCGCCGGCTCCCCCGCCGGTCCGCCCCGGCCCGCCCCCTCGAAGAAGTTCCTTCGTGACCTGATCGCCGGACGTCCGGTGTTCACCCACCCGTCAGAACCGGGCGGATTCCGGCTGCGGTACGGCCGTGCGCGCAATCACGGCTTCGCGACCGGCGGCGTCCACCCGGCGACGATGCACATCGTCGACGATTTTCTGGCGACCGGCACCCAGATCAAAACCGAGCGACCGGGCAAGGCACACGGCGTGGTCCCGGTCGACTCGATCGAGGGGCCGACCGTGCGGCTCGCGAACGGCGAGGTCCGGCAGATCGACGACCCCGAGGAGGCGCTCGCGGTTCGCAACGGGGTCGAAGAAATTCTCGACCTCGGCGAGTACCTGGTCAACTACGGCGAGTTCGTCGAAAACAACCACGCGCTCGCGCCGGCGTCGTACGCCTACGAGTGGTGGGTCCAGGAGTTCGCGGCCGCCGGAGCCGACGTCCAGGCGCTCGCGGACGACCCCGCCGTCGACCTCGAACGGCCGACGCCCGACGAGGCGCTGCGATGGGCCACGACGTACGAGTGTCCGCTCCACCCCGAGTACACCTACCTCTGGCACGACATCTCCGTCGAGTCGTTCGACACGCTCGCGGCCGCCGTCGCCGACGGCGAGATCGTCGAGGGGGCGTTGACGATCGAGCACACGGACGCCGTCGCGACGACCCTCGAGTCGCTGCTCGTCGAACACGTCGCCACGCCGGACGCCCTCCGGATCCCGACGTGGCGCCCGCTCGCGCGCTCGCTCGGGATCGACGACGGACTCCGACGCGAGTGGGACGCGCTGCCGCGTGAGGCCCGCGAGTGGGACGGCGGCGACAACGCGGTGAAGGCGGTCAACGCGGTTGCGCCGTTCGCCGTCCGCGAGCGCGCGCCGGTTCGCGTGGGCAACCGAATGGGCCGGCCGGAGAAGTCGGAGAGCCGCGACCTCTCTCCGGCCGTCCACACGTTGTTTCCGATCACCGAGGCCGGCGGCCCACAGCGGGACGTGGCGAAGGCCGCCGGGACGATGGACGACCAGGGGCGTCGCGGCATTCTCGAGATCGAGGTCGCCGACCGCGCGTGTCCCGACTGCGGAACCCACACGTATCGCGCCGCGTGTCCCGACTGCGGAACCCACACCGAGCCGCACTACGAGTGTGGCGACTGCGGCACCGTCTGTGAGCCGGACGAGGCCGGCCGGGTGGAGTGTCCGCACTGCGAGTGGGAGGTGACCGCGGCGACATACCAGGAGGTCGACCTCAACGACGCCTACCGGTCCGCGCTGGACGCCGTCGGCGAGCGCGAGTCCGCCTTCGAGATACTGAAAGGGGTCCAGGGGCTCACGTCGACGAACAAGACGCCCGAACCCATCGAGAAGGGGATCCTCCGCGCGAAAAACGGCGTCACCTCGTTCAAGGACGGCACGGTGCGGTACGACATGACCGACCTGCCGGTCACCGCGGTCCGCCCCGCGGAACTCGACGTCACCGCCGACCACTTCCGCGAACTGGGATACGAGACCGACATCGACGGCGACCCCCTCCGCCACGACGACCAGCTCGTCGAGCTGAAAGTCCAAGACGTCGTGCTCTCGGACGGGGCGGCCGAACACATGCTGCGGACGGCCGACTTCGTCGACGACCTGCTCGAGCAGTTCTACGGGCTCGACCGGTTCTACGAGGTGACCGAGCGCGACGACCTCGTCGGCGAGTTAGTGTTCGGGATGGCGCCGCACACGAGCGCGGCGACCGTGGGACGCGTGGTCGGATTCACGTCGGCCGCGGTCGGGTACGCACACCCGTACTTCCACGCCGCGAAGCGCCGGAACTGCTTCCACCCGGAGACGGAGATCGAGTACCGCGACGAGTCGGGGTGGCACCGCGAACCGATCAAGACGGTCGTCGAGGAGCGGCTGACCGACCCGCGGACCGACGACTTCGGGACGCTCGTGCAGGAACTCGACGGCGAGGTGGTGGTGCCGTCGGTCGACGAACGCGGAACCCGGTCGGTACAGCCCGTGACGGCCGTCTCGAAACACCAGAGTCAGGACCATCTGGTTCGCATCGAGACGCGACGCGGGCGCTCGATCCGGGTAACGCCCGACCACACGATGTTGCGCGTCGTGGACAGTGCGGTTCGGACGGTCGCTGCGAGCGATTTACGCGAGGGTGATTCGGTTCCGGCGATGCCCGCCGACGCTGACGCCGAAAGGCCGGCTAACGCCGTCGCCGACGCGGCACCGGACGGCGGCATCGAGACGGACGAGATCACCGCGATCGCGTATCTCCACAGCGACACCGAGTACACGTACAACCTCACGGTCGCCGACACCCACACCCTGGCGGCGAACGACCTGCTGGTCGCCCAGTGTGACGGCGACGAGGATTGCGTCATGCTGCTCATGGACGGGCTTCTCAACTTCTCGAAGGAGTACCTCCCCAACCAGCGCGGTGGGAGCGTCTCGGGGGACTCACGACTCGTTGCTCGCGATCCGCAGGGACGGATCCGATACCTCACGTTCGACGAGTTTTGGAAGGAACTCGAGTCACCCATCGATGTCGACGGGAAGTTTAGAAAGCGAACGTGCGTGCGTGAGGGGTGGCAGACGTACACCTTCGACGAGAATCACGAGTCGAGCCTCCAGCCGATCGAGAAGGCGATCCGATACCGCGCTGACGACGACGAGACGGTGCTCAGAGTCGAGACGCAGTTCGGTCGCTCACTCGATATCACCCCGAACCACAGTTTGTTCCGATATGACGACGGAATCGAAGAAGTGGCTGGTGACGATCTCGATGTCGGCGATCTCATTCTTGCGCCGCAGCAACTCGATGTCGAGCCACAGGCGGGAACTGTAATCGATGTGGCCGACTGCGTCGACGATCCGTATGTGTTCATCGACGACGCAGTCGAATCGCACCTCCGTGAGGTATGGGACGAATCGTGGGGAAGTGACGCGCGCGCTGCCTTCGACGGCGGACTCTCCTCCCGCCTCTCGAATAAGAAAGTCGCCCTCCGAACGCTCCGCGATATCGAGGGAGTATCGCGAAACTGGCGTGGCGAGTTGAACCCACAGATCGGTCGACAAGGCTCTTCGAAGGGGATCTCACGCTACATTCCGATGAACGACGACTTTTCATGGCTTCTTGGACTGTTCGCCGCTGAGGGCTCAACCTCGTCCGTTCAGCCGACGATCACCAACGCCGACGAGGAGATCGTTCGGCAGGCCGAGCGCGTCATCAAAGACACGCTCGGTGTCGAGCCGTCGGTACGGTGGTCGAACAAGGCGTACAAAATCGGATTCCCGACTGTGTTCGAGGACATCCTGTTCGAACTAGGATTCCGTGATGCGGAGTCGTACGACTCGAGTGAGAAGGTCGTCCCCGAACCGATTCGGCGCGGGGACCGATCGATCGTGCGATCGTTCCTCCGTGGATTCATCGCCGGAGACGGGAGCAAAACGAGCGACGACAATCAGACGACGATCGCGTTCCACACGACGAGCGAAGATCTCAAAGACGGGATCGTGTTCCTGCTGCACCGGCTCGGGATCGTCGCGAACGTCTCGACACGCGAGCGGGAACCGCCTCGGCAACGGATCTACACCGTCACCGTCTCTGGCGGTGCCTCGGACAACCCGCTTCGACGTGTCCTCAATGGCGACGATCCGTACCAGCCGAAGAGCCTCACGGTCGGTATTCCCGAGGAACTCTTCGAAATCCGGCAAATGGACATCCCGGACATCACCGAGATCATTCCGAAATACCTCAAGCGCCGTGAAAACATCAGTCTCGAAAAACTCGAGTCGATCGTCGAGACGCTCGATGAACACGATCTTCTCATCGCCGCGCGTAAGAAGCTCGATGCGATCCGTCCGCTTGTCGACGGTGATCTCACGTATCTGCGAGTTACCGATATCGATTCCGTCGAGTACGACGGTCATCTCTACGACCTGCAGGTCGGCGGAGAACCGGTCTTCACGGCAAATTGGCTGTATGCTCACAACTCCATGGACGCACCCTTAGTGATGTCCTCGCGGATCGACCCCTCGGAGATCGACGACGAGGCGCACAACATGGACATCGTGCGGCGGTATCCGCTGGCGTTCTACGAGGCCACCCGCGAGATGGCGGACCCGGAGTCCGTCGCCGAACAGATCCAACTCGGCGAGGACACCCTCGGCACCGACGACGAGTACCGCGGATTCGACCACACCCACGACACGACCGACATCGCGATGGGCCCGGACCTGTCGGCGTACAAGACGCTCGGCGACATGATGGAGAAGATGGACGCCCAACTCGAGTTGGCCCGCACGGTTCGGGCGGTCGACGAGACGGACGTCGCCGAACGGGTGATCGAGTACCACTTCCTCCCGGACATCATCGGCAACCTGCGGGCCTTCTCCAGACAGGAGACCCGTTGTCTCGACTGCGGCGAAACGTACCGGCGAATGCCGCTGTCGGGCGACTGCCGGGAGTGCGGCGGCCGGGTGAACCTCACGGTCCACGAGGGCTCCGTGAGCAAGTACGTCGACACGGCGATCGAGGTGGCCGAGCGGTTCGATTGCCGCCCCTACACCAAACAACGGCTGTACGTGCTCGAAGACGCCCTCGAATCGATCTTCGAGGACGACACCAACAAGCAGTCTGGCATCGCGGACTTCATGT
>CAZKXC010000112.1:0-4560 GCA_964556645.1 uncultured Halobellus sp.
GTCGGCCGGCGTCGGATCCGCCGACGCCGCGGCGGTCGTCGCCTGGTCGGCGAGCTGTTCGATCGTCGTGACCTCGGTGTTCTCGCTGACGATCCGCGTCTCGCCACAACGGGCGCAGGTCTTCACCTCCCTGACGGTCGTGACGGCCTCCTCGCCCGTCTCCTCGCGCTCGCGTTCGATTTCGGGCTCTGAAAACTCGTGCCCGAGCAGACACCTAAGTCCCATTATCCCTCCCTGCGGTGCCGAGGGTAAAAAACGCCCCGTCGCCGTCAGACGCCCGGCACACGCCGACGGGAGCGAGACCGACCCCGTTCCGGCGGTCGCTTTCAGGCGCGTCGGTCTCGGTGCTCGATACGCCAGCCTCTTTGTGGCTCGGCCGCGTACGCCACACATCACATGCCGACCGTGTACTACCAGGGCGAGGAGATCGAGTGTGAGGAGGGTGCGATACTCCGCGACGTGTTGAACGAGGCCGGCCTGTCGGTGTACAACGGCAAGTCAGCACAGCTCAACTGTCGAGGAAACGGCTCGTGTGGGACCTGTGCGGTCCAGGTCGACGGCGACGTGAGCGAGCCGGGCAGAAAGGAGACGGCGCGGCTCTGGTTCCCGCCACACCACCCCAGCCACGACGTCCGGCTCGCGTGTCAGACGCGCGTCGAGGGCGACGTCGAGGTGACGAAAGGAGACGGGTTCTGGGGCCAACACATCTAGTTCGGGTCGAGACCGCGCGGCGCGGCCGCTGAGTGGTCGATAACACCCCGGGACGGACCGATTCGCGCCGCGGGAAAGAAACTCGTTTTCGCGTGTCAGAGCCGTGTTCGGCGTCAGCCGGACGGCCCGCTTCGATCCGGTTTACTGCCGAACGACGTTGGTCGCGCGGGGACCCTTGGGCGAGGACTCGATGTCGAACTCGAGCTCCTGACCCTCTTCGAGGTCCGGGCCGCCAACGTCTTCCATGTGGAAGAACACGTCGTCGTCCTCGTCCTCAGTCGAAATGAAACCGTAGCCGCCAGTGTCGTTGAAGAAATCAACCTTTCCTGTCGCCATTGCGTCTGAACGAAGGAGGGTGACGGGAATAAGACTTGCGAGTGTACAGGTACCACGGCGTTCGCCAATCGATCGGCGTCGATACGCGCGCTGATCCGCGCGTTCGTGATCGAATCGGCCCCGGGTCGCCGACGTTTATATCCGATGCCGACCGAGTCAGCCGTGTGTTCCGAACCGTCCGGGCAAACGGGCCGGCGCTGCTCGTGCCGGCCGCGTGGATCGTCGTCGGAGGCGCCGTCGTCGGCGTCGTCTCCGAGCACGCGTTGTTCGTCGCTCACGTCGTCATGAGCCTCCTGCTCGTGGCGTTTCTCGTCGGCTCGTGGGGCGAGATGACGACCGGAGTTCTCCGCGCCTGGAAGACGGTGATTCTCGCGGGAACTCCCGTGACGCTCGCCGGCGTCGTCGGCTTTCTGGCGCTCGACGGTCTCGCCGTCCCCGCAGAGCCGCTGCTCGCCGTCGCGTTGTACGGGTGGATCCTGCTCCCGGCGGCCGGGTTGGCGTACACCGGCCGCCGCGCCGACGCGACCGCCCGCGCCTACGACGTCGGCGCGGCCTGTTGTCTCGCCGGCGCCGTCGGCGTCGCGCTCGCCGGACGGCCGATCGAGACGGCGGCGGGACTCGGCGTCGTCGGCGTCGGCCAGACGATCGGGATCGCCGCCGCGACGCTCGTCGAGTGAGCCGGCGGTCGGGTCTCAGTCGGCGGCGGCCTCGGCGAGGAGCGCCGGCCTCGGTGAAGTACGCCGAGTCGCGGGCGCGGTCGCGATGAGAGGGATCCGGCTCCGCGAGCCGGTCCGATGCGTCGCCCACGACGCGCGAAGGTCGTCAGCGAGCGGGTCGGCGGCGGCGAAGCCGCGCTCACCGAGAACGCCGATCAGCCGGTCGGCCGCGGACGTCTCCTCGAAGGCAGTTTGCGGGTGTTCCCGGATGTCGCGCGCGAGTTCCGTGAGCGTCTCGCGGCGACGCTCGACCGCCGCAGCGATCGTCTCGACGTCGATGCCATTCCGTGTATACACGGATAAAACGGATTCGGACGCGGGCGCGACGGCCGGATCGAGCCGAGAGGCGGTCCAAACAGTTATACGTGCGTCGGTCGGCCGGTGAGTCGACGGGTCACCGTCGCCGGAGTCGATGTCACCAGACACCACCCACGCCAACGATCCGTCTCCCAGCGAGGTCGAACGGACGCGGCTGGCCGGGATTCGCGACCGGGTCCGGAGACGGTTCGAGGTCGACACCAGGTCGCTCGCGGCCCTCCGGATCGCGCTCGGGATAATCCTGCTCGTCGACCTGTGTCTCCGGGCGGGGCGGCTCGAGCTGTTTTACACCGACGCGGGCGTCTATCCGATGGCCGCTCACGAGGCCGCCTACGCCGGCTACGCCGGCACGTCGCTCCACGCGTTCTCCGGCGAACTCTGGTTTCAACAGTTCTTGTTCGTCGTCGCCGGGGCGTTCGCCGTGGCGTTTCTCGTCGGCTACCGGACGCGGCTCGTCGGTCTCGTCTCGCTCGTGTTGCTCGTCTCGCTTCACGCCCGGAATCCGGCGGTGCTCAACGGCGGCGACCGGCTGCTCCGGGTGTTGGTCGTCGTCGCGCTCGTGACCCCGCTCGGCGAGCGATGGTCGGTCGACGCGCTCCGGCGCGGAGCGGGCCGCGAGCGCGTTGCGAGCGTCGGAACCGTCGCGCTGCTTCTCCAGCCGGTCGTGGTGTTTACCGCGAACGCGATCGAAAAACACGGCGGCGAGGAGTGGTACGCCGGCGACGGCCTCGAGATCGCCGTACACAACGACGTGATGACCACGACACTCGGCGCCGCGCTCGCCGATCACGCCGCGTTGTTGACGCTTCTCAACTACGGCTGGGTGACGCTCATCGCCGGATCGGCGGTGTTCTTGTTGGTCCCCGTCGGTCGTCTTCGAGCGGCGAGCGTGGCGGCGTACGTGAGCGGGTTCCTCGGAATGGGCCTCACGTTGTCGGTCGGATTGTTCCCGCTGGTGCTCGTCGCCGCCGTGGTCGCGTTCCTTCCGGGCTTGGTCTGGGACGCGCTCTCTCGCCGTGTGCCGGCGACGGTGGCCGAGCGGCGTCCCTCGGCCGCGGCGCTCGGCCCGCTCGGTCGACCACCCGCAGAACGCCGGCTTCTCTCCGGCGATCGGGAGGGGACCGTCGCGGCCGGCGTCGCCGCCTGCGGGCGGTCACTTCTGACGGTGCTCGGGGTCTGTGTGCTGGTCTGGATGCTGGCGTTCAGCGCGAGCACCGTCGCCGGCCACGACGTTCCAGACGCGGTCGACTACGAACACCTCGACCAGCAGCGGTGGGGCTTGTACGCGCCCGATCCCACGGAGTCGTACGACTGGTACGTCTCCAGGGCGTACCTGACGGACGGCTCCACGGCGAACGCGTTCGGCGACGGCCCGGTCGAGTTCGACCGACCGCCGGACCCCGCCGCCGCGTACGAGACGTTCCGCCACCGCAAGTTCATGTCGGCCGTCGGGCGGGCCGGCGCGGACGGCGCCGTCGCGAAGAGCTACGCCGACTGGGTGTGTGAACGCGCCGACGAGACCCACGACGCGTCGGTCGAACGGATAATCGTCTACCGGATGCACCAGCCGAGCCCGCTCGACGGCGAGTACGAGGAGCCGACCAGACACACGGTCATCGAACGCGACTGCGCGGCCGCCTGACCGACCCGGCGGGTCGCAGACGCGACGACGACGGGTGACCCCTCGGCTCGCAACGGTCACTCGGCGGCGTCTGAGCCCCGAAGCACGTCCACGTAGCCGCGGAGGACGAAGGTGCCGATCCAGAGCAGGGCGACGACGACGCTCACCAGAACGAGCAACGCCTGTGCGATACCGTCCATGTGTCTCGCGACCGAGAGGGTGATTCCGAGCACGATGAGGATTCCAAGGGTGTCACGGAGGGTCCAATCCGTCATCGTCGGCACGTCTGCCGCGTGAAACATATATGTTCGCGGTCACGGTCCGGCGACCAGCGACCGGTCAGAATCGAAAGGGACGACACCGTGTACGCGCCGGTTCTCGTGGGTCGTCGCCGGCTGGGTCGCCGCCGGCAGGATCGTCGGCGCGAACGGCCCGCGGTCTCTTCACCGCCCGGGTCGAACCGGACGGTCGTGTGTCACCGTGACACGGAGCCGGCAGGATGCGGTTTCGCCCGGATCAGTGCGATCGGGTCCGCTCGTCGCGCATCGGCAGTTTTATTCACAAACCAGAAACGGCAGATCAGCATGCTCGATGCGATTGTCGACCTGATCGTCGACGTGATGCTCGGGCTCGTTCCCGACGTCGTGTTGAAGATCGTGTTTTTCCTGGTCGGGGCCGCGTCGACGGCGGTCGGTGCGACGATGATCGGCGAGTCGACGCGGAGAGGCGGGATACTGATCGCCGTCGGCGTGTGCCTCATGATCGGGACGCTGGCCGTATCGCGTCGGTAGACGGGCTGAGAGAGTAGAACGAGCCGGGTCTCCATCTCGACGTCGTCGATTCGAGCGGGTCGTCGAT
>CAZKXC010000112.1:4660-7001 GCA_964556645.1 uncultured Halobellus sp.
ACGATCGGTCCGCGTCGTCCGGTCAGACGGACACGACTCAGTTTGAGCCCGTGTCTGCAACTCACGTCATCGAAACAGGAAGCCTGCCCTCGTGAGAGTAGGATTCCCCGCGCCACCGTGCGCGGGGCAACATTCAATTGTCTCTGTCCGAATCGGATTCACACTCGATGGATAGCGGACGATCGCTGCTAGAACGCGTGCGTTCCCGGTACGCGCTCAAGCTCCTGGTCGTTTCTCTGCTCATCACCGCGGTCATCGTCGCCGGCGGGACGGCGATCGCGTATCAGGTGTCCGATCGGGTGACCGAAGAACAGCTGGACTCGGTCGAGGCCAACGCGGAGCTCGAAGCCGAGAATCTCGCCAGCTGGTTCGAGGGCGAACAGAAATCGATCCGCCTTCTCTCCGCTCACAGCGGTATCGAGCCGTCGAATCCGGCGTTAACAGACCGGACGATTTCGAGAGAACTCGCCCGAGCGCCGGACGAACTCGCCAGCCTCCACGTCGTCGAGCGCGCGTCAGAACAACCCTCGAACGGGACGACCGAACGAATCGTCTCAAGCACCGACGATATCGAAGGCGAAGAACTCGCCGCGACCAACATCGACTGGGGCGAGACCGCCGACGGCGAGGAGGTGGCGTTTCGGTTCGACGACACCGAGGACGTGCTCGTTTCGTGGGTGTATCTCGACGGAGACGAAATGTCGGTGGCGATCGCGTCGCCGACGCGCGACGGAGATCACGTGTTGATCGGCGAGTACCGTCCGAGCACTCGGATCGCGAACGCGACGGAGGCGTTCGACGGAGCGAACACCGTCGTTCTCGGGGGCGTGAGTGGGTACGTGATGTTCGAGGGCGACAGTCCGAACGAGTTCCGCCCGTACAAGACGGAGTCCACCGTCACCGAGGTCGAAGCGCGCATCGAGGGCCGCGAGAACCAGTTTGCGCCGATAAACGGCTCCGAACTGGGCGAAAACGAGGTCAGAGGCTATCACAGCGTTCCGAGCGACGGCGTCAACTGGGTGGTCGTCACGGAGGTCCCACGGTCGAGCGCACTGGCGGTGACCGGTCAGATTCAGACGTACCTGGTCGGGCTGATCGGGCTCATGTTTCTCGGATTGTTGTCGCTCAGCTGGATGATCCAGTACGGTCCGATAAACGCGATCAGACGGGTGTCGAAACAGGCAGACGCGATCGCGCGCGGCGACCTGGCCGTCGATATCGAACCCGACGACCGGGTCGACGAGGTCGGCCAGCTCCAACGGAGCCTGTTCAAGACGAAATCGTACGTCGAGGCGATCACCGAACAGGCCGAAAAGATCGCACAACGAGAGTTCGACGACGACGCCCTCGACGAGAACGTCCCCGGCCCCGTGGGCGAGTCGATGGTCGCGATGCGCGACGACCTCGAACAGTTTATCACCGAAAAGAAGCTTCGCGAACAACGGCTCGAGGTGTTCAATCGGGTGCTCCGACACAACCTTCGGAACCGGCTCGACGTGATCAACAGCCACACCGAACAGCTGGCCGAGGAGACGGACAGCGACCACGCCGAGGCGGTGTTGTCGGCGACGGACCGGTTGGCGGAAGTCGGCACCCGCGCACGCCGGATCGACCGGCTGATGACCCGCGATCCCGAACGGACCGCGGTCGACCTCACGGCGGTGTTACGCGACCTCCTCGCGGAGATCGACTCCGAGGGGGTCGCCGTCGAAACCGACGTGCCGTCGTCGGCCACGCTCCGGACGGACGAGGAGACGCTTCGGGCGGCGCTCGTGAGTCCGCTGGAGAACGCGATCACGTACACCGATTCGACGGTGACGATTCGTGTCGAGCCGGCGGACGGCGGCTACGCCGTCGTCATCGACGACGACGGTCCGGGGATTCCGGCGACCGAACTCGATTCGCTGGCAGCCGGCACCGAAACTGACCTGCGGCACAGCCGCGGGCTCGGCCTCTGGCAGCTCAAGTGGGGAGTCGACGCGCTCGACGGAAAACTCTCGTTCGAGAACGACGCGGGGACGACGGTCCGGGTGTGGCTGCCAGACGCGGATGCGGACGGCTCGGACGGCGACGCCCCGTGACAACGACCCGATCGGCGGGTGTATCACGCGACGGTTCGAGCGATTACCCTCAAAAGGCTACGCGCCGGCAGATGAGAACCGCGCGAAGTCGGAGTGCCGCCTCCCGGATTTGAACCACGGTCGGACGTGCTCGCTACGCTGCGCGCGACCTCCCTGGTTCAAATCCGCTCGGGGGCGTTTTCACTGCTCGCTTCGTTCGCAGGAAAATGCCGCCTCCCGGATTTGAACCAGGGACAGCTCGATCTTCAGTCGAGTGCTCT
>CAZKXC010000113.1:0-6814 GCA_964556645.1 uncultured Halobellus sp.
ATGCGCGGGACCGGATTCGAACCGGCGGACCCCTACGGGATAGCGTCCTAAGCGCTACGCCTTTGGCCTGGCTCGGCAACCCGCGCGCGACCGGCCGTACGCGGAAGCGACTCAAGAACCTGACGAACCGCTAGCAGCGGCGAGGGTTATACCTGCGGTGGCGCGTGCCGGTGAGCGCCCGAAGGGCGCGAATCGCACGCGCGAGGGAGTCGCTGGCGCCGACGGCGCCAGCGACGAGGCTGGGGAGGTGTGAGGTGCGGTTGCTGTGCGGTGCGGGGTGAGCGACGAGGACCACAGCGAGCGCATCGAGCCCTCGCGGCCGGGGCCTTGGAGGTGTCACGGCGCGAGTAGCCACGTATGAACGAGCGGCTGCGTCTGGGAAGGAACCCGTACCGGCAACGACGATCAGCAGAACTCGCAGTCGCAGTACGTCTCACACACCGGGTTGGCACAGTCGGCGCTCCGCGCCGAGCAGTGCGTCCGTCCGTGACGGATCAACAACACGTGAAGCGGGTAGATCAGCTCGTCGGGCACCAGCTCGTCGAGCGCGTCGTGAGCCGCCTGGTTCGAGGCCGACTCCGGAACCAGCCCGAACCGCTTCGAGACGCGCTCGACGTGCGTGTCGACCGCCATCGTCGGCTTCCCGAAGTGGAAGTTCAACACCACGCTGGCGGTCTTCGGACCGACGCCTTTGATATCCATCAGCCACGCCTTCGCGTCGTCCGTCGCCATCGCGTCGAGAAACGCCAGCGAGTACGCCCCGCCGGTCTCCTCGCGGATCGCTTTCAGCGCGCGCTGGATCCGCGCGGCCTTCTGGTCGGGAAGCCCCGCGACCCGGATCGTCTCGGCTAGCTCGTCGTGGTCGGCCGCCTCGATCGCCGCGAAGTCGGCGTAGCGGTCGAAGAGCGCCTCGACGGCCCGACGGGTGTTCGTGTCGGCGACGTTCTGTGAGAGAATGGTCCCGATCAGCTGGCGGACACCCTCGCCGGGTTCCGCGGTCGGGTCCGCGCCGTGTTCGGCGACCCGATCGACCGGCTCGTACAACGACACCAGATCGTCGTGAAGCTCGCGAACCCGCGTCTCCGTCCAGGCGTGTGTCGACATACCCGTCGTACGGCCGGCACGGACTTCAGGCCGGCGGCCGGCGACCCGCGATCGCGGGTCGGACTCGATCTGCCGCCGGCCGCAGGGGGTTTTTACCCGCGAGCGACGAACGAAGGGTGTGTACCGAGCGAGTGACCGCGTCGCAAACGAGGAGTGGATCGCCAGCCTGGAGGCGGCGTGTGCGGAGCTCGACCTCGACGACGACGCGCGTGCGACCGCGACCGACCTGTTTCTCTCGGCGATTCCCGACGAGGAGCGCTCGAAGCCCGCGACCGCCGCCGCCAGTCTCTACGCCGCCGCGCTGATCCGCGGACAGGAGCGGTCACAGTCCGCCGTCGCCGACGCGATGGGCGTCTCGCGGCTCTCCGTCCAGAAGCGATGGAAGCCGATGCTGAACGACGCCGGCTTCTCGCCGCCGACGTGGTGAGACGGGGCTCGCTCCGGTCGCCGTCGTACTCACCCGACAGACCGGATCAGTGTCGGGTCGGGAGTGACCGCCTCCGGAACCGCCGCGGGTCTCACCGCGGCGTCGCCACGACGCCGAGGTGGTCCTCGTGGAACCGGTCCAGCCGCGCGGTGTCGAGCACCTCGTAGGCCTCCTCGAGCGTCGAGACCACGTCGTCGAACACCGTCTCGGGGTCGGCGGTGACGTCCTCGCTGCGGGCTTTCACCGCCAGCACCAGCCGCCCGTCGTCGGCGAGAAACCGTGCGTTGCGGACCGCGACCGTCGCCTGCCCGCGAGTGGCGACGTCCTGAATGATCGCGTCGACGTCCGCCTCGACGACGTGTGCGTAGGTGTCCGGCTTCCGGGCGTCTTTCAACAGCGGGAACAGCCGGGGTCGCGGCGCCGCGGCGTCGAGAAGCTCCCGGGTCGGCCGCGGAGCAAACTCGACGGCGTACGTCGGCCCGGCGAAGTCGGCGACGTGGCTGACCGTCGTGCCAGCGGCCGCGCCGAGGTACACCACCGTCTCGCCGCCGGTCAGGCCGGTGTCGACGCCGAGTTCGAACATGCCGCCGAGCTTCGACCGCTCGGGATCCCACGCCCGCCACTCGCCGTCCGTCGGCTCGCCGTACACCGGCGGTCCGCGCGTCGCCAGCCGGGTCTTCCCGTCGAACGACCGGCGCTCGACCCCGGCCGGGAGGAGAGGGTCACTCATCGGTCTCCGCCCGCGCCCGAATCGCCTCCATTCGGTCCCGGAGGTCGGCGTGGAGCTGTTCGCGGTACTCGCCCGAGTAGTGGTCGACGCGGGCCGCGAGCGTCAGCTTTCCCGCGAGCGCGCGTGCGGCCGACCCGCGGTCTGCGGGCCGGGTCCCGCGGACGAACTCGTGGGTGTAGATGATCCCGTGTTTCGGCGAGGGCGCTCTCCCCGAGAGATGTGCGAACAACGCGTCCTCCGCGCCGAGCACCTGAACGGTCCCGGAGGGCTTCTTCGCGAGCGGTTCTAACCCGCCCGCGAGCGCGATCAGCCGCGCGGCGAGCTCCGCTCCGGCCATCGCCGCGAGGTTCGGCGCCACGGCCGGCGCGATCCGCTCGATGGTCGCCGACAGTGCGTCCCGCTCGTCGGCGAGGTCGACGGCGCGCGCCGACATCGAAACGGCCCGTCGTTCAAGATCGCCGGACGGTTCTCGCTCGGCGACCGCTCGGGCCCCCGCGAGTCCCGCGTCGGTCTCCTCGAAGAGGCTGCCGGCCCACGCCGCCGCGCGCTCGGCCAACTCGTTTGCGACGCGCTCGCAGTCGTCCATGGCGCGAACCGCGTGGATCAGTTGCTGGTCGTCGGCGCGCTCGCGTTCTCTGACCGCCTCGCGGGTCGCCCCCATGGCGACCTCGTGGAGCCGGTCGTAGTAGGCCGACTCCGACTCGGCGAAGCCGGCGTCGACGGCGAGCCGGGGCCAGTCCCGCGGCGCCGCCGCCTCGCCGGCGGCGATCCGTTCGCGTGCGGCGTCCGCGTCGGCGGCCTCGGGTCGAAGCCCACGGAACCACCCCGCGTCGCGGTCGTCGTGGCCGGAGCCGGCGTCGATGTCGGGCATCGCTGGCGCCTACTCGCTCCGCTCGTATAGTCGTTCCCGACGCCGCCGGGTGCGGCGCGAGCCGACGGCCGTCAAGGCGGACTCAGCCGTCGGCCGCCGCGTCGTCCGAGTCCGACTCGGACTCGGAGTCCGGCCGAAGGCCGGCGAAGACGCCGTCCGCGTCGGCTCGAATCTCGGCTATCGTCGCTCCGGCGAGGGCGCCGAGCGCGCCGCCGCTGCTCGCGGCGTTTCGGCTCACCAGTCCGCCGAGCGCGGCGCCGACCGCCGCGCCGACGGCGGCGTACGTCGCCCGAGAAACCGCGGTTCTGATGCGTCCCATAACCGACACGTCTCGGCGTGTTTATAAAAAGATGTGCGTGCTCGCGAGCCGACGCCGGCGACGCCGGCTACCCTCGCGAGATCGGCGTCGTCATACAGTGGAGCCCGCCCGCGCCGTTCGTGAGAGTCGCACGCGGGATCCCGATCCCGTCCGGGCGCACGGCGACGCCGTGGTCGCGCAGCGCCTCGATAGTGGGGTTGTTCGCCGGCTGATAACCGCCGTCGGCGTCCGGCTCGTACAACGGGATCACGACGCCGTCGTCGATGGCGAGAAAGTTGGTGGGCCACCGCTCGCCGTCGGCGACGTCGATCACGTCGAACCCCCGCTCGTCGCGCACGTACTCGAGCACGGACGTGGTGTGGCTGTGCTCGTAGGACCCGCCGCGGAGGCGGTAGACGTCGACGGCGGCCGTCTCGGCGAGGTCGGCGTCGAGCACCGCCAACCCTTCGGCCGCGATGTTGAACCAGCCGAGCAGGTGCATCACGCGCGAGCCGAGCCCGCGGTCCTGGCGGAGCCGTCGGTCCGCCTCCAGCGGGGCTCTGACCAGTCCGAACTCGTCGTACGAGACCGCGCCGTGACGCATGAGCCGCTCGCCCGCCTCGTAGCTCGTCCTGATGACGTGTTCCTCGCCGTCGACCTCCGCGGAGACCCCGAGCAGCGCGAACTCGCCCGCGGGCATGAACTCACCGCCCTCGAGCGGCTCGCCGGTCATCTCGTGGCTGAACGTCGCTCCGATCGCCTCCCACGCCCGCCGCACGATCGGTACCTCGCGCTGGCGGATCGGCTCCGACATGTGACAGAGGATCGGTCCCTCATCGCCGACGATCGTGGTGTCGCGCTGGAAGTAGATGTTGGAGATCGGCGCCTCGAGCGTCACCGACGCGCCGTCGGTGCCGCCCGCCGCCGTCTCGGGCGCGAGCCGCGGCCGTGAGAGCACGACCGCGAGCTTCTCGCGGGCGTCGAAGCTCGCGAGCACGTCGTCGATCCGGTCGACGCCCCCCTCGGCGAGGGCGGACCGCGTCAGCTCGTCCAACGCGTCTCCGGCGAGGTCGTCCGCGAGCCGATGAACCTCGACGTGGCTCTCGGCTAGGATTTCGACGAGCGCCTCGTGTTCTCGTCTGGCCTGGTCGGGCGGGACGTGGGCCTCGAACAGGTTCGCCTCCGGAGCCAGGCTCCCCGACCAGAGCTCCACGCCCGGCGTGTGGACCCTGACCGCCGAGAGCGGCTCCCACTCCGCGCGGACCGAATACTGGGACATGGCTCCGACTCACCCCACGGGTCAAAAAAGCCTCCGGGGACGACGCCCGCGCTCACGTCTCCCGGCGTTCGGACGCCGCGAGCGCGGCGACCCCGAGCGCCGCGCCGACGACGAACAACGCGGCGTTCACCTCAGCGGGCGCGAGCGCGACCGGCGTGACCGTCGGCGTCACGACGAGGTGCGCGAACCCGCCGGTCGCGAAGCCGCCCGCGACCACCGCGCGGCGCGCCCCGTCCGCCAGCGCGCCGGCGAGCAGACACGCGAGCGCGCCGACGACCCCGAGCAGGAGCGACCCGAACAAATCGACGAGCGGCGAGGTCGCGAAGACGCCGTACCACGCGCCGTGCGTCCAGGCGAAGCCGACGCCGGTCGCCGAGGCAACGACCGCCCCGACCGCGACGTCGCGGCCGGTCATCTTCGGAGACGTCGGGCGCAGAGCTCCTCGGGACGCAGGCTCCGACAACGCGCGCCCTCGCTCGGTCGCCTCACTGTAGCCGCTTCGTCGTCTCGACGAGCGGGTGGCGCGCGTAGTCGACGATCTCGATGTCCGTGATCGTTTCTAACCCGCCCTTCTCGGCGGTCTTGGCCATCCCGAGGTCGACCCGTTCCTGCGGAACGATGACGTACGCGTCCATCTGCTCGATACCCATCTGGTGGGCGGCCATCACGCGGTGGTGGCCGTCGGCGAGGTGGAGCACGCCGTCGTTGTCGATGACGACGAGCGGCTCGGCGAGCCCGCGGTTCAGCTCGTACTGGCGCCCCTCGAGTTCGTCGGCGTACACCCGCGCCTGCGTCGGGGTGAGGTCGTCTAAGCGCACCTCGCGGCGTTCTTCGGTGAGCTCGACGCCGTGAATCTGTTCGAGGGTTCGCATCAGCTTCCCGACCTTGCCGGGCGTCGCGCGCTCGATCTGCGAGCGGACGACGTCGGCGTTCGAGATGATCCCGACCAGGTTGTCGGCGTCGTCGACGACGGGGAGTTTCTGGATGCCGGATCGGAGGATGACGCGGCCGGCGTCGGTGATCTTCATCTCGGGGTGCGCGACGATCAGGTCTTCGGACATCACCGTGAACACGGGGGCGTCGTCGTCGGCGAGCAGGAGGTCGCCCGCGGAGACGAATCCCTCGACCGTCCGACCCTGAGTGACTGGAAACCCCTTGTGGCCGGTGGTGTCGACCATGCGCTGGGCGACCGCCGACACCGTCTCGTCGGGATCGACGGTCGCGACATCCCGGGTCATGTACTCGCCGACGGTCGGCTTTCCGGTCATAGCTTCGAGTAGGGAGCCGCCCGTACAAAAAAGAGTGGGCCCGTCGAAGGCGATAGAACGCGAAGTGACGGAGAAGCGGCGTCACCCGCGGCCGACGACCCGTTCTGTCGCCGCCGCGGGGTCGCGTCCCGGCCGCTCGTGGACGACGATCTCCGGCGCGTTGACGGCGCAGCGGGCGACGATGAAGAGGCTGCCGGTGGAGACGAAGGCGAGCTCGACGCCCTCGGCGGAACCGCGGTCGCCGGCGCGATACCGGCCAGCGCGAGTTCCTGTGAGACCGCGACGTCGAGTGAGCGACGGCAACGCCGCGGCGAGAACGGCGGTCGCGACGGCGAACGCCGTCCACGCGGGCAGCGACTACCGCGGGCTCGGACTGGAGGGACCGGAGACGCCCTGGTCTTTGAGCGCCGAGCCGGTGATCGACTTGAGCCGGTCGACGAGCGAGTCCTTCTCGGCCTCGCCCTCGAGTGCGATGTCGAGCACCTCGCTGATGTGTGACACCGGAATGACCTCGATCATCTCCTCGTACTCGTCTTCGATCATCACGTCCTGCTCGTTGGCCGCGGGGATGATCACCCGGTCGCAGCCGGCCTTCGCGGCCGCCTCGATCTTGTGGGTGACGCCCCCGACGGGGAGCACGTCGCCCCGCACCGACAACGAGCCGGTCATCGCGAGGCTCTGGTCGACGCCGACGTTCTCCAACGCGCTGATCACGGCGGTCGCGACCGTGATCGACGCGGAGTCGCCGTCGACGCCCTGCTGGCCCGTCTGGATGAACTGGATGTGGATGTCCTTCTCCGAGATGTTCTCGTCGGAGAACTTCTTGATGATCGCCGA
>CAZKXC010000114.1:0-276 GCA_964556645.1 uncultured Halobellus sp.
GACGCCGGCGATGACGCCGATCCGGTCGGCGTGAGCCGGCTCGCGACCGGCACGCTCGGCGGCGACCCGGTTGTCGCGTTGACCACCGAGCCGGGATCGCTCGTCGTGTTGAACGCCGCCGACGGCCGCGAGCGGTTCGTGGTCGACCTCGGCGGCCCCGGCGGGGTCGCGCCGGCCGTCGGCGACCCGACGGGCGACGGCGTCGGCGTCGTCGCCGCGGCCGCGACCGACGGCACCGTGACGGCGGTCGACGCCGCGGGCGACCCGGTCTTCGAG
>CAZKXC010000114.1:286-6783 GCA_964556645.1 uncultured Halobellus sp.
GTCGGCGGCGGCGTCGAGCGTCGCCCCCTGATCGTCGGACCCGATCCAGACCCCGACGGACGGGAGGCGGGCGTCGCCGGCGGCGTCGCCGTGACGACGGCGGCCACGGACCCCGGCACCGTCCACCTGTTCGGCGCGACTGGCGAGACCCGGTGGACGACGACGCCGACGGTGACGACGGTCGACTGGACCGCCGCGGCGACCCGACGCGGGCCGGTGTTGACGCTCGGCGGCTCGAACGGCGCCATCGAGGCGCTCGAGGTCGCCGACGGCACCTCGCGGTACGAGGTCGGGCTTCAGGACCGTCCGGTCGCCGTCGGCGACACGGACGCCGGCCGCGTCCTCGTCGGCGGCGTCGGGAGCGTCTGGGCCGTCGACCTGCTTGACGGCGAGGTCGTCTGGAAACAACAGTACGGCGGCGAGACGCGCGTGAACGCCCCGAGCGTCGGCGTCGTCGGCGACGAGACGCCGGCGTCGGCCGCCGCCAACCGCCGCGGCGACGTCCTGGTGTTGAACCGCAACGGCGAGGCGATCGCCCGCGGCAGCGTCTCCGGCGCGGTCGTGTACGCCGGCCCGTTGTTCGCCGACGCCGACGCCGACGGCACCGACGAGGTCCTCGTCGTCACCGAAGACGGGGTCGTTCGGGCGTTGTCCGCGTGATACCGCGCGGTTCGCCGAGCCTCACCGCGGCGGCCGTGCTCGCCGGAACGGCAAGCCACGCATGCGCGGCGTCAAAACGCGAGCAGCCGGGTCGTCAGTGGGACTCGTCCTCGTACACCCACGCGGCGGTGTCGAGGCCGTAGTCGACGAGCTCCTCGTCGTCGAAAAAGAGGTTTATCTCGCGGTCGTTCGCGCCCTCGTCCTCGTGGTCCGACGCGTGAATCACGTTGTGGCCGAGGTCGAGCCCGAAGTCGCCCCGGATCGTTCCCGGAGCGGACTCGGCGGGGTCGGTCTCGCCGACCATCGCTCGGACCTGTCGGGTCGCGTCTGCGCCCTCCCACACCATCGCGAAGACGGGTCCGGAGGTGATGAACGCCACGAGCCCCTCGAAGAAGGGCTTCCCCTCGTGTTCGCCGTAGTGTTCGTGAGCCAGCTCCTCGTCGATCCGGGTGAACTTGCCGCCGACGAGCTTCAGCCCGCGGTCCTCGAAGCGGGAGACGATCTCGCCGATGAGCCCGCGCTGGACGCCGTCGGGTTTCACCATCACGAAGGTGCGCTCGTCGTGGTGGCTCACCGTTCTCCGCCCTCGTTGCGTCCCTCCTCGGTCCACTCGAGGTCGCGGGCCTCGCGGCCGAGGAAGTAGTTCTTCTCCGCCTTCGAGTCGACGAAGTGGAGGATCTGTCCGTTCGTCTTCACGAACATCGTTCCGGTTCCGGGCTCGATCTCCTCGCCGGTGTAATCGCACGTGCGTGTCTCGACCATGCGTTATCGACCTCCGATTGCGTCGGCGTCGCGCTGGGTCTCGCGCAGCTGGAGCACGTCGCCCAGCCGAACGGGACCCAGAACGTTCCGCGTGATGATGCGTCCCTGGTTCGACCCCTCTTGGATGCGGCATTTGACCTGCATGGCCTCGCCGTGCATCCCGGTTTTGCCGACGACCTCGATCACCTCGGCGGTGGTCGAGTCGCCGGCGCTCTCTTCTGCGCTCATTGGTGGTTATCGGAGCTCCGCGACCTTCTCGCCGATGTCCTCGACGTCGTCGGTGGCGTCGCCGGCGTCGACGACCGCGGCGGCGGCGGAGCCGACCTCGAGGCCCGCGGCGTGGCCGACCTCGTCTTGGGTGTCGACGAAGACGACCGGAATCCCCTTCTCGTCGGCGAGCTCGGGGAGGTGCATCACGATCTCCTCGGGCGAGACGTCCTCGGCGACGAGGACGAGCTTCGCGTTGCCGCGTTCGACCGCCTTCGTGGTCTCGTTCGTTCCTTTCTTCACTGTGCCGGTGTCTCGGGCGACCTCGAACGCTTCGAGCGATCGCTCGGCGAGGTCGGCTGGGGTGTCGTAGTCTACGTAAACTGGCATGTATCGGTCACCTGGGTCCTCGGCGTGGGCTCGCGTGTCCGTCCCGTGGTCGGTCCCTATCGGAACGGCACATCATCAACCCCGCAGAGGCTGTACGCCGAACTACTCTTGGACAGCATAAAAGCGCTTTCAAACCGCCGCGAGCGCGTGCGACGCCCTCGCGGGGAGTGCGAGCGGACGCCGGCTTGCGATCGTTTTTGTTCGCTCCCGCCTCACGAACGGACAGCCACATGCCGCGTCTCCTCCACTACTCCGACATCGAGAACGTCTTCGACGTCCCGGAACGAGCCGCCCGGCTGGCGGGTCGCATCCGCGCGCTCGACGGCCCCGACGCCGCGGTCGTCGCCACCGGCGACACGGCCGCACCGGGCGTGCTCTCGCTTGTCGCGCGGGGCCGACAGGCGATCGACTTCTACGCGGCCACGGACACGGTTCTCGACACGTTCGGCAACCACGAGTTCGACTACGGTCCCGACGCGCTCCGCGAACTCGTCGCCGCCGCGCCGGTCGAGTTCGTCTCCGCGAACGTCCGCGGCGAGGACGACGCCCCGTTCGGCCGACGAGAGGGAGTCGTTCCGTGGACGACCCGCACCGTCGACGGCGCGACGGTCGGGTTCGTCGGCGTCACCGACCCCGCGACCGACTCGTTGAATCCGATGGCCGCGCCGCTCTCGTTCGACGACCCCGTCGCGGCGGCCCGCGAGGCGTGTGACGCGGTCGCGGCCGCGGCGCCGTCGGTCGACCACCTCGTCGTCCTCTCGCATCTCGGCGGCGGCGACGACGACCTCGCCCGCGAACTCGACGTCGACGCGATTCTCGGCGGCCACGTCCACAGCCGGCGAAACGAGCGGGTCGACGGCACGCTTCTCGTTCGGCCCGGGGTGAACGGCGAGGCCGTCGCCGAGGTGGACCTCGGCGGTCCCGACGAGCCGGCGACGGCCACGCTCCACGAGCCGGACGGCGCCACCCCTCACGACGCGCTCCGAGCGGCGCTCGCAGAACGGATGAGCGCGGCCGACCTCGATGCGGTCGTGGCTCGCGTCGACGAGCCGGTCGTCCGCACCAGCGAGGTCGTTCACGGCGGCGAGTGTCGCGTCGGCAACGTCGTCGCCGACGCGTTTCGCTGGGCGCTCGACGCCGACGTGGGGCTCTCGAACGCGGGCGGGCTCCGACAGGGCGACCCGTGGAAGGGCGAGGTGACGAAGGCGGACCTGATCAGCCTCATTCCGTTCGAGGAGCCGGTGGTGCTGGCGTCGGTCACCGGCGCGGAGCTGCGCCGCGTGTTTCGGGAGATGGCCGCTCCGGACATTGACTTCGGCGAGGCGGACTGGTGGCACGGCCACGTCTCGAACGCCCGCGTCGTCTGGGACGCCGCCGCCGAACGGCTCGTCGAGGCGACCGTCGACGGCGACCCGGTCGACCCCGAGGCTCGCTACGCCGTCGCCACCTCCGAGTACCTGCTTCACTCCGACCACGAGTTCCCCACGCTGTCGGAGCGCCACCGGGTCGCCGAGGGCGACATCCAGTACGAGGTGCTCGCCGCGTTCGCCCGCGAGCACGGCATCGACCCCCAGATCGAGGGGCGGATACGGATCACTCACGGGAAGTCGTAGCCGTCGGAGCCGGCGACCCCCGGCGCGCGGGAGCCGTTTCGCCCGGAACCGATCGGGTTTTGTGCGCCCGCGACGAGCCGTGGACATGTCCGATCTGTCGACGGAGACGGCCCGCGTCGCCGAGATGACCTGGCAGGAGATCGAGTCCGCGCTGGCGGAGACCCGGACGTTGTTGCTCCCGGTTGGCAGCACCGAACAACACGGACACCACCTGCCGCTCGGCGTCGACGTGTACATGCCGGAGGCGATCGGCGCGCGCGTTACCGACCGGAGCGACGCCCTTCTCGCCCCGCCGATCTGGTACGGGGTGAGTCCGCACCACACGTTCAAGCCGGGGACGTTCACCGTCTCGACCGAGACGTTCCAGCGGTACGTCTTCGACGTCTGCGCCTCGGCGGGCGAGTGGGGCATCGAGAACGTTCTGTTGTTGAACGGCCACTACCTCGCACAGGACCCGGAGCTCGAGGTCGTCGTCCGTCGGCTCCGGTCGGAGCGCGACATACAGGCGTTTCACGTCCCGCTCGTGAACCTGTTCGCGGAGGTCGCCGCGGAGATCCGCACCGGCGAGGTCTCGTTTCACGCCTCGGAGTTCGAAACCAGCATCATGCTGGAGCTGTTCCCCGACCTCGTCTCCATGGACCGGGCGACGGCGGTCGACCCGCCGGCGGAGTCGCTGCCGCTGACGGAGTACGACGCGCTCGGCGAGAACGCGGTCGGCTGGTCGCTGACGGCGGCCGACATGGAGGCGTTGACGCCCGCCGGAAACATCGGCGACCCGACCGTCGCGACCGAAGAAACGGGACAGGCGCTCGTCGAGGCGGCGGTCTCCGACATCTGTCTGCTCGTCGACGAACTGGAGAAGTGACCGGCGCACAGGCGCCCGGTGCCGACCCGGCGGCTCACGGCAGGGCGACGTCGACGCCGTGGCGCCGGCTCGCCGACTTCACCGTGTTGTACAACAACATCGCGCGGGTCATCGGCCCGACGCCGCCGGGCACCGGCGTGATCGCGCCGGCCACCTCGCTCGCGGAGTCGTAGTCGACGTCGCCCACCAGCTCGTACCCCTTTTCCGTGTCGGCGTCGACCCGGTTGATCCCGACGTCGATCACGGCCGCGCCCGGCTTCACCATCGAGCCGTCGACGAACTCGGGGACGCCCGCGGCGGCGACGACGATGTCGGCGTCGGCGAGTTTCGCCTCCAGATCGGCCGTGCGCGAGTGACAGACGGTCGTGGTGGCGTTGCCGCCGGGCGCCTTCTGGATCAACAGGTTCGCCATCGGCTTTCCGACGATGTCCGACCGGCCGACGACGACGGCGTCGGCCCCTTCGGTGTCGATGTCGTAGGCCGCGAGCAGCTTCTGGATGCCGTGTGGCGTGCAGGGTTTGTACCGGGCGTCGCCGGCGACGAGACGGCCGACGTTCTCCGGGTGGAAGCCGTCGACGTCCTTCTCGGGGTCGATCCGCCGGAGCACCGCCCGCCTGTCGACGTGGTCAGGCACGGGCAGTTGAACGAGCACTCCGTCGACGTCCGTCCGGGCGTTGAGGTCGTCGATGGTGTCGAACAACGCCGCGGCGGGGGCGTCGGCGTCGACGTCGACGTGGATCCCCTCGATTCCCACCTCCTCGCAGTCTCGCTGTTTCATCGAGACGTACGTCTCGCTCGCGGGGTCGTCGCTCATCAACACGGTCGCGAGCCCGGGTCTCGCGCCCGCGCTCGCGAGCGTGTCGACGCAGTCGGCGATGCCCGACCGAACCTCGGCCGCCACGGCCTCGCCGTCGATAACGTCGGTCATATCCGATCGAGGTGGCGCGAGCAGTAAAAACCATCCGGGATCGTGTCGATTCAGACGGCGAGACGCCAAATAATACCCACGTTTGTGGATCGCTTCGGCGGCCGCCGGCTCCCCTCGGGGGCGGGTTTATGTCTCGTATCGGAAATCGCACGACGGGGGCGGGGGTCTCTCCGAAGTGTATCACCGATTCGCTGGGTACCCGTGAGCGACCCCGTCAGGGTGTGAAACCATCATGCGATTGAAACCGTTGGTGAAACGCGCCGCGTTCATCGAGCGCGCCGCGTCACAGATCACCGATAGCCGCGGCGGCGACGTTCCCCGCGACCACGCGGACCTCGTGGCGCTGTGCGGTGTCGGCGACTACACGGCGCGGTCCGTCTTGACACGCGTAGACGGAGCCGGGATCGCCGCCGTGGACGTGAACGCACGACGGTTGTTGTCTCGCGTCTTCGGCATCGACGCCGACGCGGACGCGATCGAACGACTCGCGGACGCACTCGCGCCGACGGCCCGAAGCAGCGACTTCCGGCACGCCACGCTCGATTTCGCGGCCGACGTCCGCACCGCTCTGTCCCCGCAGTGCGAGTCGTGTCCGATCGAGGAATTGTCAGAAAGAAACCTGAATTTCCGGAACCGTTATCGAACACTTCTCTGAAACGTGGAGCATACCAATAAAATACGTATCTATGAGCATTTATCAAGTCGGATTGTGACACGGTGTTACGGGAATCCTGGATATGCCTGACGAAAAAATGACGATAAAACAAATGGGAGTCATTATGATTCTCTACATGGCGGGTACGGCGGCTTTTGGGGTGCTGGCTGTTATCGTGATACACGGTCTTGGATGGCAGTGGCTATAGAGAACCGCTGTAAGGCATCGACGGACACGTATTGAATCGAAACAGCAATACAGGATCAGCGGTGCCCCGTGTCGAATCTATACCGGTCGATAGTCGGCGCATTCTATCAGTTGATTCAGATACAGAGTATAACAGGGTCGCGGTGCTGTGTATCCTCTAAGTCGGTCGCACGGTTTCTGACAGAAGTCGGGGAATTACTTCAGCGAGTG
>CAZKXC010000115.1:0-6648 GCA_964556645.1 uncultured Halobellus sp.
CATCTCGTCGTGCTCGCCGAGCAGCCGAACGATTCGACCACGGAACTGGCGACGGCTCCCCTCGAAACTCGGCTGCGTCGGCACGTCGGGCGCGGTGAAGTCGCCGGTCTGGTAGGCGTGACACCACTCACGCCACGGACACCCCGCCTCGTCACACCGCGGCTTCTTTCCGCAGGCGACGCCGCCGAGTTCCATGATCGCGTTGTTCCAGACGCGCGACTCGCCGTCGGGCAGCAGCAGCGACGCGACGCGCTCGAGCGCCTCGTCGTCGTCCGGAACGTCGAACGCGCGGTACAACACCCGCTTCACGTTTGTGTCGACGACCGCGTCGCCGGCGTTGAACGCGAAGGAGGCGACCGCGTTGGCCGTGTACGGACCGACCCCCATCAGCTCTCGGAGCTCGGCGGGCGTCTCCGGAAACGCCCCGTCGTACTCCGTTTCGATCTGCGTCGCCGCCTCGTGGAGATACGTCGCCCGGTTGTTGTACCCCAGCGAGTGGTCCGACCAGAAGGCGACCACGTCGCTCCGGTCGGCGTCCGCCAGGTCGGCCGCCGTCGGCCAGCGCTCGAGGAACGCCTCCCACGCCGGAACCACCCGGTCGAGCTGGGTTTGTTGGCTCATCACCTCGCTGACGAGGACCGCGTAGGGGTCGGTCGTCTGCCGCCACGGAAACGCCCGGTGGTCCGACTCGTACCACCCGACCAGCGCGTCTCGGACCGCCGCACGGTCGGCAGGGAGGGCGGGGGCGTCGCCGTCGGCGACCGACGCCACCGAGTCGTCGTCGGGATCGGCCATACGACACCTGGGGCTGCGGGCGGCTTATCGGTGGTGGTCCGTGAGCTCGCGGCGAGCGCGGCGCCGTCGCGCTCAGGCCGCCTCGTCGATCGCCGTCGTCAACAGGTCACAGCCGAGGTCGATCTCGCGTTCGGTGACGTCGAGCGGCGGGAGGATCCGGACCACCCTGTCGCCACACGCCAGCGTGAGCAGCCCGTGTTGAACCCCTCGCTCGACGACCGCGTCGCGGCGCTCCGTCGTGTCGAACTCCACGGCGAGCATGAGCCCGAGCCCGCGGACGTCGACGACGCCCTCGGGGTCGGCGTTGCGAAGCGTCTCGATGAACTGGCGGCCGCGCGCGACCGCGTTCTCCATGAGCCCCTCTTCGCGGATGGCGTCGATCGTGAGCGACCCCTGCAGCGAGCCGATGACGTCTCCGGCCCCCCACGTCGAGGAGATCCGCCCCCGCTCGTCGGGAAACACGTCCGACCGGGCGACGGTCGCTCCGACGCGTAACCCCTTCGCGCTCGTTATCACGTCCGGCTCGAGGGCGTAGTTGTCCGCGCCCCACATCTCGCCGGTGCGGCCGAGGCCGGACTGGATCTCGTCGGCGATGAGCGTGATGTCGTGTTCGTCGGTGAGCGCGGCGATCTCGTCGGTGAACGAGTCGCTCGGGAACCGGTAGCCGCCCTCGCCCTGGATCGGTTCCACGATCAGGTACGCGACCTCCTCGGGGTCGATGTGGCCGGTCTTCGGGTCGAGCTTCTCGCGAAGTCGCGAGACGCCGTCGGCGAAGAAGCCGCACGAGCACGTGTCGGGCGAACACGTCCGGTCGTCACAGTAGGGAACGTCGTGGACGGTGCTGATCTCGGGGTAGTCGCGCCGGTACACCGCCTTCGACCGGTTGAGCGAGAGCGCGCCGAGCGTCCGCCCGTGGAACGCCCCCTCGAAGGTGATCGCGTACTTCGCTCCGTCGGCGTCGTCGTAGGCGATCTTGATCGCGTTCTCGACCGCCTCCGCTCCGGAGTTCGAGAGGAAGACGGTGTCCATCTCGTAGTGGGCGGTGATCTCGGTGAGCCGGTCCATGAGGTCGGCGGGGCCGGGCGTCGACTCGCCGGGCGGGTCGCCGTCGGAGACGTAGAAGTCCTGTCCGGCGATCTTCGTCGGGTCGAGGAGGTCGAACTCGGCGAGCGGCTCGGTGATCAGCGGGTTGTTGTAGCCGAGCGGGGCGGCGGCGACGTGGCTGGTGAAATCGAGCAGCGTGTTGCCGTCGACGTCCGTGCAGAACGGTCCCGTCGCGGGCGCGCTGTGGTCCCACACGAAGTCGTAGACGTACGTGCTCGGCGCCGACGACTGCTGGTGGTACTCGACCCACTCTCGGGCGCGCTCGCCGGGAAACTCCGTCACGTGCGGCGTGGCCGTGTCGCGGTCCATGCGGGCCTCTCGGCTCCGACCGCGAAAAAATGAGGGGCTCACATGGACGGTCGTGCCGGGCGGAAAACGGGGCCATCCGCGGTCGGGGTCGGGGGCACAAACCAGAGACGGCGCGGGGACACGCGGCCGGCCGACGAGCCGTCAGCGGTCGAGGTACTGTGACTCCCACTCGGTCCGAGCGTCGATCTCCCGTCGACCTCGCCGGGTGAGGGTGTAGTAGTTGGTTCGCCGGTCGCGCTGGCCCTTCTCGACGAGCCCCTTCTCGACCAGCGTGTCGAGGTTCGGATAGAGCCGACCGTGGTGAATCTCCTTCTCGTAGTAGTCTTCCAGCTCGTCTTTGATCGCCAGTCCGTGGGGCTCGTCGAGGCCGGCGATCACGTAGAGTAGGTCGCGCTGGAATCCGGTGAGGTCGTACATGCTGGTGTGCCGATATATATCCGGAGAATAAATAAATACATCGTTATATTGACCTCCGGATACGCCGACATCGGACACGTACTACCCACATCGACGCCGTTCAGTACTGTCAGTCCAAAGACCATGGATCGCGATACAGCGACAGATCGGGGCCGTGGCGCTCGGATGCGGCGGTGTGAAACCCGGGTTTTGTCGGGGTCGGGACTGGTCGTGTCGAGAACGAGCGCCGGCGCCGCGCGGAAAAAAGCCGCGCGGAACGGGCGCTCGAAATTGGTCCCCGCTGACGCTTCGGCCCTCCAGACGAAGCGTCACGTGGCGCTACTGGACTGACGGTAATAAACCTATCGAGCGAGCGCGAATCGTGTGGCTTCGCCTCCCGGTCGCCGGCGGCCGTTCGTGGCGGGCGAGACGCGGCTCGACGCCGTGGCGTCCCGCGAGCGACACGACTATACGCGGACCGACGATACGTTTCGAGACGATGGACGACCGGACGCGCGAGTACCTCCGCGGGCGATTTCGCGACTACTACCGGCGCGTCTCGCCGTCTCCGCCGCCCGACGCCCACCTGCGCGAGTGGGGACACATCCCGTGGACGCCCGGCACGGGAACCACCATGGTCCGTCACCGCTCGTTGTACGACCTCGGCGACTTAGAAACGTTCTTTGCGGACACCGCTCCCCGACACGCGTACTTTTCGGCCGCCCGCTACGACGACCCCGGCGCGTCGACGATGGGTAAGAAGGGCTGGCGCTCGGCGGACCTCGTCTTCGACCTCGACGCCGACCACCTCCCGGGCGTCGACCCGGAGACGACGAGCTACCGCGAGATGCTCGCGGCGTGCAAAGACGCCCTCGAACGCCTGCTCGCGTTCCTCGAAGACGACTTCGCGTTCGACGACCTCACCGTGGTCTTCTCGGGCGGGCGCGGCTACCACGTTCACGTGCGCGACGAGGCGGTCCGCGAGCTGGACAGCGAGGCCCGCCGCGAGGTGGTCGACTACGTCCGCGCGATCGACCTCGACGCCGAGGGACTGATCCGGACGGTTTCCGACCGCGGGACGACGAAGCGCGTGCTCCGCACCGAGGGGGGATGGGGTGCGCGCGTCCACGAGGCGCTCGTCGCGTACGCCGACGACCTCCGCGAGATGGACGAGGAGGCGGCCCGGAGCCGACTGACCGAACTCGACGGCATCGGCGAGGGGCGCGCGGAGACGATCCTGGGCGCGTTCGAGCGAAACCCCGACGCGGTCCGCGAGGGCAACGTCGAGGCCGGCGGCCCCGGTGTGCGCCGGCTCGTCTCCGCGCTCGCCGCGCGCGTGACCGCGACCGAGACCGCACCGATCGACGAGCCGGTCACCACCGACACGCGTCGGCTCATCCGGCTGCCCGGGACGCTTCACGGCGGGTCGGGGCTCGTCGTCACGCCGATCGACCGCGACGACGTCGCGGCGTTCGACCCGTTGTGTGACGCGGTTCCCGACCGGTTCGTCGGCCGCGACATCCGGATCGTCTGCGAGACGGACCGGACGGTAGAACTAAACGGCACGAGGCTCTCAGTTGCGCCCGGCGAAACCGCCGTTCCCGAGTTCGCGGGCATCTTCCTGATGGCCCGCGGCGACGCCCGAAAGGCCCCCGAACAATGAACCTGGACGAACTCCGCTCGGCACAGGCGAAAGAACGCCGCAAGGACAGCCTCCAACACCTGCGGGACGCCTTCTACGACGACGTGGCGGCGTACGTCGCCGACCTGCGCGCGGCGCGGGACCGGCGCGCCGAGCAGGTCGCGAACCCGTTTTCGGACGACGACGTGCGGCGGATGTCCGACGAGATCGAGACCGCCGAGGAGGTCGCCGAGGCGCTCTACGAGCGCCGCGTCGGCAAGGTGGTGAAGCTGGCGTCGTTCGCGGCGGCCGACATGTCCGTCGAGACCGAGGGGTTGACCACCCAAGAACGCGCGCTCTTCGACGACCTCGTCGCGCGGATCCGCGAGAACAAGTCGACGGTGCTCGCGGCTCTCACAGGCGAGGAGCCGCCCACGTCGCCGGACGGGTCGCTGACGGCGGCCGCGGCCGACGGTCCGGACGAGGAGGCGACCGGAGCCGACGCGCCGGCGACTCGCGACGACGCGACCGGACCGCGCGCCGCCGACGAGCCCCCGGTTGACGCCTCGCCAGCCGACGGCCAGAGCGATCCGGACGTGCTCGCCGGCGCGATGGGCGGCGAGTCTCCGGCGTCGCCGGGCCAAGAGTCCTCGGAGCCGGGCGCGGGCGACGATCCCGCCGGCCCGACCGACAGCGAGGAGAACGCCGACCGGACGCCGACCGATCGCCCGGCGTCCGCGACCGCCGACGGCGGCGCGACCCCGGTCGAGCCCGGTCCCGCACCGCCCGGAGCCGGCGACGCGGGCGACGCACCGCCGGCCGACGGCCCGTCGGTCGATGATTCGTCGGCCGACGCGTCGACGTCCCCACCGACGGACGCGCCGGCCGAGTCGGACGCGGCCGCCGACCGCTCCGCCGTCTCCGAGGCGGATCGCCCCGACGGGGCGGCCGGCGTCGACCGCGAGACGGTCCGGATCACCCGCGACGTCGGGTCGATCTTCGGCGTCGACGAGCGGGAGTACGACCTCGCGAGCGAGGACGTCGTCACGCTGCCGGCGGAGAACGCGGAGCCGCTCGTCCGGCGAGACGCCGCCGAGCGGATCGAGTGACGCGACCGACGAACACTAACCCGGGGCGGACGATGTGTGATCGATGGACGTCGAGTTTCTCGGCGGGGCCCGCGAGGTCGGCCGCAGCGCCGTCCTCGTCGACGGCTCCCTCCTCTTGGATTACGGTCTCCTCACGGCCGACCCGCCACAGTATCCGATCCGCGAGCCCGAGCCCGACGCGGTCATCGTCTCACACGGTCACCTCGACCACGTCGGCGCGGTGCCGGCGTTGTTGAAGGGGTCGCGCCGGCCGACGATCCACTGGACGCCGCCGACCGCGGCGCTCGCGCGGACGCTGGCGCGGGACACGCTCAAGCTCCACGGCACCAGCCCGCTGTGTCCCTTCTCGGAGGAGCACGTCGCCCGCCTCGGCGAGGTCGAAGAACGCCACGGCTACGCCGAGCCGTTCCGCGTCGAGGCCGGCGGCACCGCGTACGAGGTGACGTTGTACAACGCGGGCCACATTCCCGGCTCCGCACACGTCTTGGTCGACGACGGCGCGGGCGACACGCCCGCCGGCGAGCGCCCATCGTCGGGGTCCGGCGACACCCGCCTGTTGTACACCGGCGACTTCCACACCGACGACCAGCGGCTGGTGTCGGCGACGACGGCACGCCCCGACGCCGACGCCGTGATCTGCGAGTCGACGTACGCCGACGTGACACACGCCGACCGCGCCGCCGTCGAGCGGGCGTGGGCCGAGCGCGTGCGGACGACGATCTGGGAAGGTGGCACCGCCCTCGCGCCCGCGTTCGCGATCGGGCGGACACAGGAGCTGCTGCTCGTCGCTCACGCCAACGACCTCACGCCGTACGTCGACGGGATGGGCGTCGAGGTGACCCGACTGATTCGCCGGCATCCCGAGTTCATACGCGACCCCGAGGCGCTCCGGCAGGCGAACGGCGCGGCCCGGGCCGTGACCGGGCGAGACGGCCAGCGCGAGCGGATCGCGGCCGACAACGCGCTGATCGTCACCACGAGCGGGATGCTCGCCGGCGGACCGGTTCACTCGTACCTCCCGAAACTCCGCGGCAACCCGACGAACACGGTGACGCTCACGGGCTACCAGGTCGAGGGAACGCCGGGACGAGAGCTCCAGGACCACGGCCGGATGGCGATCAACGGTCGGGTGCGACCGGTGAGCGCGCAGGTGGAGTCGTACGACTTCTCCGCGCACGCGGACCGCGAGGGGTTGGAGTCGTTTCTCGACTCGTACCGGGACGCGCGGGTCCTCGTGACCCACGGCGACCGGTGTGTGGCGTTCGCCGAGGACCTCCGGGCGGACGGGTTCGCGGCGAGCGCGCCGGCGGTCGG
>CAZKXC010000116.1:0-6621 GCA_964556645.1 uncultured Halobellus sp.
AAGCCACGACAGCAGACAAACTCTCAGGAAGCCTGAGCATCTCTGCGACAACCGTCTAGGAACGCCCCTTTTTAATGGGGTGTAGATGTTCCTTCCTTGTTACCGGACATCCAGCGCATGAGTTAGCTGTGTTTAATTTATGAACACAACATGAGATAGGCTAAGAAGATCGTAATCCGGAGCGTATCGGGATGGTTCAGGTCTTTGCGCGCGGGCGGATTGGGGTTATTGTCTGTCATTGATCTGGAGCACCTCGTTCCGGAAACGCTCCAGATGGTCTTCGAGATCGGTGAACCCGATTCCGGCCACGTCCTTCGCGTGCCGGCGGTGTCCCGATTCACTCGTCCTCGTCGAGCAATTGCTGAGGGAGCTCTGTACCGTGCTCGACCAGTTCGGAATCGAACGAGACGAGGGTTGCGTCGGCAGCGTCGGCTGCCGAAAGGATCATCGCCTCCATGGGGCACAACAGAGTTTCCGATTGGAGCCGGTTCGCCGCCATCACATCGGAGGCGTCGGGAAAAGTCACGGTCATACGAGAGGTGACTCGGTTCTCGATGGCACCGATTCGGTCCCGTTCGAACCGTTTCTTTTGCTCAGAACACTCCGTAGTTCCATGAGGCTGCGAACCGAAACGAGTGGGTCGTCAACTCGATCAAGCAGTTCGATTGCTTCGTGGGACCGATCGGTATCCAGAGTAACTGCTGCGACGAGAACGTTAGTGTCGAGCAGTACCCTCATACCCGTTCGCGGACGTCACGAACGGCCTCGACGGAGTCAACCTTGACGTTGAGTCCCAGCTCTGAGAGTGCCTGTCCGAGCGGGACCGTCTCGTCATCATCGGGGTCCGAGGAAACGAACTCCTCGAAGTCGTCCGAAGTGAGACTCGTACTTGATTTTGCCAACCAACTCGCGAAAGACTACTGGTGGTCCCGTTGTCCGTGGTGATGCGGTACTACTCGAATTTACGCCGACCATCCCCCAGATGGGAGCCAACTGAGGAGGGAGCGGTCGCTCAGGGTCGAAAAAGAATGTAAAGGAGCGTCGATGTTCGTTACTCGTTTCCGAACATCTGGCGCATCATCGGATGCATCTCCATCAACTGCTCCTCGGCGATCTCCTCGTACAGCTTGTACGTGATCGAGACCGCGAGCAGCAGGCCGGTTCCGGAGACCTGTCCGATGGTGCCGAGCAGGTTCGCCAACACCGCGAGCAGGCCGACCAGTGCGCCGCCGATGACGGTGACCTGCGGGATGTACCGCTCCATCACCTTCTCGACGACCTGTGGGTTCCGGCGGAAGCCGGGAATCTGCATCCCGGAGTTCTGGATCTGCTCGGCCGTCGCCTCCGGCCCCATGCCGGTGGTCTCGACCCAGAAGATCGCGAAGATCGCGCCGCCGATCACCATGAACGTCAGGTCGATGGCGAGCCGAACGGCGATCATCCACGGCTCGACGGACGCCGGAATCTCGCCGAGGAACCACATCCAGTCGGTCCGCCGCTGGATCGGGTTCAGGTAGTAGAACAGCCCCGAGAGGGGTTGTCCCTGGTCGCTGTACTCTCCCAGCCACGCGGGCATCGCCGCCCACTGCGAGGAGAGAATCTGCCCGAGGAACTGGATGTTCGCCTGGAGTGCCCGCACCAAGATCATCGGCAGCACGGACGCGTAGATGAGCTTCACCGGGAACCGACCGCGCGCGCCCTTCACCCGGGCGTGTGAGAGCGGAATCTCGACCCGGACCGACTCCGCGTACACCACGATTCCGAAGATGAACACCGTGGTGAAAAGCGCCAGAATGTTGCCGGGAGCGAACAACAGGTTCTGTAACCCCTCGGCGGTGAACGGCGACAACGACACCGGGACGTCGCCGAACACGATTCCGTACCAGCTCGCGAAGAAGCCGGGGGCGCCGAGCGCCGAGAAGCTGAAGAATCCGCCGACGATCTGTTGGCTCACGGCGGCGATGATGAACAGCCCGACGCCGGAGCCGACCCCCCACTTGCTCACGATCTCGTCCATGAACAGAATGAGGACGCCGCCGACGAACACCTGGGCGAATATTAACACCTCGACGCCGAACTCGCCGATCCCGAGCGCCTGCCCGACCGCCGGGTCGGCTGGAAGGAACTCGCCGGTGAACACCATCGGGGCGGCCGTCAGCGCGGTGACGATGATCACGAGCAGCTTCTGAAGCCCCTGATACAACACCTGATCGCGCGGGTCGTCGGTGTCGAGCCCGAGCAGATTCGCTCCGCCCAGCAGCTGCAAGACGATCGACGCGGTCACGATCGGGCCGATGCCGACCTGCAACAGCGAGCCGGATTCGCCGGCCAGCACCGAGCGGAACTGCCCGAAGAAGTCGCTCCCCTGACCGGCCGCCAACCCGAACGGGTTGATGTTGGTCAAAAAGAAGTAGACGACCAGAATGCCGGCCGTCCACATGAGCTTGCGCTTGAACGGGACGTGGCCCGCGGGCCGTTCGACCACGGGCATCCGCGAGAGCACCGGTTCGGCGACCTCCTTCCAACTCATCGTTACGCCTCGGTAGCCTCGTCGTCGGAGGCGGTGTCCGGCTCGTCGGCCGCGCGCTCGGCGCGGTCCGAGAGCGTCGCCTCGCCGCCGGCCGACTCGATACCCTCGACGGCACCGGCCGTGAACGCGTCGGCGGTGACGCGAAGCTCGTGACGCACCTGGCCGCCGCCGAGCACCTTCACCACGTCGGCGTCGTGGCCGTCGTCGACGACGTCGCGGGCGTCGATCACGTACGCGTCGCCGTCCGTCTCGGCGAGCCCCTCTGCGGCGTACAACGCCGCGTCCTCGTCGAGCTTCTGGGCTTTGACCTCGAGTACGTCCGTCTGGGCGTCCTCGGGGCGCTTGAAGCCGTGTTTGCCGAGCGGTCCGTAGTTGTGGAACTCGTGTTTCGAGCGGCCCGCGGCGCCGCGGCCGCCGCGGTGACCGGCGCCGCGCCGGTTCTTGTGCGACCCGCCGCCGTGGGTCCGCGACCCGCGTTGTCGACGTTTCTTGTCCGTCATCGCATCGCCTCCAGGAGGTCGTCGATCTCCTCGGTGGAATGGCGTCCGAGCTCGCCGCCTTCGATCACCGGATGTTTGATTCCGTCGTGGCCGCCACGCGGGGCGTGAAGCCGGAGCGTCGGCGAGAGACCCTGCTCGCGAAGCGTCGTCTCCTCGTCGACGAGCGCCTCCGAGAGCGTCGCCACGTCGTCGTACTCGGTGTTGTCGGCGACCCACTCGTCGTCGATGTCGGCGCCGCCCTCGAGCGGCTCGCCGCGCCGCTCGATGGTGGCCGCGACCGTCTCCGCGGTCGGCTCGCCGAACGCGATCAGGTCGTTCACCTTCGTGATCATGCCGCGGTACGAATCGGTCTCGGGAACGAGCGTCGCGTGGTTGACGCGCCCGACGTTCAACATGTCGAGCGTGTCAGCGACGCCCTCGTTCACGTTGACCTCGCCGCGGAGCTGGACGATCGCCTGCATCACTCGCTCACCTCGTCGTAGTGGACCTGGCGGGCGTGTTGTGGCGTCCGCGACTGTGCGGCGTTCTCCAACGCGTTGAACGTCGCCTTCGCGAGGTTCACCGTCGTCCGCGTGTTGCCGTCGGAGTTCGTCCAGGCGTCTTCGACGCCCGCGAGCTCCAAGATGTTCCGGACCGTCTCCGCGGCGGCCAGCCCGAGCCCCTGCGGGGCGGGCTTGATCTCGACGGTGACGGAGCCGGCCTTTCCGGTCGCCGTCCGCGTCAGCGAGTTGGTGCCGCCGGGCTGGTCCTCCCAGGAGCCCGAGCCGCGGTCGACCTTGATGATGTTCAGCTTCGCGACCCCGATCGCCTTCTGGATCGCGCCGCCGACCTGGTCGTCGCGAGCCTGCGCGTACCCCAGGTAGCCGTCGCGGTTGCCCACCGCCACGACACACCGGAACTTCACGCGCCGGCCCGAGTCGGTCATGCGCTGGACCATGTTGATGTCCAACACCTCGTCTTCGAGCCCCGGCAGGAGCTGGTCGACGATCTCGAACTCCTTCAACGGGAGTCCCGAGTCGAGCGCCTGCTCCATCGACGTGATGTCGCCGTCCTGTACCTTGCGGCCGAGCCGCGTCCGCGGTTCCCAGCCGTCGTTGTGTCTACTCATGGTTCTCCTGGATGGTTGCGAGCACGTCGTCGAAGTGCTCGGGCAGCTCGCCGGCGTCGAACGCCCCGGCGTACAACGGCTCGTCGAGCTGGTCGGCGTACGCGGCGATGTGCTCGCCACGCGTGCGCGACCAGTCGGCCAGCACGTCGTCGTTGTGGGGAATCTCGAGGCCTGCGTCGATCGCTCCTTCCTGTACTGCGAACGTCTTGTTGCCGGGCGTCGCCGTGTTGAGCCCGATGTCGAGAACGGCCTCGTCGAGGCCGGCCGCGACTGCGCGAACGCCCGCGAGATACCCCGTGAGGTACGCGCTCGGAAGGTTCCCCGTCGGAGCCTCCCAGCCGTACCCCGCGAGGTCCTCGCTCGAGGCGGCCGCGTGGGTCTCGTCGCCGTCGGGTCCGGGAGTAACCAGCTGCGCCCTGACGTGAGCGTTGCTCACCCGAGCGACCAGGCGAGGCTTGCCCGATTTCAACAGGCGCAACCGCTGATGGTAATCCGTCCGAACCTCTCGGCGACGCCGCATCGGCACCTTGTATCGTGGTCCTGTCGCCATTACTCTGTCACCTCGTAACCGAACTGTGTCTGGATGTACGCCTCCAGACGGGCGACGTCCTCGAACTCGCCGCCGCTCGCTTTGTTGTACAGCGTGCGGTACTCCGTGGCGTCGAGCACGTCCTCCTCGTCGCGGAGCTCCTTCAGGCGCGCCCGCTGTGCGCGGATCCGCGCCTTCCAGTCGTCTTTCGTGTTCTGTCGGGCGCCGGACTGGCCCTTCCGGGTGCCGGCCCCGCTCTTGTGGCCGTACGAGCGCTTCTCGGCGCGCTCGCGGGCCCGACCGCGGGAGTTGGTCTTCGCGTCCTTCGCGCGGATCGTTCCCTGGTCGATGAGCTCGCGGATGTCCTCGCGGGTGATCGCGTCTTCGACCTCCGTCTGTGCGTCGGGGTCGAGCCAGACGCGGCCCTCGCCGACATCGAGCTCGTCTGCGGCCAGCCGTTTCTGGGCTTTCAGGTCACTCATCGTCCACCTCCACCTCGACGTACGTCGGGTTCAACACGCGGATCTCGCGTTCTTCGGCCTCGTCTTCGATCAGCTCGCGCTTGCGGCCGCCGACCTTCGAGGCGATCCGCACCGCCTGCGTGTCGCCGTCGACACCCTCGAGGTCGTCCGTGTTGTGGACGCGGACCTCCTCGAAGCCGCTCGGGTGGAGGTCCCGCGCCGCCGTCGGCGAGCGGAACCCCGCCTGGACGACGGGGCCCTTCGCCTTCATGCGGCGGCGCTGCTTTGAGAGCCCGCCGCGCGGCTTGCGCCACGACGTCGGGATCCGCTTTTTCTTGTGGTAATCCTGCCGGTTGAACTGCGGTTTCCCCTCGCGGTGTTTCTGTGCGAGCGCGCGAGCGGTCTCGTCGTCCAGCTCCGGCGTCTTCTCGGCGTGACCGCGGGGCCGAAGCTCCGTCTCGACCGTCTCGGTGTCGGCCTCGTCGGCCTCCTCCTCGTCGGTCTCGTCTTCGATCTCCGCGTCGGCCTCCTCGTCGACCTCCAGGCCGCCGACGTCGGCTTTGATCCGCGCGGCGAGCGCGTTGCCGACGCCGTCGACCGCGGAGAGCTCCGACTGAGAGGCGGCTTTCACGTCCTCGACCGTCTCGTAGCCGGCCTCTCGGAGCGCGTCCGCCTTCGAGGGACCGACGCCGCTGATTTCTTCGAGCTCGTCTGCCATCTCAGACACCTCCGGTCGGCTTCTCGACGATGTACACGCCGTCTTGGAAGACGCGCGTGTCCTTGTCGGTCACCTTGGTCAGTTGTTCGATGTCGGCGGCGGTTTGTCCGACGGCCTCCTTGTCGGAGCCCGAAAGCCGCACCGTTTCGCCGTCGACCTGTACGTCCGTGTCCCCGCGGATCGGGGCGCGTCGTGCCGCCTTCTCGCCGAGGAAGTTCTCGATGACGACCTCGTCGCCGTCCACCGTGACCTGCATCGGGAAGTGGGCGTAGTACACTTCCATCGTGTACTCCCAGCCCTCGGTCACGCCGTGGACCATGTTGGAGACGTGGCTCTCGAAGGTGCCGACCGTGGCGTTGGTCTTCGCGTCCTCGTTCTCCGAGGCGATGACGACCGCGCCGTCGTCGACCGACACGTCGATGTCGGGGTACCAGAGGCGTCGCGTGACGCTCCCGTTTGGTCCCTCGACGGTCAGTTCGAGGTGGTCGGTCTCCGCGGAGACGTCGTCGGGTATCTCGATTTCTACGCTGTTCATTGTGTTAGTAGACGTATGCGATCACTTGGCCACCGACACCCTCTTCGCGGGCCTCGTAGTGGCTCATCACGCCGTGGCTCGTCGTGACGATGAGCGTCCCGTAGTCGCGGGCGGGGAGGTATCGCTTCTCCCACTTCTCGAACTCGTCTGCGCCCGCCGAGTAGCGGGGCTTGACGGCGCCACATTCGTTGATCGCGCCTTTCAGTTCGACCTCGAACTTGCCGGCCTTCCCGTCTTCGA
>CAZKXC010000117.1:0-6463 GCA_964556645.1 uncultured Halobellus sp.
CGACGGCTTCGGAGTCGCCGCTCAGCGCCGGGCGGTCGTCCACGGTGAGCCGCGACCGCCGGTAGAAGCGATCCGCCGGGTCGAGACCGGCGAAGCGACTCTCACAGTGTGGACACTCGGCGCTCGACAACAACGAGAGCCGCACGGTGTGTCCGCAGCCGTCACAGTCGGCCGTCTGGACGCCGTTGCGGTTCGCGGCGTCGAGAATGTCGTCGAGCCGGTCGGCGGCGCGCTCGCCCTCGATCGCTCGGAGGCGTCGCTGGGTCCGGACGACCGCGCTCGCGACCCGCGAGAGCTTGTCGGCGGCGTCGTCGTCGGCCGCCGCCAGCGCGTCGAGCCGGTCTTCGATCCCCGCGACCGTGTCGTCGATCGACTCAACGCGGTCTTCGAGCCCGTCGAGCCGGTCGGCGACGGCGCGCGCGTTCGCGTCGACCTCGTCCAACCGCTCGGCCAGGTCGGGGTGTGTGTGGTCCGCCTCCGCCTTCTGTTCTGCGTCGCGGTAGAGCCGGACGAGCCGCTCGCGAAGGTCCTCGACGTCCTCGTCGACCTCGGTCTCGAGCGTCTCGACCTCCGTGCTCAGCGATTCCACGGCGGTCTCGAGCTGGTCGGTCGTTTCTCCGAGACTGTTGACGACCGCGCGGAGCTCGGCGACCTCCTCGGCGGTCGCCGCCTCGGTCTCCTCGGCGGTCGCCAGCGCGACGAGGGCTCGCCGGACGACCTCCTCGGGAGGGGGCGTCTCGCCGTCGGCGTTTACGCTCCGCTCGGCGTCGCCGATCGCCTCGTCGATGACCCCTGACAGATCGTTGGTCATGAGACCCGCCGCATCTACCCCACACTTATCGGGGAGACGTAAGTAACCTGTCGCGCCGTTCTCTCGATCGATACTCGGCGGGATCGCCCGCGTTCGTCGCCGCGATCGGCCGACGCGCCGGGCGACAGCCGGCACAGACGCCGCTCACCGGATCTTCCGGACGTCGCTGATGTCGAAGCCGCCGTCGTGAACCTCCGTTTCGAACCGGACGATGTTCTCGGCCTCGAGCCGCGAGAGCACGCCGCGAAACTCGCGGACGAACATGGTGCGGGCGCGTTTCGATCCGCCGCTCTCCCAGGCGAACTGCAGGGTGCCGCCGGCGGCGTCCATCAGCGTCCCGAACTCCTGGTCGGTCAGCGAGTCCTCGTTGACCAACACCAGGATGAGCCCCTGCCAGCGCGCGGCCGCCTTCTTCAGCCCCTTCATCACCATCGCGATGTCGCTCCACGCCAGGTCGTCAGAGACGACCGAAACCAGGTCGGTGACGGAATCGATGCAGACCAGATTTCCCGTCGCGTGTTCGGTGAGGTAGTCGCCGAAGGCGGTCAACACGTCGTCGTACCGGCCGTGGTCGCCGAGCTCCGCGATCGTCGTCGTCTCGCCCGCGTACCACTCCCGCGGGACCGGGCTGAGCTGAAAGAACTCCGGCGAGAGGTCACGGAAGTCGATCCCCTCGACGGCGGCGTCGACGACGTCGTCGGCCAGCGTGTACTCCATTTCTCGGGTGAGCGCGTCCTCGCCCGCGGTAAACGAGATGTAGTGGACCGCCGGGACGCGGGCCGCGTCGCCGGGAAGGTCGCCGTAGTAGAGGTCGAACAGCTCCCTGTCGGTCCGCGCGAGGGCGTTCATCGCCGCGCTCGTGTAGAGAAACTCCCGTGCGCCCGCTCCCGACTCGCCGGCGAGCAGCACCACGCTTCCCGGCGGCGCACCCCCGCCCAGGATCGAATCGAGCCGGGCGACGCCAAACGGTACACTCGACATACCTCGGTACGGGTCGCGGTCGGGTTTAGTGTTGTCCCCCGGGCAGCGAGCGGCCGAGCGGCGGCACGCGCCGGCTCACTCGCCGATTCGGGCACCCTCGTTGGCGGCGCGGACGACCGAGACGCGGCCGTCGACGCCCGCCGCCGCGAGCGCGCGGTCGCCCGCCGCCGCGGCCGCCTCGGCGTGGTCGGCGTCCGTGACGCCGTAGACGGCCGGCCCCCACGAGGACTGGCCGGCGCCGAACACCGCCGACGACGCCGTGAGCGACGCCACCACGTCGCCGACGGGGGGCCGGTAGACGCCGCCCTGCTCGTCGGCGTACCAGGCGCCGTTGAGCCGACCCACCTCCTCGACCGCCGCGCCGAACGCCTCCGCGCGTCCCGCCGCGACCGCGGGCAGCACCCGACGGGTGACGATCCCCGCGATCCGGTCGGCGAGCGCCGGGTCGGCGCGCTCGACCGCAGACCGCATCGCCGCGTCCTCGACGTCTCCGCTTCGGCCCGGCTCCACGTCGGGGCGAACCACCAGGAATCGCCAGTCGTCGGGAACGGGATGGCGGGCCGCGACCGGCGGCACCGTCCACTCTCCGTCTGCCGGCCGGTCCGTCGTGAACCGCGCGGTCGGGTGGCCGGCGTCGAGAACGAACCCCCCGGCCTCGAAGGCGGCGACGCCGATGCCGGATCGCCCGCCTCGTCCGAGCGCCGGAGCGTGCCGCCGGAACGCGAGATCGCGGCCGTGCGCCTCGGCCACCGCGGCGAACGTCGTCGCCGCCAGCTGGGTGCCGCTGCCGAGCCCGGCGTGTCGCGGCAGCGACGCCCGGAGCGTGAGGGTCGCCCCCGGAACGTCGAGCAGATCGGCCGCCGCCGAGGCGTACTCGCGGACGTCGGCGCGGACCGCGTCCGCGGTCGCGCCGGGCCCGTCGGCCACGGCGTCTGCCGCGACGGTGACCGACACCGTCTCGGCCGGCGTCGCCTCCACGGTCACCCGCGGCGCCGCGAGCGCCACCCCGAGCGCGCCGTACAGCCGCTCGTGGGACAGGCTGAGGTTACAAAAGCCGAAGTGGAGGCGTGCGCCGGCGCTCGCGTAGGCCATCTCACCCCGGTTACGGGCTCGTCGAATAAAGCGGGCCTGACCGGGGCGAAAGTCGCCGTCCGGGCCGCGGCCGGCTCACTCCTCCCAGTCGGGGTTCGGCCGGGGCGGCGAGAAGACGTCGATCCCTTCGACGGGCACGTCCCCCTCGTTGGCGGCCGCGTGCGGCTCGCCGCCGGGAATGGCGAACGTGTCGCCCGGGCCGACCCGGAGCGTCTCGCCGTCGACGAAGAAGGTGAGCACGCCGCTCGTGACCGTTCCGACCTGCTCGTGGGGATGGTCGTGTTCGGGCACCTCCGCGCCGGGCTCGATGGAGAAGCGCTGGGCGCTCGCCTCGTCGCCGGCCGCCCCCTGCGTGAGATGGACGCCCGGGACCGCCTCGGTGGACTCGACCGCGTCGTCGGCAACGATGTCCATACCGTCACCGCGACGCGGACTCACTTAAGTGGGCGGGGCGCACTCGTTCACGGGAAGGGGTGGTACTCGCGGTCGAGCGCCGGCTCGAATCCCATCGACGCGGGCACCTCGCGGGCCCGGTCGCCGAAGAACGGCTCGCCGGTGAAAAGCGGCTGTGCGCCCGGGACGAGCGCGCGAACCGCCTCGAACCCGAGCGCCGCCAGGTCGCGGGTCGTCGTGCGGGCGACGAGCGGCGAGAGCCCGGCCGAGCGTATCCGGTCGACGACCACGTCGAGTTCGGCGGCGCCGCCGTCCGCGCCGAGGTTCGGCTCGCCGAGCCCCGCGGTCGAGACCGTCGAGTCGGGGTCGAAAAACGCCCGCGTCGCCGCCGGGAGATCGGCGTGGTGGCCGATCGCGGCACCCTCGTCGGCGGCCGCGTCTCTCCCCATCGACCGAAGCTCCGTCCAGTTCTGGAGCGCCTCCGCGAGCGCGTTCCGGGCCGCGGCGGTCGGGTCCAGGTCCGCGCCCGAGCCGGCGGCAAAGCGAGGCCACGCCTCCTCGCGGTGGACGCCGACGGCGACGACGGGCACGTCGACGTCGGTCGTGACGAGCAGCGGCGCGACCGACAACGACTCCGCGCGGGCGCGTTTCGTGAGCCGGTCGAAGACGGGGTCGTCGACGGTCAGCCCGAGCGGCTCCGTCGTCGAGTACCACGTCGTCATCGTGGCGTCGCGCTCGATCGTCTCGTAGAGCCCCGACAACGCCGCCTCCGGTCCGGTGTTGCCGAGCCCGAGCCCCGTCGTGATCGAGGGGCGATACCGTCGTTCCGGCGGCGGGAAGAAGACGAACTCCGCGGGGAGACTGACCGTCTCGCCGGTCGCCAGCCGCTCGCCCGTCGTCCACGCGAGTCGGTCGTCGGAGGCGTACGCCGCGGCGTCGTCCGGGCGAACGAACGCGTCCGGCGGGACGGGGTTCGACACCTCGGCGGCGGTCGCGGTCGTGGTCGCCGACGAGCGGTAGACGCCCGCCGCGTACCGCTCGTACGCCTCGCCGAGCGCCTTCATGAACGCGGCGTCCCAGTCGTCGGCGACGCCGGCGGCGAACTCCGTGGCGCGGGCGTCCGAGAAGGGCGTCGTGTCCGCCACCCGCGAGACGTAGTACGGCACCGGGAACGACTCCCGCTCGCCCACCTCCGCGACGGGGCCGATCCGGGGATCGACGCCGCGTTCGGCCCGGTCTAACGACGCCTGGACGGACCGACCCGACCCCGAACGCGGGAGGGTGTCGTCCGGCGCCGCGCCGCAGTCACAGCCGGGAACCGGAAGCAACGACCGGGTCGGCCCGGGAACCTCACGGACCGTGTCGCCGACGGCCTCGCCCGCGAGCAGTCGGATCGCCGTCCGGCCGGCGACCGCGCCCGCGTACCGCACCGCCGAGCGCGTCCCCGTCGGCTCCGCCACCGGTTCGGCGTCGCCGCTCGCGACGCGGGTACAGAGACAATCGTAGCAGGCGTCCTCGAAGAACGTCACCGACGCGTCGACGTCCGCGAGCGGCGTGGCTCCAACGCCGCCGACCTCGACGGCGAGCCATCGGTCGAGCCGGTCGTTGGCGGCGTCGAACGCCGTCGAGCCGGCGGTGTCGACGACCACGCCCAGGTCGACCTCGTCGAAAAGCGACGGCTCGACCGGCAGCACGTTCACGTCGACGTCGTCGAGTGCGGCCGCGACGGCGTCGACCGCGGGGCCGTCGCCGGCCAGTCCGATATCCATGTCGCCGGCGACGGAGAGGAGGGAGAAAAAGCCCGCGGGGACGGCGGGGCGACCGGCTACGGGATCAGGTCGACGACCGTGTCGGCGAACGTCGCCGGGTCGGCGCCGGCCAGCCGCTCGTCCCCGAGTTTGAGCCGGAGTCGAGGGCGACCCACGTCGATCGGAACCTTCTCCGTGTCGATGACGCCGATGTCCTCGAGGCGGGTTTTGGTTCGGGAGAACGTCGCCTTCGAGGCGATCCCCACGTCCTCGCCCCACTTCGAGATGTCGTACAACAACACGTCGTTGCGCGCGGCGACGAGCAGCGAGACGGTGACCTCGTCGAGCCCGTCGTTCCGGTCGGCGTTCTCGAGCGAGCCGAGCACGGCGTCGAAGTCGTCCCGGACGGAGTCGCCGATCTCCGCCGCCATCGTCTCGCGGACGCGGCTGATCGGCGGGGTCCGGAGCTCGTACGTCTCGGCGCCGTCGAACGCGTCGCGGTGGGTTTCGAACACCTCCGAGACGAACGCCGCGTCCGTCGTCGAGAGGGCGGCGACGCGGTCGCCGGCGCCGACGAGCGCGACGACGCGCGACTCGGAGACGAACAGGGCGTTGTCGACGCCGGCCGGCAACACGCGGAGCTCGAGCGATCCCGCCTCCACCAGGTCTGCCGCCCGCGAGGCGACGAGAAAGTCGTCCATCACGTCTTTCAACACCGACTCGGCGGCGAGGACCGACATCGTCGGGAGGTCCGCCCGGTCGATGCCCGCCTCCACCAGCGAGACGATCGTCTCCGCCGAGGGGTCGACCACGAGCAGCTCCCCGTCTGCCCCCGCAAACGCCGCGTCGAGAACGCCGCCCACGTCTGCTTCTAGTAAATTCGACACCATCTATCTCCTCGTATAAAAGCCAGATTCGTATTTAATATTAACGGGATTCGGCGAGCGAACAAGCGGCCATGGCGGCATCTACCCCGCAAAAACGGCGAGTACAGGGATCGGCGCCTCGCGGCCGGGACGGACAGGCTTAATGTGCCGTCGGACCCCACGTATCGTATGGAGAAGCAGAACATCCGGGCGGTCGACCCGGCGGTGGCAGACGCGCTGGCCGGCGAGCGAACGCGACAAGAAGAGACGCTCGCGATGATCGCCAGCGAGAACCACGTCAGCAGGGCGGTCCTCGAAGCACAGGGGAGCGTCCTCACCAACAAGTACGCCGAGGGGTACCCCGGGGCGCGCTACTACGCCGGCTGTGAGTACGCCGACGAGGTCGAAGAGCTCGCCATCGACCGCGCGAAGGAGCTGTGGGGCGCCGAGCACGTCAACGTCCAGCCGCACTCGGGGACGCAGGCGAACCAGGCGGTCTACTACGCGATGCTCGACCCCGGCGACAGAATTCTGTCGCTGGAGCTGAGCCACGGCGGCCACCTCTCGCACGG
>CAZKXC010000118.1:0-6463 GCA_964556645.1 uncultured Halobellus sp.
TTGTTCAACTCGATGAGCAGCCTGAAGATCGCCTTCACGAGGTTGGCGTCGACGTCGAACTGCTCGGCGTTCTCGCCGGCTCGGTCCATCACGCGGGCCTCCTGTGACTCGTCGGTGGTCGGGAGGTCACGCCGTTCTTTCACCTGCGCCACCGTGTCGGCGACGTACGTTCGGCGGGCGATCAGTTCGACGATCTCGTGGTCGATGTCTTCGATCTCCTGACGGAGTTCGTCCAGGCTCATCTCCTCGGGAGTGGATGCGTCAGTGCTCATGGGTGTTTTCTGATAGACGCGCCGTCGTTTCGGGTGGTCGTTCGCCGCACCGCGCCGGGCCGGTCGGCCCACAGCTCCGCGAGCGCACCGAGGTCGGTGTCGGGGTCAGTGGAGTCCGCGACGGCGACGACGCTCGGGCCGGTCCCCGACAACGAGACGCCCGACGCCCGAGCCATCGCCTCGACGGCCGGCTCGGCGTCGAAGCCGAGCGCGGCCGAGAACGCGAGCCCGTTGACCGTCATCGCCTCCGCGTATCGCCCGTCGGCCGCGAGGTCGCCGACGAGGTCGGCCATCGGGGCGACGGCCTCACAGCGCTCGCTGTCGGCGTCCGCGCTGTAGGCGCGCTCCGGCGGCGTCCACACGAGGACGTCCCAGTCGACCGGGTCGCGCGACCGGAGCGCGTCGGCGTCGTTGTCGGTGAGACAGACGCCGCCGAGCATCGAGGCGGTCGCGTCGTCGAACGCCCCGGTGACGGTAACGCCGGTCTCGCGGGCGGCACGGACGCCGAGCCGACACGCCTCGATTCGGGTGACGTCGACCGCGGGATCGGCCGGTTCCGGGTCGGCAGCCCTCGGGTCCGCGGCGGCACCGACCGTCACGCCGAGTGCGGCACACGTCGCGAGCACGGCGGCGTTGGCCGCCGCACTGGAGCTTTTGAGTCCCGCGGCAAGCGGCACGTCGCTGTCCGTCCGGACGGTTCCGCCCTCGCCGGCTCCCCACCGGTCCGTGGCGAGCGCGACGCAGCGTTCGATCAGCGCGGTGTCGCCGTCGGGGTCCTCGGCGATCGCGCCCTCGACGGTATCGCGGTCGGGATCGAGCGTGACCGTCGCGCGCGTCTCGACGTCCAAGCCGAACGCCGCGCCGGTCCCGGTGGCGAGGGCGTTCAACACGGTCCCGGCGCCGAGCGCGGCTGCCCGTCCCTCCATACACCCACTCGCGGCCACCGAGCGCAAAGGGTTAGCGATCCCGGCGAGTCTCTCGGCAACCAGCCGGTCTCCCGCCGAACGCGGCCCTTTTTACGCCGGCGAGCGGACCGATCCGTATGTCAGCACCGTCACGCGGCGACGTCCCTCCGACGTCGATCGGCGTCGACCTCCGCGAGGAGGGCGTCGTCGTCGAATACCTCGACGGCCGGACCACGTTGTACCGCGGCGTCCCCGAATCCGCCGACGGCGTCGTCACCGCCGGTCCCGGCCAGGAGACGCACGTGCTCGTCACCGACCCGACGGAGACCGAGGGCGTGATGACGTACGTGAACGATTACAAGACCGACGAGGCGATTCTGCGCGACTCGGGCGTCGGCCGCGTCGTCGTCGAGTCGGGCGAGACCGACGAGGTGTTTCCCGGGGTGATCGTCGGCCGCGAGGGCCAGCGCAACCGCGTGATCGCCGACCCCGAGGTCGCCGGCGGCCGCGTGTTCGTGTTCGTCGAGGACGGCTGGACAGAGCGAAGCTACGAAATCGTCGCGGGCCCGGACGAGGGTCTCGACGCGCACCGGTAAAAAGCGCGTGAGAAAGACGGGCCGCCGGTCAACGTTCCTCGCCCGGCGGCTTCGCGCCCGGTTCGGCGTAGATCATCGCGCGCTCGACGTCGCGGCGAACCGATTCTATCCGTCCGGCGACGCCGGCGACGGCGGCGAGAACGGGATACGTGACCGGAAGCTCCTGATACAGATACGTCTGAACGTCGGAGACGGTGCCGTCGAGCGACGCCGACCGCTCCCCGTCGGCACGGTCTCGTTGTCGGCGCGTCCCGACCGTCTCACACCGGTCCGCGAGCACGTCGAGTCGCGCGCGATACGCGTCGAGCGTGCCGAACCGCTCGTCGCCGAACTCCGTCCGGGCGAACGTCTCGAGTTCGTCGGCGACCGGAACGAGGTCCGCGGCGGCTCGCGAAACCGATTCCGACTCGGACTCGACGACCGACAGGAGCTCCTCGCGGCTCGCGATCGCGTCGTCGGTCTTCGCCAGCACCGACGACCGGCACCGCTCGCGGAGCGTCGACTCGCGGGTGAGCGCCGCCGCGAGCTCCGGGCCGAACTCGGCCGCGAGGCTCCGCTCGTACGTGTCGTTGTACTCCTCGTCGTAGTGCGGGACGGCCATCACCGTCTCCCGGTAGGCGTTTCGGACCGCGACGAGACCACGGCCCGTCGCGCCCGTGTCACGTCGGAGCGGCGACGGCGCCGTCGTCTGCGGCCGTCGCGTCGACGTCTCCGCCGCGATCGACCGGACGCGCGACTGGAACGTCTCGAAGGCCTCGCGTTCGTCGACGGTTCGGCGACGCTCGACCCGGAGCGCCTCGCGAGCCTCCCGAAGGATCGCCTCGGGACGGTTCGGCCGGTCCGTCTGGTCGGCCGACGGGCCGTCCGTGGGATCACTCGTGGCCATACGCCGCGGGAAGCACGCCGCCGTCATAACCGATTATATGAGCGGTACGACGGCCTGTCAACCCGCACGTATCGGTATATAGGTCTGTTGAAGACACCGACTCCGCCTCGTTCGAGCCGTCCCGGCGCAGGTCGGGCGTATTCGTACCCATATATATCACTCTCATTTGCTACGTCCTCCAGTATATCACTCATAGCATCGTATTTGTGTACTCTCGCTCCAAGACTAATCGATGGCCCACAACAGGGAGGTCGGCACGGACGCCTGTTGGCGGATCGACGCCCCCGACGGGCGGTGTCGCCGGGGCGACGAGACGGTCGTCCGCGACCCTCTCCAGGCTGACCGGGCCCGCTCCGACGAGAACCGAACCACGGCGACCGATGCCGACGAGTTGGCGGCCGCGTTCGACGAGGTGTCGTCTGCTCTGCTGGCGGTGCCTGACATCAAGCGCGTGAGCGACCACGCGGTCAACGTCGCCGCGCGAACGGGTACATTATCCACAACGACAACTTCATCTACTACCATGCCACCCAACACCACCGACGACGCATCGACCGACACGGAGGTCACCGCGCGCGACCCGACGACGCTCGCGTTCATGTGCGTGCGCAACGCCGGCCGCAGCCAGATGGCGACCGCGTTCGCGGAGCGGGAACGCGCCGAGCGCGGCCTCGAAGACGCCGTGGAGATCGTCACCGGCGGCACCGACCCGGCGGACGCGGTCCACGACGTGGTCGTCGAGGCGCTCGCGGAGGTCGACCTCGACGTGAACGGCCGAACTCCCAGACACATCTCGGAAGCCGCCCTCGCTGAGTCCGACTTCGTCGCGACGATGGGGTGTTCGACGCTGGACCTGCCCGGCGTCGACACCGACGACTGGGCGCTCGACGACCCCGGTGAGCGGCCGCTCGCGGAGGTGCGAGCCATCCGCGACGAGATCGAACGCCGGGTGGTCGCCGTCTTCGACGAGCGCTTCGGCGAGCGGTGACGCCGTCTCCCGGCGTCGACCGCCCGGACGGTCACTCCCGGCTCGTTCTGACGACCCTCGTTCCGGCGACGGCGTCGCCGAGCCGTCGGTCGCCGTCGGTGAGCACGACGGCAGCGATACCGACGAGATAGAAGAACGCGCCGTCGACGACGCGAAGCAGCGTCCTGACCGTCGCCGCCCGGAGGTCACACGGCAGCCCGTCGCGCCCGAGCACGACCAGCCCGAAGACCCGTTTTCCGGGCGTCCGTCCCGACGTCCCCTCGAAGAGAACGTGGTACCCGAGGTACGCGACCGGGAGCGTCCATCCCCACGCGAGCAGCGAGACGCCGAGCAGCAGCGACGAGGCGAGTGTGACGAGTCCGAAGACCGTGACGACGAGCACGGCGTCGACGACGAGTGCGGCCCCCCGACGAAGCACGACGGCCCCGTCGGTTCCGGTCGTGGTCTGTGATTGCGGTGATCGCATGGAGAGTGGTGCCGCGGATTGGTATAAAAACTGATCCCCACACGGGAGGGCGCCTCTCCGTCGACGGGCGTCTGTCGGCGCCCGATCCTCGCGTGTCGGCGTGTCTTACACCGTGGCGAGCGGTGTCATACGCCTCCGTTCACGGGTCGTCGCCCCCGTCGCCGCCCCTCGCCGTCCGGCTCGGTCGCGAACCTGAGGCCGGCGTAGAACGCCTCGAGGTCGGCGTCGAACGCGACCGTGATCCGGCTGGCGTCGGGATCCGCGGCGGCGGCTCTGACCGCGCTCGCGACGAGCGCCGACCCGATTCCGCGCCCGCGCCGCGCGCGGCGAACGGCGACCGCGTCGACGTGCCGCCGTCCCGGCTCTGGCCGGGTCGTCACCAGCGCGCCGACGACCGCGCCCGTCCGTTCGAACCGGGCGACGAGCACGTCGCCCGCGTCGATCCGCGCCGTGATCTGCTCGGCGTCGGTCGCCAGCATCGCGGCGTCGAGCACGCGGAGCACGTCGAGTCGGTCGGCGGCGGTCGCGGGCTCGACCGCGACGCCGCTCGCGTGGTCCCGGCTCTCGTGGGGGTCGTCGCCGGCGCCGCCCCGTATCAGCCGGAGCAGCCGAACCCGCTCGGCGTCGACGGGCCGGTCGCCGGGAACCGGCGCGCCGTCGACGAGCACGGACGCCTCCTGTGGGTGGTAGCCGGCCGCGCGGATCAGGTCAGCGTAGGTCGCGTCGTCGTCGACGGTGTACTCGCGCTCGTCGCCGCCGACGACGTCGACGGTCACCTCCATCCGGCCGCTACCCGTCCAGCCGTTCGCGGAGCAGCCCGTTCACCTGGCCGGGGTCCGCGCTCCCGCCGGTTTCCTGCATCACCTGCCCGACGAGGTAGTTGATCGCCCCGTCGTCGCCGTCGTGGTAGTCCGCGACCGCTTCGGGGTTGTTCTCGACGGCGGCCGCGACCGCGGTCTCGACCTCGTCGGCCGCGGCCTTCCCGAGGTCCTCGCGGTCGACCACCGTGTCGGGGTCGTCGCCCTCGTCGAGCATCTCGCGGAGCACGACCTCCTCGGCGTTCTTCGCCGTCACCGCGCCGGCGTCCACGAGCTCGACGAGTCGGGTGAACTCGTCGAGGCGGTCCGTCACGTCGGTGATCGACAGCTCGCGGTAGTTGAGCTCGCCGAGCAGGTTGTCGGCGACCCAGGTCGCCGCGAGCTCGGGGTCGTACTCGCCGGCGACGTTCTCGAAGAAGTCGGCGACCTCCTTCGTCGAGGTCAGCTTCGAGGCCGCCTCGTCGTCGAGGCCGTACTCCGCACGGAACCGCTCGCGACGGGCGTCGGGCAGCTCCGGAATCGGCACCGTGGCCTTCCAGTCGGCCACCTCTAAGGCGGGGAGGTCGGCCTCTCGGAAGTACCGGTAATCCTTTTCGGCCTCCTTCGAGCGCATCGAGACCGTCACGCCGCGGTTCTCGTCCCAGTGGCGCGTCTCCTGTTCGATCTCGCGGCCGCGCCGGAGCACGTTGCGCTGGCGGGTGATCTCGTAGGCGAGCGCCCGTTCTGCGCCCTTGTGACTCGAGATGTTCTTCACCTCCGCGCGGTTGGCGTCGGCGAGAACCGACTCGGGGACGGAGCCGTCGTCGTCGACCGCCTCGGCGTCGACGAGCGAGACGTTGGCGTCCACGCGGAGGCTGCCGTCGCGGGTCGCGTCGAAGACGCCGAGATACTCCAACACCTCCTCCAGCTTCGCGAGGAAGGCGCGCGTCTCGGCGGGCGACCGGAAGTCGGGTTCGGTGACCACCTCCATCAGCGGCGTCCCCGCGCGGTTGTAGTTCACCAGCGTGTGGGTCGCCGACTCGATGGAGCCGCCCGCGTGCTGGATGCTCCCGGGGTCCTCCTCGAGGTGGGCCCGGGTGATCCCGATCGATCGCCGCTCGCCGTCGACCGACACCTCGAGCTCGCCGTTCGCGCAGATCGGCGCGTCGTACTGGGTGAGCTGGAAGTTTTTCGGCAGATCCGGGTAGTAGTAGTTCTTCCGGTGGAACGTCGTGGTCTCGGGAATGTCGGCGTCGAGCGCCTTTCCGACCTTCACCGCGGCCTCGACGGCGGCCTCGTTGAGGACCGGCAGCGCGCCCGGCAGCCCGAGACAGGTCGGACAGGTGCGCGTGTTCGGCTCCTCGTCGTCGGCGGGCTCCGTCGAACAGCCACAGAAGACCTTGGTGTCGGTCTCGAGCTGGACGTGGACCTCCAGCCCGATCACGACAGTCGTCCCCTCGCGTGCGGCCTGCGTACTCATTAGCGGGTCGTTGCGGGCGGGTCACCTAAATCGTGTCGGGACCGAGACGATGCGTGATCGAGTCGAGTCGGCC
>CAZKXC010000119.1:0-3081 GCA_964556645.1 uncultured Halobellus sp.
GCGAGCCGGTCCACGCGTTCACCTTCGACGGCGCGTGGTACGACATCGGCACCGCCGACAGCTACCTCGACACCGTCGAGTACGCGCTCGACGGCACGAACCTCGTCGCCGACGGCGCGACGGTCGAGAACACCGAACTCGGCGACGTCGTCCACGTGATGGACGGCGCCGAGGTGACCGACTCTTCGCTGGAACGGACCGTCGTGTTCCCCGGGGCGACGATCACCGGCAGCGACGTCGAAAACAGCGTGGTCGACGAACACGCCACGCTCGAAGACGTCGACCTCACCGGCTCGCTGATCGGCGCGTACACCTCGATCACGAGCGGCGACGACTTCTGAGCGGTCCGGTCTCGCACGGCTCGGCGGCGGCGTGAGCCGCCCCGTGACGCTTCGCCGGCCGATCGTCTGGGTGAAACGGCCGGCGCGTTTCACCGGCCGCTCGCCGTGACGGCCGGGTCAGTCTCGTCTGCCGGCTCGGTCGCCGCGTGCGTGTGATGATAACAGTCGAGCGCCGGCTCGCCGTCCGCCGTCGCGGGGTGAAAACACACCCGCTGATACCGCTCGTTGTCGAGCAGGTTGACGACGAACCCGTCCGCGTGTCTCGACACCGACTCGTACTCGTCGCCACAGGCAGGACACTCGTCCGGTCGATCGGTGGGAACGTGCATCGATGGTCGCCTCGGGCGTGTCGTGGGCCGGTACGGGCGGACGGGTAAAAACCCGTTCGCCGCCGCTCGTCACTCGCGGCCGTCGGCGATCAGCCGCGCCGACCGCCAGCTCTCGTAGTACGCGCCCGCCGGGTGGTAGTCGGGCTCGACGCCCGGCGGCGCCGGCGCGACGGGGTTGCCGCCCGCCTCGGCGGCGAGACGCTTCTCGTACCACACGCCGGCCGGCCCTCGGTAGTCGGGGACGGCGTCGAGAAACCGGTCGTGCCACGACCGAACCCGGTCGCCGCGGCTCCCGTCGCCGGCGGCGGCGCGCTCCGCGAGCGCCGCGGCCGCGCCGATCCCCTCCGCGAGCGCCCAGCCGTACCGGTCGCCGACGACGACCTCGCCGTCGGCGTCGACGGTGTACGCGAAGCCGCCGTCGGTCCAGCCGAGGTCGATTCCGGCCTCGAAAAGCGCCGTCGCCCGCGCGCCCCACCCGCCGTCCGGCGCGTTCCCGGCTCCGTATCGGTCGAGCAGCGCGAGGAGTTTCGCCCACTCGACGTGGTGTCCCGGCTGGTATCCCGGCGGCCGGAACTGGTGGCGCGGCTCGTCGGCGTTGTAGCCGAAGTCGTGGTCCCACTCGTCGGTGTAATGCTCCCAGAGCAGCCCGTCGGTCTCGGCGGCGAGGTCGACCGTGATCCGGCGCGCGATCCGGCCGGCGCGAGCGAGATACGACCGGTCGTCCGTCGCCTCGTAGGCGGCGATGTACGCCTCACACGCGTGCATGTTCGCGTTTTGTCCCCGATACGGCTCGCGGTCTTCCCACGCCGGTCCGCGGTCGCTCCGGAGACAGCCGGTTCCGTCGTGAAACCGTTCTTCGAGGAGGTTTGCGGCCGCGTCGAGCCCCGCCGTCGCCCCCTGGATTCCGGCCTCGGCCGCCCTGGCGTACGCCAACAGCACGAACGCGTGTCCGTAGGCGGACCGGGTCCGGTCGACCGGGTCGCCGGCGGCGGTGACGACGAGGTGATATCCAGGGTGGTCGGCGGCGTCGGCGTCGTCGCCGGGTTCGATGTTCTCGAATCCGCCGGCGATGTCGCTCGTGCCGCCGGCGCGGTGGGCCGACTCGAGAAACGCGAGTCCGTGTCTGGCGGCGTCGACACACCAGTCCGGGCCGTCGGCGACCGCGCCGGTCGCGAAGACGGCGACCGCCCGACAGGTGGCCACGAGGTGGCGCCGGTCGCCCGTGTAGTGGTCGCCCGTCTCGGGGTGGAGCAGCCGAACGCCGGCGTCACGGAGCGCGTCCGGGTACTGAACCCGGAGCGTCGCGAGAAGCCGGCCGCGAAGAGGGGCTGGGTCGATCATACGCCCGAGTGTACGGCGGCGTCGCAAAACGGCACCGATCAGTCGACCGCGATCCGCGACCGGAACGCGGGGACGCCCGCCGCGCCGGGGTCTCTGACGCGGAACAGCGCGCCGGCCCCCTCGCCCTCGGCGGCTCGGTCGCCGTCCGTCAGCGCGGTCGTGGCGTACAGCTCCGTGCGCCCCGGACCGGCGAAGGCGAGCGAGGACACCTTCCGGGCGGGAACCGCGACCTCGCGAACCGGTCTGCCCGTCGGGTCGTACCGCACGAGCCGGCCGCCGTCCCAGCGGGCAGACCAGAGGTATCCCTCGGCGTCGACGGTCATCCCGTCCGGAACGCCGTCTCCCGGCGGCGTCTCGACGAACGCCCGACGGTTTCCGATCGCGCCGCTGGTGTACGCGTAGTCGAACGCGTCGATCCGCCGTTTCTCCGACTCGGTGAGAAAGAACGTGGTGCCGTCGCCCGAAAAGCCCATGCCGTTCGGAACGTTCACTCCCTCGACGACGACGCTCGCAGAGCCGCCGGGGTCGATTCGATAGAGGTCACCGAGGGCGTCGGCGCCGGGCATCGTTCCCGCGAACACCCGTCCCTCGGGGTCGGCGATCACGTCGTTGAACCGGGTGTCGGCGTCGACGGTCGCGATCACGTCGGTCGTCTCCTCGCCCGGAACCAGCCGTTCTATCTGCCCGCGGGTGAACAACAAGAGGGCGCCGTCGGCCTCGACGGTGACGCCGCCGAGCGGGACGCCGTCGGTCTCGTAGGCGACCGCGTTCTCGCCGGTCTCCGGGTCGTATCGGTACAGCCGTCCCGCGGGGATATCGACCCAGTAGAGCCGCTGCTCGGCAGGGTGCCACACCGGCCCTTCGCCGGTGTGGGCGGTCGTGTCGGCGACGCGCTCGACCCGAGTCATACGCACCCGTCCGAGCGACGCCACTTGAGTGTGTTTCTCGGACCGCTGCCCGCCCGAGCGCCGCGGCGAGACCGGCAGACGGGGTCCTCACTCGGGTCCCGGCGTATCGTCGTCGGCCGTGTCGGCGTCGTCGGATCCCCCGCCGCCGTCGGTCGCATCGCT
>CAZKXC010000119.1:3181-6192 GCA_964556645.1 uncultured Halobellus sp.
CGTCGTCGGCCGTGTCGGCGTCGTCGGATCCCCCGCCGCCGTCGGTCGCATCGCTCGCGTCGCTCGTGCCGCCCTCGTCGGGGTCGCGGTCGGACGGTTCGGTCTCGTCTTCGGTGAAGACCTCCGCGGTGAGATCGGTTTGTGCCCGTTTCGGCTCGATCCCGTCGGCTTCGAGGTCCGCGCTGGGCTCGGAACGCCCGCCGAGGGCGGCCGAATCGGCAGGGGGGTCCGCGTCGACCTCGGCCGATTCGGGCTCTGCCGGCTCGAAGCCGGCGCTCCCGAAGCCGCCTCGCGGGTCGTGCCCCTCCTCGACGAGCCGGTCGCGGACGGCGTCTCGGTCGATCGTCCCCGAGACGGTCCGCGGGAGCTCGTCGGTGTACGCGACCGTCTTCGGGATCTTGAAGCCGGCGAGCCGCTCGCGGGCGAACGTCACGAGCGTCTCGTCTTCGAGTCGGCGCTCCGCTTCGCCGGCGTCGTCGCCGTTCTGGCGTTCGGTCTCGTCCGACGCCGAGCGGTTGACGGTCAATTCGTTACTATCCGTGACCTCGACGAGCGCCGCCACGCGCTCGCCCCACTCGTCGTCGTCGATCCCGACGACGGCGACGTCTTCGATCGCGGAGTGTTCCGTGAGAACGCCGGCCACCTCACCCGGTTCGACGTTCTGACCGCCCGAGAGGATCCGGTCGTCGAGCCGGTTGAGCACGTACAGGTATCCGTCCTCGTCGATCCGTCCCACGTCGCCGGTGTGGAGCCCGTACGGTCCGAACGCCGAGCCGGTCGTCTCCGATCCGAGGTATCCCGGGGTTATCGTCGGGCCGTCCACGACGATCTCGCCCGTCTCGCCCGGCGCCACGGGCGTTCCGTCCTCGTCGACGACGGTGACGTCGGTCCCGAAGAGCGGCCGACCGACCGTGCCGATTCGCCCGCGCGTCCCCTGCGGAGTGGCCGTCGCCACCTGCGAGGCCGCCTCGGTCATCCCGTACGTCGGGTAGACCGGGATCGAGTAGTCCCGACAGCGCTCGATCAGCTCGTCCGGCGCGGGTGCCCCGCCGAGCAGGACGACGCGCAGCGACTCGGCGAGGGTTCCTCGCCGGTCGAGCATCCGTTTGAGCATCGTCGGAACGAGCGAGACGCCGGTCACGTCGTACCGGTCGATGTCGTCTGCGGCTCCGCCCGGGTCGAATCCCTCGCGGAGCACGAGCGTCGTGCCGTACAACGCCGACCGGTACACCGGGGCGAGCCCGCCCATGTGATGGAGCGCGAGCGAGACGAGCCAGCGGTCGTCGGGGTCGACGCCGAGCCGGAACGCGGAGGCGACCCCGGAGGCGTACACGTTGCCCGCGGTGAGCGGGACCGGCTTTGCCGCGCCGGTCGTCCCGGAGGTGAAAAGCACGCACAGCCGGTCGTCGAACGCCCAGTCGGCCGGGTCGACCGGCGCCGGCTCCGTGCCGTGGATGGCGGTGACCGCGTCGTCGCTCGGCTCGTCGACGGAGAGGACGGGAACCTGGTCGCTCGCCGAGAGCGCCTGCGACTCCGTCGATTCGGCACAGACGACGACGTCGAGGTCGGCTCGCTCGACGCGCTCGCTCAGCTCCCGCGGCGTGAGCCCCTCGCCGAGCGGGACGAACGTCGCGCCGATGCGCATCATCGCGTGGACCATGCCGACGGTGCCGACGTACGGCGGCGTGAGGACGCCGACCCGGTCGTCGTCACAGACGCCGTGTGCGGCGAGCCGCCCGGCCGTCTCCGAGACGAGCCGGTCGAGGTCGGCGTACGTCCAGGCTTCTCCGTCCTCCGCACGCACCAGCGCCACCTCGTCCGGCGAGGCGACGACCCGGTGTGAGAGCCAGTCCCGCATGGCTACAGACGGCCGTGGCCGCGCGGTCGCGTGTCACTCATCGCCGGATTGTCTGACGGTCAACACGGGGACGTCCGCGGTTCGAACCACCCGCTCGGTCACGCTCCCGAGGAGGTATCGGTCGAGTCCCTTGCGTCCGTGTGTCCCCATCACGATCATGTCGACCGCCTGTTCGTCGGCGTACTCGCGGATGGCCCGGTACGCCGTCCCGGACGTCACCGTCGTCGTCGTCTCGACGCCCGCGGCGGCAGCGGCGTCGGCGACGCGGTCGGTCGCCTGCTCGCCTTCCGCCTCGAGCGCGTCGATGACGATCTCCGAGCCGGCCTCCAGCGTCGAGTACGCGGAGCCGTCGACGACGTAGAGCGCGTGGAGACGGGCCCCGTACCGGTCCGCGAGGTCGATCGCGTGGTCGATCGCGGCGTCCGAGGCGGGACTCCCGTCCGTCGGCACCAGAATGTCGTCGTACATCTGCTCCGAGGCTACGTCGGTATGGATTAAAAATCCGATCCTCTCGCGCCGAGAGGTCGACGGCCGGCGCGAGCCTCGCGGACGCGACGACGATCCCCCACGGAACCGGGTCGAAGATACACCGTATGTATGGTTTGCGGAAAGGTTTAAATACGGCAGCGGCCAGGACTCTTATAATGGTACGTCCGAGCCGGCAGCGTCAGCAGGAGCGGGATACCGAGCGAGAATCCGACGAGGACGCGATCACCTGCCCGGAGTGTGACTCGGGCGAGATCGTCACCGACGCGGACCAGGAGCTCATCTGTGAGGAGTGCGGGCTGGTGTTGGACGAACAAACGATCGACCGCGGTCCCGAGTGGCGGGCGTTCAACCACTCCGAGCGGCAGTCGAAGTCCCGCGTCGGCGCGCCGATCACGGAGACGATGCACGACAAGGGGTTGACGACCACGATCGATTGGAAGGACAAGGACGCCTACGGCCGGTCGCTCTCCTCGGAGAAGCGCTCGCAGATGCACCGGCTGCGGAAGTGGCAAGAACGGATCCGGACGAAAGACGCCGGCGAGCGCAACCTGCAGTTCGCGCTTTCTGAGATCGACCGGATGGCGAGCGCCCTCGGTGTCCCCCGCTCCGTCCGAGAGGTCGCCTCCGTCATCTACCGGCGCGCGCTCAACGAGGACCTCATCCG
>CAZKXC010000120.1:0-6125 GCA_964556645.1 uncultured Halobellus sp.
TATTGTCGAAATGACTGACGACATCAGCAGATCGGACCTCGAAGGCCCAAAGATCGATCGGAGAACGACGGTGAAACTGCTCGGTGCTGCAGGTATCGGTGCGACGGCGGGCTGTCTCGGCGGCGACGGCGGCGGCAGCGGCGGCGACGGGGGCAGCGACGGCGACGGCGGCGACACGGACTCCGACAGCGACGGGGGCGACACGGACTCCGGCGGGAACCGGATCCGCGCCGGGTGGCTCACGGACGAGGTCGAGTTCCTCGACCCCCACATGGTCGATCTCGGGATCCAGATCGAGATCCACTCGAACCTGTTTAACGGGCTGTTGAAGATCAACGAAGACGTCGAGATCGTCGGCGACGCGGCCGCGAACTGGTCGCTCCCGGACGACCGCACGTACGAGTTCGAGCTCCACGAGGGGATGACGTTCCACAACGGGGACACGCTCGACGCCGAGGCGGTCAAGTGGTCGCTCGAACGGCTCCAGGGGATGGACACGTCGCCACACCAGGGGAAGCTGGCGAACGTCGACTCCATCGAGGCGGACGGGCTGAACCTGACGATCACGCTCGCGGAGCCGTACGCCCCGTTCGTCTCGTTCATGATCCGCGGTCCCGGCCGCGCCGGCACCATCGTCCACGAGAGCGCGGCCGACGACCCCGAGCAGTACGCCCGGATGCCGATCGGCAGCGGCCCGTTCGAGCTCACCGACCGGACGCCCGGCGAGTCGCTCACGCTCGACGCGTACGACGACTACTGGGAGACCGACGCGGACGGCAATCAGCTCCCGTACGTCGACGGCGTCGACATCGATCTCATTCCGGAGCCGAGCACGATGTGGTCCGCGCTCAACGGCGGCGAAATCGACTTCGCGAACCTGCTCACGGGCGAGTTCGCCCAGCAGGCCGAGGCGCGTGACAACCTCACCGTCCAGACCACGAGCGCGGGCGAGTTCTCCGGGCTGGCGATGTTGTGTACGAACCCGGCCGACCACGTCGAGACGGTGCGGTGGATCAGCGGCTTCGACGAGGACCCGACCACGATGTGGAACGACCAGGACCTCCCGACCGCGGACGTGCGCGTCCGCAAGGCGATCAGCATGGCGATCGACCGCGAGGCGGTGGCCCAGCGGGGCTGGTTCAACTACGCGGAGCCGGCACACATGCTGTACAACCCGGCACAGGGGTGGGTGTACAGCGCGCTCAACGACGGCGAGCCGGAGCCGGGCTTCTACCACGACCCCGAGACCGCCGAACAACTCCTGGAGGAAGCCGGCTACACCGGCGATCCCAGACTGGAACTCACGGTGCTTGCGCTGCCCGAAAACGAGCGCGAACTGACCGTCGTCCAGGACCAGCTGAGCGAGGTCGGCATCGAGCTCGAGCTCGACATCCAGCAACAATCGTCGTTCTGGGACAACACGTACCGGTACGAACAGGAGCTGGTCGCGTACGGCGGCGCCGCCGACATCGACCCGTGGATGTCCGAGTTCAAGCAGTTCGGCAACCCCAACGAGGAGACGGGCGAGGGAGCGTGGCAGCGCTCACTCTACTTCAGCGAGGAGTTCAGCGAACTGATCAACGAGGCGAACGCGACGCCCAACCTCGACGACCGCGCCGATCTGTACCAGGGTATCCACGAACAGTTCGTCGAAGACGCGCCGTACGCCCCGACGGTGCACCCGTTGAACCCGAAGGCGGCGGTCAGCGGCCTCAGCGGCGTCAGCACACAGGTGGGGCTCAGCGTCTTCCGCACCGCCTCGCTGGATGGGTAGCGTGCGACCCGTCTCGACAGTCCACGTCTCGCTCACAGCCGTGATCCCATCGGAATCCGACCCGGGTGACGACGCATGGGGTTGAAACAGTACCTACTCAAGCGGCTGTTACACTCCGTGTTCGTGATGTTTTTCGTCGTCACCGTGGTGTTTGCCGCGGTTCGGTCGATCCCCGGCGACCCGGCGCGACTGATGCTCGGCGGCGACGTCGACACGGAGACGCTCCAGGCGCTGCGGACGGAGCTCGGACTCAACCAGCCGTTGTACATCCAGTACCTGCGGTGGCTCCGACGGCTTCTCTCGGGCAACCTCGGCGAGTCGATCCGGACGGGCGAACCCGTCCTCGGCTCGCTCGCTCAGGTCGCCGGTCCGACGGTGAGCATCGCGGCGCTCGGCATGGTGATCGCGCTCGTGGTCGCCATCCCGACGGGGATACTCAGCTCGGTGCGGCGCTACGAGGTCGAAGACTACCTGTCGACGGCGGTCGCGTTCTTCGGCATCAGCATGCCGGCGTTCTGGATCGGGATCGTCCTGATCCTGCTCATCGGGGTGAACGTCGAGGCGATCCCGACGTTCGGATACACGCCGCTGGGCGAGGGCGTCTGGCCGTGGTTCAAATCGATCCTCCTGCCGGCGTTCGCCGTCGGCTTCCCGTACGGCGGCATCCTGATGCGAATGATGCGTTCCTCGATGCTCGAGGTGCTCAACGAGGATTACATGCGGACGGCGCGCGCGAAGGGACTGAGCTCCAACCTGGTGTTGTTCAAACACGGGCTGCAGAACGCGCTGATCCCGGTGGTCACGCTCGCGGGGATCTTCCTCGCAGTCGTCCTTGGCGGCGTCGTCGCCGTCGAGATCGTCTTCGGGATCCGCGGTCTCGGCCGTCTCCTCATCGGATCGATCAACCGGCGCGACTTCCCGGTGATCCAGGGAACGGTGCTCGTCATCGCGTTCGTGTTCGTCCTCGCGAACATCGTCATCGACCTCTTGTACACGATGATCAACCCACGAATCAAGTACGGCGGTGGTGAGTGACCGTGTCGAGCCGCTTCGACACCACGAACGGCAGAATATTCGGTCTTCGGACCGACCTCATCGAACAGTTCGCCGACACGGTCAGACGCGACCTGAAGGCCAAAATCGGCGTGGTCATCGTCACGTTGTTCGTTCTCGCGGCGGTGTTCGCCCCGGAGCTGGCGCCGCACGACCCGATGGCCCAGGACTTCGCGCCGCTTCAGGCGCCCGCGTTGTCGGGTGAGGCGCCGCTCGGGACCGACTCGTTCGGGCGAGACCTCCTCTCGCGGCTGATGTTCGGCGCACGGGTCAGCCTCGGCGTGGGGCTGGGAGCCGTTCTGTTCGGCTCCATCCTCGGCGTGCTCATCGGGCTCGTCTCCGGCTTCTACGGCGGCCGGGTCGACGACGTCCTGATGCGGAGCGTCGACGTGATGTGGGCGTTCCCCTGGCTGCTCATCGCCATCATGCTCGTCGCGATCTTCGGGCAGGGCGTCTGGAACGTCGTCGTCGCGGTCGGCTTCGCGTACATCGACGACTTCGCCAGGATCACCCGCGGCGAGGTGCTCTCGATCCGCGAAGAAGAGTACATGCTGGCCGCCGAGAGCGTCGGGCTCAGCGACATGGAAGTCATCTTCGAGGAGGTGCTTCCGAACACCGTCGCGCCGATCATCGTCCAGTTCACGGTGCTCGTGGCCCGCGCCATGCTCGCGGAGGCGACGCTCTCGTTCCTCGGGCTCGGCGTGAAGCCGTCGACCCCGACGTGGGGGTCCCTCCTGGGACAGGGACGAGACTTCATCACCCAGGCCTGGTGGATATCGATCATCCCCGGCCTCCTCATCATGATCACGGTGCTTGGAATCAACCTGTTCGGCGACGCGCTTCGTGACGCCTTCGACGTCCGAGAGGTGGATACCGAATGACCGACCCGTTGTTGGACGTCCGCGGCCTGAAAACGTCGTTCGAGACGGGACAAGGGACGCTCACGGCGGTCGACGGCATCTCGTTCAACATCGAGTCGGGAGAGGTGTTCGGCGTCGTGGGCGAGTCCGGCTCCGGCAAGAGCGTCACGGCGTTGTCGGTGATGCGGCTGCTCGACGACGCCGGAACCGTCGAGGCGGACGCGGTTCGGTTCGACGGCACCGACCTGCTCTCGCTGACGGAGTCGGAGATGCGCTCGATCCGCGGCGGGGAGATCAGCATGATCTTCCAAGACCCGATGACCAGCCTGAACCCGGTGATGACGATCGGCGAGCAGATCGCCGAGGTCGTTCGCCACCACGGCGACGCCGGCGAGCGGGCCGGCTTCTGGAGCGAGATGACCCGCAAGTACGTCACCGGCACCTCGACGGACAGCCACTCCTGGCAGCGAGCCGTGGAGCTCTTGGAAACGGTCGGCATCCCCGAACCGGAAAAACGGGCGACGGAGTATCCACACCAGCTCTCGGGCGGCATGCGCCAGCGCGTCGTCATCGCGCAGGCGCTCGCCGGCGACCCGTCGCTTATCATCGCCGACGAGCCGACGACGGCATTGGACGTGAGCATCGAGGCACAGATACTCAACGAGCTGCTCGAGTTGAGCGACGAGTTCGGCATCTCTGTGCTGCTCATCACCCACGACCTCGGCGTCGTCAGAGAGACGTGCGACCGGGTCGCCGTGATGTACGCCTCGGAGTTCATGGAGACCGGACACGTCGACGACATCTTCGAGGACCCACACCACCCGTACACCGAAGGGCTGCTCGCGAGCATCCCCCGGATCGACGACGACCGCGAGTGGCTCAGCGTCATCGAGGGAACGGTCCCGGACCTGATCGACAAGCCGTCGGGCTGTCCGTTTCGGGACCGGTGTGAGTACGCCTTCGAGCTGTGTGACCGCCCGCTCGTCGAGTACGAGGTCGACGCGCCGGGCACGGAGAGCCACATCGTTCGGTGTCACCGCGAGAACGAGCACGTCCCGGTCGACGAGTCGGGCCACGTCGGCGAGGTGACAGACGAGGCCGTCGCGGCACTCGAACGGCGGCTCGACGTCGAGGCCCGCGGACCCGACGCGCCGACCGCGGCTCCCGTCGACGCGAGCGCGCGAACCGACGGCGGAGACCGGCTCGGCCCGGCCGAAGCGGACGCCGACGGAGGTGACGGCGATGAGTACTGACCTGTCCGAGACGAGCGGAGCGACGGCCGGCGATCCGCCAGACGCCGACGACGAGCCGCTGCTCCGCGCGACGGGCATCCAGAAGTACTTCGCGACCGAGACGGGACTCCTCGACCGGTTCTTCGGCGAACCACAGTACGTCAAGGCGGTCGACGGGGTGGACCTCGCGGTCGGCGAGCGGGAGACGCTCGGGCTGGTCGGCGAGTCAGGCTGTGGCAAGACCACGCTCGGCCGCGTGCTCTCCCGGCTGTACGACCCGTCTGCCGGCACCTTGGAGTTCGACGGCGACGACATCACCGGGCTGAGCGGCGACGGCCTCAAGCGGCTCAGAAAACGGGTTCAGGTGATCTTCCAGGACCCGATGTCGTCGCTCAACCCGCGCAAGACCGCCGGCGAAATCGTCGGCAAGCCGCTGGAGGTTCACGACATCGCCGCCGGTGACGCCAAGCGAGACCGGCTCGTCGAGCTGTTCGACGAGGTCGGACTCCAGGAATCACACCTCGACCGGTATCCACACGAGTTCTCGGGCGGGCAGCGCCAGCGGATCGGGATCGCCCGCGCGCTCGCGGTCGAGCCGGACCTGATCATCGCCGACGAGCCCGTCTCCGCGCTGGACGTGAGCGTTCAGGCGCAGATCATCAACCTGATGAAGCGCCTGCAACAGAAGTACGGACTCTCGTACGTGTTCATCGCACACGACCTGAGCGTCGTCAAACACATCAGCGACCGCGTGGCGGTGATGTACCTGGGACAGATCGTCGAACGCGGCAGAAAAGAAGACATCTTCGGCAACCCCCAACATCCGTACACCCGATCGCTGCTCCACTCGATTCCGCGGGTGGACGGCGACCGGAAACGCCACGAGTCGTTGTTGGAGGGGAACCCGCCGAGTCCGATCGACCCGCCGTCGGGATGTCGGTTCCGAACCCGGTGTCCGGAGTACCTCGGCGACGAGTGTGCCGACGCCGAACCCCAACTCCAGGCCGTCGCCGGCGCGTCCGGGACGGTCGAGCCGCCGGACCGCGTCGAGACGATCTCGACAGACGGCGAGTCTTCCGACGAGCACGCCGTCGCCTGCCACTGGCTCGACAAGTCCGGCGAGCGGCGGGCGAGCCAGGACCCGATGTCGTGATCCGCGGTCGGTCTTCGGCGCGGTGACGGCCGATCCTACCGCCGGAGGCCGGC
>CAZKXC010000121.1:0-5757 GCA_964556645.1 uncultured Halobellus sp.
CGGGTTCAATTCCCGGACGGTGCATCTTCCTGTGCGATTTTCGTTCCGTGACCCGTTCTCATCGCGATTCTATCGGCGCCATCGAGAGCGTTCTGCGACCGATTCGTCCGGCCTGTGAGAGGCGAGGCGGCTCCGGCTTCGATGGCTCGTCTCCCCGCCATCCCAACATTAATAATGATAGTGTAGCACCCACGCACATGGATTCACGCATCGCCGGCTTCTACAAGCGGTCACCCGCGGAGCGCCGACAGGCGCTCGTCGACGCCGGCGTCGACCCGGAGACCGTCGAATCGTTGCGGGGCGGGACGGTAGACATCGACGACGCGGACGCGGTGAGCGAAAACGTCGTGGGAACGCTCGCGTATCCGGTCGGTATCGCGACGAACTTTGTTATCGATGGCAAGGACACCCTCGTTCCGATGGCGGTCGAGGAGACGAGCGTTGTCGCCGCCGCGTCGTTCGGTGCGCGCATGGCCCGCGACACCGGCGGGTTCATCACCGACGTTTCTGGGCCGATCATGATCGCACAGATCCAGGCCACCGACGTGCCGGCGCCACACCACGCGAAGTCGACGGTGCTCGATGCGACGGCCGACCTGATCGACCTCGCGAACGAACAGGACCCGGTGCTGGTCGAACACGGCGGCGGCTGTGAGGCAGTCGAGGTCCGGGTCGTCGACACCCCGCGCGGCGAGATGCTCGTCACACACCTGATCGTCGACGTCCGCGACGCGATGGGCGGGAACGCGGTCAACACGATGGCGGAGGCGCTGGCACCGGAGATCGAGGCGCTGACCGGCGGGACCGTCTCGCTTCGAATCCTCTCGAACCTCGCGGACCGCCGACTGGCCCGCGCGACGTGTACGGTCGAGCCCAACGCGTTAGAAACCGACGACGTCGAACTGTCCGGCACGGAGATCCGCGATCGGATCGTGGACGCCTGGGCGTTCGCGGCCGGCGACCCGTACCGCGCGGCGACGCACAACAAGGGGATCATGAACGGGATCGACGCGGTCGCGACGGCGACGTTCAACGACTGGCGAGCCATCGAGGCGGGGGCTCACGCCTACGCGGCGCGGGACGGATACGGACCACTGACGACGTACGAGGTCGACGCCGACGGCCGCCTCGCCTGTAGCATCGAGCTCCCGATACAGGTCGGGACGGTGGGCGGTGCGACCCGGCTCCAGCCGACGGCGGAGGCGGCGGTCGACCTCCTCGACGTCGATTCTGCCGACGAGCTCGCCGGCATCTTCGCGGCAGTCGGACTCGCACAGAACTTTGCGGGGCTTCGCGCGCTCGTGAGCGAAGGGATCCAGCGCGGCCACATGAGCCTTCACGCCAAGAACATCGCGGTACAGGCGGGAGCGACGGGCGACCTCGTCGAAGAGGTGGCTGCCCGGATGGTCGCCGAGGAGGCGGTGCGTCAGGACCGCGCCGAGGAGCTGATCGACGAGCTGAGCGAATGACCGTCCGGATCGCGAACGCCGCCGGCTTTTGGGGCGATTATCCGGACGCGACGGAACGGCTCTTGGCGTCGGGAGCCGAGTTCGACTACCTCCAACTTGAGTACCTCGCGGAGGTGACGATGGGCGTTCTCGACCGGCTCCGAGACCGCGACCCGGAGAAGGGGTACGCCACCGACTTCATCGAGTACGTGGTCGCGAACAACCTCGCGGAGTTGGTCGACCGCGACGTGCGAGTGGTCACCAACGCCGGCGGGCTCAATCCGGCGTCGTGTGCGGCTCGGGTTCGCGAGCACGCCGACGAGCAGGGGGTCGACGCGACCGTCGCGACCGTCACCGGCGACGACCTCACCGGACGGCTGGAGACGCTTCACGCCGATCACGGTCTGGAGCCGTTCGAGGGAGAGACGCCGTACACGGCGGTGGCCTCCGACGTCGTGACTGCCGCAGCGTACCTGGGGGCGTTCCCGGTCGCGGCGGCGCTCGACACGGGCGCTGACGTGGTGATCACAGGACGAGTGGTGGACCCGGCGCTGGCGCTCGGCCCGCTGATCCACGAGTACGGATGGGACCGATCCCACCACGACCGCCTCGCGGCCGGCACCGTCGCCGGCCACCTCATCGAGTGTGGGACGCAGGTGACGGGCGGCAACTCGACGCGACGCTGGGAGGCGATCGACTACCGCGACGTCGGCTCTCCGATCGTTGCGGTCGATTCCGACGGCGAGATGCGACTCACCAAGCCGGACGACACCGGCGGCGAGGTGTCGCGGGCGACGGTCGCGCAGCAGCTGGTGTACGAGATCGGCGATCCGCGGGCCTACCTGACGCCCGACGTGGCTGCGGATTTCACCGCGCCGAAAATAACCGAGGTCGACGACGACACCGTGGCGATTGCGGGGTGTGCGGGCGACGCGCCGCCCGACTCATACAAGGTGAGCGTCCACTTCGAGAACGGGTATCGAATCGCGGGGAACATGTTGTACTCCCGGCCGGACGCGCTGGCGAAGGCGAAGCGCGCGGCGTCGGTGATCCGGTCACGGATCGACGACCGCGGGCTGACGGTTCGAGACACCCGTGCGGAGTTCGTCGGCCACGACGCGGCTCACGGTCCGGCGGCGCCAAACCGCGACGACCACAACGAGGTGTTGCTTCGGTTCGCAGCGCGCGGTCCGGACCGCGACGACCTCCGCCGGCTGGCGACCGAGTTCGCTCCGTTGTCGCTTGCCGGCCCGCCGAGCGTGACGGGACTCACCGACAGCGGACGACCGCGCCCCCGTCCGATCATCGACGTGTGGCCGACGCTGGTGCCGAAATCGGCCGTCGAACCGGCGGTGAACGGCGATGCGTGACGACGCTAGCGGCGCGTCGCCGGAACGAGCTGTCCGAGTCGAGGAGATCGCGTACGGGCGGTCGGGCGACAAGGCGAACACGTTCAACGTCGGCATCATCGCCGAGTCCGAGGCCGCGTATCGCCGCCTGGATCGCCAACTCACCGCCGCTCGCGTCGCCGATCTGTTCGACGGTTTCGTCGACGGAACGGTGACCCGATACCGCCTGCCGAATCTCTCGGGGTTCAACTTCGTCGCCACCGAGGCGCTCGACGGCGGCGGTCAGCGCAGCCTTCGGTACGACAGCCAGGGAAAGACGTACGCGGCGGCGGTTCTCCGGCTCGAACTGCCGCCGATGTCCGTGGACACGGCCGATGAGTGACCTCGATCCGGGCCGGGTTCCGGACCGAGAGCCCCCTCGGTGGTGGGAGTCACAGTGGTACCAGATCTCTCCGCGGTCGTTCCGTCACTACGAGCTGTTGTTCGAACCCGATCGCCTGTTGTTGGTGTTTGCCGGAGAATCGTACAAATCGTTCCTGCTTCGGCAGGACGGCCGCGAGCGGCGTGCGACCGAAATCGGCCGGGAGCACGCGACTCGATCGCGGTCGGTAGTGCTCGCTGACGAGCACAATCGCAGCGTTTCGTTGTCGGGAGCGCCCGCGATCCGCATCGAGGAGGGATCGTGGATTCGCAAGCCGAAGCTCAGCGTCGAAACAACGGAGGACCACCTGGAGTTCTACCACTTTTCTCGCACGTACGACGCGAGCGACTTCGCGGAGTGGGCAAGCGAAACGTACGGCGAGTCGGCCGTTCGTTACTCGTGAAGTTACAGTTTCAAAGTTTTTATATAGTGTTTATCCATGTTGTTTGCTGTCACGCATGGCACTGAACCTTGATCTCACAGACGACAAGTACGTCGTTGCGGGGTTGATAGCCGCGCTGGGAATGCTCGCGGCGATGTACGTCGGCGGACAGGTCGGACAGATTGCGTTCTCGGCGAGCGCGGTGGCGTTTATCGGATTGTACGTGTTGTTGGGCGTCCAATCGTCCGAGCAACGCCACGACACGAACGCATTCAAACTGACGGTGGCCGGACTGTGGCTCATTCTCGGCGCCGCGTTCGCGTTGTTGTGGTACTTCCACTTTCAGAACCCGACGTACGCCGATCCGACGTACTGGCTCGGGTTTCCGCGGGCGACCGCGGTCGTCGTCTACGGGTTATGGATGCCGCCCGCGTTGTACCTGATGTTCGCGTATCCGTACCTGTTTAGCGCGTACATCTGGGATGAAAAACAGGTCGCCGAGTTCCGCGCGGTCGACTCCGAGGAGGGGAACGAATGACGGGCGTTCTCGCGGCCGCGGTCACACAGGTGTCGACCACGGAGACGATGAATCCGCTCATCGTCGGCATCGTCGCCGTCTATCTGCTTGGGATCGCCGCCATCGGGGTCTGGGCCACCGGCCAGACGAAGTCGACGTCGGACTTTCTGGTCGCGGGCAAGCGGTTCGGCATCTGGGCGGTTGCGTTCGCCGCGTTCGCCTCGATCATGAGCGGGTTCGGCTTCATCGGCGGGCCCGGATTGTTCTACGACGGCGGCTACGGATTCCTCTGGATCGCCATCGTTGCGCCGCTCGCGTTCCCGGTGTCGTGGTTCGTGCTCGGCAAGAAGATGCGACTGATGGCCGAAGCGCGCGAAATACTCACGATCCCCGACGCCGCATTCGCGCGATTCGACAGCGAAGCGGTGCGGCTGTTGGTGTCGCTGTCGGTGTTGTTGGGAGTCATCTCCTACCTCGGCGTTCAGTTCCTCGCTATCGCGTTCGTCCTCCAGACGGTGCTGGGAGTGAGCGAGGCGGTCGCGCTCGTGATCGGTCTCGTCGTCATCTCCGTGTACACCATCGGCGGCGGCATGATCGCGGGCGTCTTCACGGATCTCATCCAGGGTGGGATCATGGTGGTCGGCAGCGTCGTCGTCTTCTTTCTCGCATTGGACACGGTCAACGGTTTCAACGCGATGAACCAGGAGCTGAGCAGTCAGATACCGGAACTCGCGGGCGCGTTCGGCGCGTTCCCGGTCATGCTCGGGCTCACCTGGTACTTTCTGTTCCTCGTCGGCAACTCCGGACAGCCGCACATGGCACACAAACTGTACATGCTTCGTGACCCGAAGCTGTTGAAGTGGGGCGCGCCGATCGCCGCGTTGTCGTACTTCGCGGCGTCGCTCATGATGCTCTCGCTCGGCGTCGGAATGCGGTCGCTGGTCGAGACTGGACAGTTCGCCGAACTCGCGAATCCCGATAACGCCGCGCCGATCTTCCTCGTCGAGTTCACGCCCGCGCTCGTCGCGGGAGTCGTGTTGGCCGCCGCCGTCGGCGCGGTGATGAGCACCAGCGACGCGTTCATCAACATCGGTGCCGCGAACCTGGCGCGGGACATCCCAGAGAGCCTCGGGTTCGAGTACGATTCCGACCGTCAGGAGCTGCGCGCACACCGGGTGGCGACCGCGCTGATTATCCTCGTGTCGGTGCTTCTCGTGTACTACGTGGAGATTCTCGTCGGCCTCCTCGGTGTCGTCGGCTGGGGGTTGTTTGCGGCGGCGATCGTTCCGTTGCTCGGCATCGGCCTGAACTGGAAGGGAGCCACCACCGAGGGAGCGGTGGCCGCCGGCATTATCGCGTTGTTCGGCAACCTCGGACTGGCGATCGCTGTCCAGTTTTACGGCTTTTCGCTGCCGCACGGCTCCGCCGGCGAGGCGCTGACGCTCTTGGTCGCGATCGTCGTGATGATCGCCGTGAGCCTCGTCACGAACACCAGGGCCCGCGACGATATCGACGACGACATCGAGCGCGTCATCGACTCGTAGCGGCCCGATCCCTTCCCGGCGGCCTCTCGACGCTTTGAGGACTCACGCGAACCGAACGACGATCAGCGTGATAAACAACAGCTCTCCGCCGACCAG
>CAZKXC010000122.1:0-5695 GCA_964556645.1 uncultured Halobellus sp.
GCTCATCGGCCGTACCTGCGTTCTCACCGGCCGTGTCCGTCTCACCCGCGTCAGCGTGCGTCCGTCCGGAGTCCGGCCGCGGTTTCGTTTCGTCGATGTTGCGGGTCAGCCGATTATGAACGAGAATGACGACGCCAATCGTGACGACTCCTCCGACCACGGCTCCGGGACACCCGACCGGGAGCACGACGGGGGTCCAGGACACGATCCCGAAGAACGGCGCGACGAGCTGGAGGCTGAACCCGGCCACGAGCAGACCGGCTCCGAGAGCCGTTTGGACCGCGGCGTGGATCCGTTCGGCCGGCTCGATCGTCGACCGGTTCAGCCACGCGCCGAGCGACGGGAGGGTGACGGCGACGGTGCCCGCCGCCAGAAAGGCGTTGACCACGCCGCGCGTTCCGAAGACCACGCCGCCACAGACGTGGCTCATCGCCGAGATCGACAGAAAGGCGACGGCCGTCGCGAGGGGTGTCGACACTCCTCTGCGGAGACCCCGGAGTTCGGCGCCGGAACGAAGGTCGCGGTCGGTCCGGGTGAGTCCGTCGAGGATCCGCCTCGAGAAGCGGTCGAACTGATTCAGGTCGGCGGCGTCCAGCGGGTCCTCGTCCGATCGGGAGTGGCTCGCGCGGGAGTCATCGTCCGACTCCGGCGTATCCCGTGTCATGCGTGGTCATATAAACGACACCTACTCAGGTCCTGCGGCGAGAACGGCCGTTCCGCGTCCGCCGGTCGGCTGATACGACGCCGGACGGCGATGTGCGGCGTCGGCGGAGCCACAACGGTTTTTTCGATCCGGAGAGACTCACCAAGTATGTCTGTTACCGGGGCGGAATATCTGGTCGGCGCGCTGGAGGAGTACGGCGTGAAACACGTCTTCGGCAACCCCGGAACCACGGAGTTGCCGACGGTCCAGGCGGTCGCAGACAGCTCGATAGAGTACGTCCTCGGACTCCACGAGGACGTCGCGGTCGGGATGGCGGCCGGCTACGCGACGACCCGGCGGTACCACTCGCATCACGACGACGCGGTGACCCCGCTCGCCGTCACCAACCTCCACGTCGCCCCCGGGCTCGCTCACGGCTTGGGCAACGTCATCGGCGCGGCGTTCTCGGGCTGTCCGCTCCTCGTCACCGCCGGCAACTACGATACGGACTTCCAACACGAGGAGCCGATCCTCCACGGCGATCTCGAGGCGCTGGTCGACCAATACACCAAGTGGAGCGCCTCCGTCCCGTCCGCCGACGCGCTCCCGGCCATGCTTCGACGGGCCGTCAGGCAGGCGCTCACGCCGCCGACCGGCCCCGTCTTCCTCGAACTCCCCGTCGACGTGATGCTGGCGGAGACGGAGGCCGACGTCCAGCGGCTCGGCCCGATCCCCGACGCCGGCCGCGGCGACCCGGACGCGGTCGCGGCCGCCGCGGAGCTGTTGACGGCCGCCGACGAGCCGGTGATGGTGATCGGCGACGAGGTCGCCCGGTCCGGGCCGGACGCGATCGAGGCGGCCGTCGACCTCGCCGAGGCCGCCGGCCTCCGGGTCCACGGCGAGTTCATCACCGCCGAGGCGAGCTTCCCGACCGACCACGAGCTCTGGGGAGGGACCGTCCCCGGCACCGAGTCCGGCTTCGTCGAGACCGTCGACGGCGACACCGTCGTCTTCGTCGGCTGCGGCTCGGCGACGACGTCGCTCGCACACGAGTCGGAGCTCCTCGCCGACGCCACGATCGTCCAGATCGGACCGGACGGCTGGGAGCTCGGAAAGAACTGGCCGGCCGACGCCTCCGTCCTCGGCGACCCCACGTACGTGCTGGCCGAGCTGACGGAGCTCGTGTCAGAGGCGCTCTCGGACGACGAGCGGGCGGCTCGGCTCGCGAACGCCCGCGAACGCGTCGCGGCGTTCCACGAGGCCGGCCGTCCCGCAGCGCCGGATCCGGACGACCCCCGCGCCTCCAAGGGGGAGTTGGGGGCCGCGATGGCCGAAGCGGCGTCGGACGCGCTCATCGTCAACGAGGGGGTCACGTCGGGGCAGGCGGTTCGGTGGCACGTTTCGCTCGGCCCCGAGCGGTGGATCGGCAACAAAAGCGGCGGACTCGGCTACGGGCTCCCGGCGGCGATCGGAGCGGCTATCGCCGAGCGCGAACGCCCCGACCCCCGCGACGTCGTCTCGTTCATCGGCGACGGATCGTACCTCTACTACCCGCAGTCGATCTACTCGGCCGTGCGACACGACGTGGATCTCACCGTCGTCGTGGCCGACAACCGAAACTACCGAATCCTCAAGGACAACACCCTGCGGGTGATGGGCGGCGAGGAGGCCGACCACGAGTTCGTCGCGATGGACTTCGAGCCGCCGGTCGCGTTGCCGGCGAACGCCGAGAGCTACGGGGCCACGGGGACGCTGGTCGACGACCCGGCGGCCATCGGCGGCGCGATCGCCGAGGCGCGCGAGGAGGACGGTCCGACCGTGCTCGACGTTCTGATCCACGACTGAGCGACGGCGTAGCCAGTCGCTGGATTTAGTTGGGTCTTCCGCGCAGAACCGGTATGGTCACCATCGACGCCGAGCGGTTCAGGGAGACGTTCGAACAGTACGCAGCGATCGGCCGCACCGACGCCGATGGCCTCCACCGACTGGCGCTCTCGTCCGCCGACGAGACGGTGCGAGACCGGTTCGTCTCAGACCTCGAGGCGCTCGGACTCGCCGTTCGGGTCGACGGAATCGGCAACGTCTTCGGGCGCGCCGCGGGGACGGATCCCGACGCGGCACCGGTGTTGATCGGCTCACATCTCGACTCACAGCCGTACGGCGGCCGGTTCGACGGCCAACTGGGCGTGCTCACGGCGTTGGAGACCCTCCGCGCGTTCGACGACGCGGGGATCGAACACCGGCGGCCGGTCGAGATCGTCAACTGGACCAACGAGGAGGGATCGCGGTTCAAGCCGGCGTTGATGGGCAGCGGCGCGTTCACCGGCGAGCTCGACGCGGACGAGGTTCTCGGTCACACCGACGCCGACGGCGTGACCGTCGCGGACGCGCTCGAGGCGATCGGGTACCGTGGCGACGCGCCGATCGGGCCGCGCGAGCCGTATCACTCGTTTCTGGAGCTCCACATCGAACAGGGGCCGAAGCTCGAGGAAGCGGGCCGCTCGGTGGGGATCGTCGAGGGCGTGTTCGGGATGGCGTGGCTCGAGGTGACGGTTCGCGGTGACGCCGACCACGCCGGACCCTCGCCGGTCCACTCCCGAAAGGACGCGCTCGTCGCCGCCTCCGACGTCGTCGGGGCCGTCCGACGGCTGTCGAACCGGCTGGCGGACGACGTCGTGACGACCGTCGGCGAGTTCGAGGTCGCGCCCGGATCGATCAACGTCATCCCCGACGAGGTCCGGTTCACCGTCGACGTGCGGAGCTACGACGACGCCGTCGTCTCCGAGCTGGTCGAGCGGGTCGAACGCGAGGTTCGAACCGCCTGCGAGCGCGAGGACGTCGAGTACGACCTCGAAGAGATCTGGCGGATCCCACACACCGAGTTCTCTCCGATGGTGGCCGAGACGGCGTTGTCGGCCGCCGCCGATGTCGGCGCCACCCACCAACCGATGGTCAGCGGCGCGGGCCACGACGCGACCTATCTCAACGAGGTGACGGAGGCGGCCATGGTGTTCGTGCCGAGCGTCGACGGAAAAACGCACAACGAGGCCGAGTACACCGAGTGGGCCGACGCCGTCGAGGGCGCGAGGGTGTACGCCGAGACGACGGAGCGGCTGGCGAACCGGGGCGGCGAGTAGGCCGCCGGCGGCCGGCCTCGCGACCGAAGGCCCGGACCGACGCCATCGTTTTGTGATCCCGCGTCGTGGCCGGGCGTATGACTCGAACCGCGGTCATCGCCGGCGTCGGTCCGGGGCTCGGAGAATCGCTCGCACGCACCTTCGCCGCCGAGGGCTGTCGCGTCGCGTTGTTCGCCCGGTCGGCCGAGTACGTCGAGGCGCTCGCGGACGACCTCCCGGAGCCGGGCGAGGGGCTCGCGGTTCCGACGGACCTCACCGACGTCGAGGCGGTTCGGTCGGGGTTCGACGCGGTTCGCGACGCGTTCGGGCCGGTCGACGTGGTGATAAACCACGCCAGCGCCGCCTCCTGGACGGGGCTCATGGACACGAGCGTCGCGGAGTTCGAGCGGTCGTGGGCGGTCAACGGCCGCGGCGCGTTCGTTTGTACACAGGAGGCCGTCGGCGACATGCTCGAGACGGGCGGCGGGACGGTGGTGTTCACCGGCGCCACCTCCGCGGTGCGGAGCCTCGGCGGAGCGATCGGATTCACGGCCGCGAAGTTCGCGGCCCGCGGCATGGCGATGGACGTCGCACAGGAGTTCGGACCCGAGGGGATCCACGTCGCTCACGTCGTTATCGACGGCCAGATCGACTCGCCGGACGTCCGCGAGCGGGACCCCGACCGCGACGAGGAGACGCTTCTCGACCCCGACGAGATAGCCGAGACGTACTGGCACCTCGTCGAGCGCGACGACGTGAGCACACAGCCGTTCGAGGTCCACCTCACGAACGGGCCACGAAACACCGAGTTTCTCTGAGCCGCGGCCGGACGACCGCCGGACGGCGTCGGCTCCGACGACGGACTGACGAGACGCCCACACCGGCCGGCCGAGCGAATCGCCGGTCGCCGAATCGGTGTGTCCGCGAGCCGGCGCGAGACGGACCCTACGTGTCTCGGTGTGGGGCACCCTACACACGTAGCGTCGGGGATCATACTCCTGGCGAGCCGAGGTGTGTGTATGAGTACCGAGCGGATCCCGATATCTCGGATGGACAGCACGCACGTCGGCACACAGCGGCTCCTCATCGAGGTCGCAGACGTTCTGGGTCACAAGTGGCACCCGGTCATCCTCACGCAGCTGCTGGGTGAGGAGTCGCTCACGTTCAGCGGCCTCCAGTCGGCGATCGACGGCATCTCGAACAAGATGCTCTCGGATAGCCTGTCGACGCTGGAGAACGAGGCGCTGATCGACCGCGAGGTCGTGACCGAAAAGCCCGTCAGGGTGCGGTACACGCTCACCGACCGCGGCCGAGAGCTGGAGTCGGTGCTCGACCCGATGGTTCGCTGGGGGCGCGATCACCTCGACGCGGGGCCGACAGGGGGGTCGGCCGAGCCGACCACGGACGGACCGACCGAGCCGACCACGGGCGAACCGACCGAGCCGACCCAGCCACGCTCCCGGAAGCCCCGCCGTCGGGCCGGAGGTGAGTCGGATGAGTAGTCGGTTCGAGCCGGGCTCGGAGGCCGGCGGCGAACTCCGAGAACAGACGGTCGGATACGAGACGGCGATCACCCCCGATGCCGACGAGGTCGCGGTGACCGAGCCGTCGCGCGAGGAGGTGCTGGCGACGGTGTTCGGGCTGGGGACACACGACGTACGGACGTACGACGCCGTCGGCGACGCTCCCGGGTCGACGACCCGCGAGCTCGCGTCGCGGCTGGACCGCGACCGCAGCAACGTGAACCGCTCGTTGAACCGGCTCCGCGAGGCCGGCCTCGTGGCGCGCGGCCGGCGGCTGCTCGACGACGGCGGCCACGTGTATCAGTACTACGCGGCTCCCGACGGGGCGTCAGAACAGCCCGTCGCGCGCGCCGTCGACCGGTGGCGGTCGGCCGCGCTCGACGCGCTCGGAGCGGACGGGTAGCGCCGGTCAC
>CAZKXC010000123.1:0-1784 GCA_964556645.1 uncultured Halobellus sp.
GTGACGAACGGCTCGTACTTGCCCGAGCGCGCGTCCTTGTTCTGGATCACCATCCCGATCGGCGTCCCCGTCGTGTAGCCGTCCTGGAGGCCGGAGTTGATCGTCACCTCGTCGGGTTCTCCCCGAGAGGTGGTGATCATCGACTGACCCGGCTTGCGCCGGTCGAGCTGTGCCTGGATCGCCTCCTCGTCGAGTTCGACGCCGGCGGGCACTCCCGAGACGGTCACGCCCATCGCCTCGCCGTGGCTCTCGCCGTACGTCGTCAGCTGAAAGAGCCGGCCGAATCGATTCCCGTTCATACCCGCACGTGGACCCGCGGACATATATGGGTTGCAATCCGCGCAACCGGTGTGTCCGGTGACGGCCGAGCGCCCGCCCGCCGGCCCCCTCGGCCGTCTCGCGCCCGGAACGGTCAAATTCCGCGAGCACCATCGATCGCGTATGACCGCGGGTGACCGACCGCCGTCCCGACCGCCGACGCTCGACGACCCGATCGACTTCGCGGGAACCCGCCTTCGAAACCGCCTGTACCGCGCCCCGCTGCTCGAATGTGCCGGCAACGGCCCGGACGCGGTCGACCGGCTGATAGCCGACCTCGAGCCCGCCGCGGCGGCCGGCGCCGGGCTGATCCACCAGGGAGCGACCATCGTCCGCGAGGAGGGCGGCTGTGCCGCGCCGGAGATGACCCGGGTTCACGACCCCGATTTCGTCGCCGACCTCGCTCGGCTCACCGACGCCGTTCACGCGCACGGCTCGCGGATCGCGATCCAGCTCGAACACGGCGGCCTGCGCTCGATGGAGGTGTGGCACGACGGCTACCGGCGCGCCACCCCCGACCTCCACCAGCTCGCCGTCTCGCGGCCGCCGCGCGTCCTCCGCGTTCTCGACCGACTCGGCTTTCTCGACCTCTCACCGCGGGTGATGGAGACCGGCGACGTCGAGCGGCTCGCGGCCGACTTCGGCCGTGCGGCCGCCCGTGCGGTCGACGCCGGCTACGACGCGGTGCACATCGCCGGCGCGAACATGGGACTCGTCCAGCAGTTTCTCTCGCCGTTTTACAACCGCCGCACGGACCGGTTCGGCGTCGATTCCGCGATCGGCCCCGACGACACCCGCGGGGTCGGCACAGCCTTCCTCGAACGCGTCGCCGAGGAGATACGCGACCGCGCGGGCGACGTGCCGTTGTTGACGAAGGTGCCCTCCGAACGGCCCACCCCGCCCGGAATCGGTCCTCACCTGACGGACGACGACGCGGTCGCCGCCTGCGAGCGGCTCGTCGACGCCGGGTTCGACGCGGTGGTGCCCGTCCGGACGAGCGTCTTCTGGGATATGAGCGTCGTTCGCGGGACGTTTCCGGCGGCGGCGTGGCGCGACGAGCGGCTTCGAGAGGGGTTCCGCGAGGCGTTCGGGTCGGTGCCGCGCGCCGCCGCCGTCGCGGCCGGAAACTGGCTGGAATCGCTCGTGTACGACCGCGAGGCCGGCTGGAACCGCGACCTGTGCCGGCGGGTCCGCGGGCGGGTCGACGCGCCCGTGTTGTGCGAGGGCGGGCTCCGCGAGCGGTCCGAACTCGACGCCGCGCTCGCCCGCGACGCCGACCTGGTCGGGATGGGTCGGCCGTTCTACGCCGAGCCCGAGTTACCCGCCCGCCTGCTCGGCGAGCGCGTCGACCCGACGACCCGGGCGGTGTGTGCGGACTGTAACAACTGTGCGGTCGCGCAGGCGGCCGGCGAGTCGGGCGTGTGTCGAACCCCGGCCGTGCTTCGGCAGGCGGGCGAGCTTCGGCG
>CAZKXC010000123.1:1884-5564 GCA_964556645.1 uncultured Halobellus sp.
GGACGACTGAACCGACGCCGGTTTATCATTTGGCGCCGTCCCCCGTTTCATGCGCGACCGGCTCACCTCCGATCTCGGCGTCTACGCGCTCTCCGGCGGCTTCTCGCTCGCGGTGTTTCTCGTCGCGCTCGCGGTCCTCTCGACGACGCTGCCCGGCGGGCTCGACGCGCGCCGAACCGCGGGGCTCGTCGTCGGCTACCTGCTTTTCGTGTCGGCGTACACCGCCGCGTGGTACATCTACACCGGAATCGACGCCCGCGAGGACGCCTCCTGACGCGAGGCGAGCCGGCCCCGCGACCGGGCGCCGGCGACGGGGTCACCCGGACGGGGGCGGAACGGTTTTGCCCGCCGCGGGCGACGCCGAGGTATGTCGACAGACCCGATCAGACTCGACGTCGACGGCGACGTGGGTCGGCTGACGGTCGACCGCCCGGAACAGCTCAACGCCCTGACCGTCGAGACGCTCGAATCGATGGCCGACGCGCTCGACATGGCGGCCGACGCCGAGGTCCGTGCGCTCGTGCTCGCCGGCGCGGGCGAGGAGGCGTTCGTCGCGGGCGCGGACATCTCCTACATGGTCGACCTCTCGACGCCGGAGGCCCAGGCGTACGCGGAGCTCGGCCATCGGGTCACCGACGCGATCGAGACGTTCCCGGCTCCCGTCGTTGCCGCGGTCGACGGCTACGCGCTCGGCGGCGGCTCGGAACTCGCGCTGGCCGCCGACCTTCGGGTCGCGAGCGAGGACGCCGTGATCGGCCAGACCGAGGTCGACGTCGGGATCATCCCCGGCTGGGGCGGCACCCAGCGGCTCGCCCGCCTCGTCGACGACGGGACGGCCCGCCGGCTGGTGTTTCTCGGCGAGCGGCTCGACGCCGACGCGGCGGCCGCGGCCGGGCTGTTCGGCGAGGTCGTCCCCGCGGACGCGTTCGACGACCGGGTCGCGACGCTGGCGGCCGACCTCGCCTCGCGGCCGGCGGCCGCGATCCGCGCCGCCAAAGAGGCGCTCAACGCGGCACAGACGGTCTCCTCGACCGGGTTGGCGTTAGAACGCCGCGCCTGGTCGGGGCTGTTCGGGACGCACGACCAGCGCGAGGGGATGCGCGCGTTTCTGGAAAACCGGGAGCCGGAGTTCGAGTGACCGGGACGCGACGCGGGTCCGCGAGGACCGGCCTGTGCCACCCCGGCGCGTAATCGCCACGCTTTATTAAGCCGCCCGAGTATCGGCGACATGGACCAGTTGCGGCAGTCGCTCCTCGACGCGCCGATCATCGAGAAAGGCGAGTACCAGTACTTCGTCCACCCGATAAGCGACGGCGTCCCGATGCTCGAGCCGGAGCTCCTCCGTGAGATCGTCATCCGGATCATCCGGAAGGCCGAACTCGAGAACGTCGACAAGATCGTCACGCCTGCCGCGATGGGGATCCACATCTCGACCGCGCTCTCGTTGATGACCGACATCCCGCTCGTCGTCATCCGCAAACGCCAGTACGGCCTCGACGGAGAGGTGCCGTTGTTCCAGGAGACGGGCTACTCCGAGTCGGAGATGTACATCAACGACGTCGAGGCGGGCGACCGGGTGCTCGTCTTAGACGACGTGCTCTCGACGGGCGGCACGATGAAGGCGATCCTCGACGCCCTCACCGACGAGGTCGGCGCCGAGGTCGTCGACGTCGTCGCCGTGATCAAGAAGGCCGGCGACAACGAGCTCGACGGCACCGGCTACGACGTCAAGACGCTGATCAACGTGACCGTCGAGAACGGCGAGGTCGTGATCACCGACCCGCTCGGCGACGACTGACCGCGTCGTCGACAGGGCCCCGCCGGCGCGCGGGGCGTCCCCCGGCGGCTGCCGGACTCGGGCTCCTTTTCACCCGTCGGCTCGAACCGCCGGTACATGACACGCGCGCTGTTCGTCGTGAGCGAGGAAGGGTACTGGGCCGAGGAGTGTATCGAGCCGCTGACGACGCTCGAGGCAGACGGCGTCGACGTGACGGTCGCGACGCCGTCGGGCTCGCCGCCGGTCGTCGACGAGCGCTCGCTCGAGCCGGACGCCGCCGGCGGCGAGGACGCGGTCGCGGAGTTCCGCGAGGTGCACGAGACCCATCCCGAGCTGACCGATCCAGAGCCGGTTGCGACGGTCGACGCCGCCGACTACGACGCGGTCGTCTTCCCCGGCGGACACGGCACCGTCTGGGACGTGAACCAGGATCGCCACGCCCGACAGCTGCTTCTCGACGCCGTCGCCGGCGACGACGGCGTCGCGCTCGTGGTGTGTCACGCGGTCGGCATTCTGGCGTTCACCCGCGAGGCCGACGGGACGCCGCTCGTCGACGGGCGCGCGGTAACCGGGTTCCCGAACGACTGGGAGGAGGGAATCGTCGACGCGGACGACGTGATGCCCGACGGCCGCAAACTTCCGTACTGGGTCGAAGACGAGGTTCGGCTCGCGGGCGCAGACTGGGACGCCGAACTCGACGCCGACACCAGCGTCACCGTCGACGGCGACCTCCTCACCGCCCGCGGGCCGGGGTCGTCGTCGGCCGCCGCGGCGACGCTTCTCGACCGCCTGTAGGCGACTGCTGTGGCGCCGGCGGCCGCCACGGCGCCGACGGCCGACTCACCGAATCACGAACGACGGTTCTCCGACGCGCTCGCTTTTGCACGTCGGACACCGCGACGGCGCGTTGAGCGGGTCGTCGAACCCGTCGAACCCGCAGTCGCGACACGTCGGCGGCGCGACGAGAAACTGCTCGTCGCCGCCGACCGACCGCGAGACGTGTTCGAGGTGGTCGTAGACGGTCGGCGTCGGCAACGAGAGGTCGGCCGCGATCTCGCTCGCGGTCGCTGCGTCCGTGCGGAGCCGCTCGGCGATCCGTTGACGGGTCGTCTCCATGCGTCGTTCTCTCGTCGCCGCCGGATAAAACCGCGACGGCGTCCGCCGCCGTCGACACGAGCACAAGAAGTATGATGACGGGGGGTGACGGTGTAGCCATGAAAGCCGTGGTACTAGCCGGCGGATACGCGACGAGGCTCTGGCCGATAACCAAAGACCGACCCAAGATGTTTCTCCCCGTGGGCGAGCAGACGGTTATCGACGAGATCTTCGCCGATCTCGAGGCCGACGACCGGGTCGACGAGGTGTTCGTCTCGACGAACGAGCGCTTCGCTCAGACGTTCGACGAGTACCTCGCCGAGAGCGCCTTCGAGAAGCCGACCCTCTCGATCGAAGAAACCGTCGAGGAGGACGAGAAGTTCGGCGTCGTCGGGGCGTTGGCCCAGCTGGTCGACCGCGAGGGCGTCGACGACGACCTGCTGGTCGTCGCCGGCGACAACCTGATCAGCTTCGACTTAGCCGAGTTCACCGACTTCTTCGAGGAGAAGGCGACGCCGGCGCTGGCCGCCTACGACGTGGGGTCGTTAGAACGCGCCAAATCGTACGGGCTCGTCGAACTCGACGGCGACCGAGTCGTCAACTTCCAAGAAAAGCCGGACGACCCGAAGAGCACGCTCGTCTCCATCGCGTGTTACGCGTTCCCCGCGGCGACGCTGCCGGACCTCGCGACGTATCTCGAGGACGACAACAATCCCGACGAGCCCGGCTGGTTCCTCCAGTGGCTGCAATCGCGCGAGCCGGTCCACGCGTTCACCTTCGACGGCGCGTGGTACGACATCGGCACCGC
>CAZKXC010000124.1:0-5537 GCA_964556645.1 uncultured Halobellus sp.
GATCAACTCCGGTCTCCAGGACGGCTACACCACGGGGACGCCGATCGGAATGGTGATCCAGAACAAGGACGCCCGCTCGGGCAAGTACGAGCCGTTCGTCACCGCGCCGCGGCCCTCTCACGGCGATTACACCTACTCCGCGAAGTTCGGGACGCGCAACTGGGGCGGAGGCGGCCGCTCGTCCGCGCGCGAGACGGTCAACTGGGTCGCCGCCGGGGCGGTCGCCGAACAGGTGCTCGACGCCTCCGAACACGACGTGGAGATCAAAGCACACGTCAACCGCATCGGCGAAGTCGAGGCGGAGCCGGTGAGCTTCCAACAGATCCTCGACCACTCCGAGGAGAACGACGTCCGATGTGCCGACCCGGAGGCGGCCGCCGAGATGCAGGAGCTGATCGAGGGGTACCAGAAACGGGGCGACTCGATCGGCGGCTCGATCTACTTCGAGTGTCGCGGCGTTCCTCGCGGGCTGGGCGCGCCGCGGTTCGACAGCTTCCCCGCGCGCCTCGGGCAGGCGATGTTCTCCATCCCGGCGACGACCGCGGTCGAGTACGGCCTCGGACGGGACGCGACGAGAGCCGCCGGCAGCGACCGCAACGAGGACTGGACGTTCGACGACGGCGAGTCGTTCGAGCACGTCGAGAGCGAGGCCGGCGATCCCGTCCCCGTCGGCAACGACCACGGCGGGCTCCAGGGCGGCATCACCACCGGCGAGCCGATCTACGGCGAGGCGACGTGGCACGCGCCCACCTCGATTCCGAAGAAACAGCGCTCGGCCGACTGGGAGACGAACGAGGAGAAGGAGGTCCAGGTCGTCGGCCGACACGACCCCGTGCTCCCGCCGCGGGCGGTGCCGGTCGTGGAGGCGATGCTGTACTGCACCGTTCTCGACTTTATGTTGCTCGGAGGGCGGATCAACCCCGACCGCGTCGACGGGAATCCGGGAGCGTACGACACGGAGTACCACCCGAGCAGTCCGCGAACCGACTGACCGGTCTCGGTCCGGGGTCGACCGCTCGCCGCCGCCGGCTCCGATCGGACGACGGCGCCACCGAATCAGTTCGTCCACGCCCGCGCGCGTGCGCCGGGTTTATAACCCATCACGGACTAACTTGATCAAGTTCTATGCCAGAGGAGACCGAATACGGAGCGGGCCAGATACAGGTCCTCGAAGGCCTTCAAGCCGTCCGCAAACGTCCGGCGATGTATATCGGGTCCACGGACGAGCGCGGGCTCCACCATCTCGTCTACGAGGTCGTCGACAACGCCATCGACGAGGCGCTCGCGGGCCACTGTGAGGCGATCGGCGTCACCATCCACGACGACGGCTCCGTGAGCGTCCGCGACGACGGCCGAGGGATCCCCGTCGACACCCACGAGAAGTACGACCGTCCGGCGCTCGAGGTCATCATGACCGTCCTGCACGCCGGCGGCAAGTTCGACTCGAAATCCTACCAGGTTTCCGGCGGCCTTCACGGGGTCGGCGTGAGCGTCGTCAACGCGCTCTCGGCGCGCCTGGAGGTCGAGGTGAAACGCGACGGCGGCGTCTACCGCCACCGGTTCCGTCAGGGCGAGCCGGAGCCGGAGGGGTTCGAGCGCGTCCGCGATCTGGACCCCTCGGAGGGGACGGGAACCACGATCCGGTTCTGGCCCGACGACGAGGTCTTCGAGACGACCGACTTCGCGTTCTCGACGCTTTCGAACCGGCTCCGTGAGCTCGCCTTTCTCAACTCCGGCGTCGAGATCACGCTGGCCGACGAGCGCAACGGGGACCGCGAGACGTTCCGCTACGACGGCGGCATCCGCGAGTTCGTCGGCTACCTCAACGAGACGCGCACGCCGATCCACGAGGAGGTCATCTACTTCGCAGACGAGGCGGACGACGTCCACGTCGAGGTCGCGATGCAGGCGACCGAGGAGCTACAGGGCTCGGTCCACGCGTTCGCGAACAACATCAACACCCGCGAGGGGGGGACACACCTCACGGGGTTCAAGACGGCGCTCACACGCGTCGTCAACGACTACGCGAACGAACACGGGCTCGTGGACGACCTCGACGCCAACCTGAAAGGCGAAGACGTCCGCGAGGGATTGACCGCCGTCATCTCGATCAAACACCCCGACCCGCAGTTCGAGGGGCAGACGAAGACGAAACTCGGCAACAGCGAGGTTCGTGGCGTCGTCGAATCCGCGACCCACGCGAAGCTCGGAACGTTTCTGGAGGAGAATCCCGACACCGCTCGCAAGGTCGTTCACAAGGCGGCCGAGGCCGCCCGGGCGCGAAAGGCCGCCAAGAAGGCCGAAGAGCTGACCCGCCGGAAGTCGGCGTTGGAATCGACCGCGCTGCCCGGCAAGCTCGCGGACTGTCAGACCCGCGACCCGGCGGAGTCGGAGCTGTTCGTCGTGGAGGGCGACAGCGCCGGCGGGAGCGCCAAACAGGGCCGGAACCGCAAGAATCAGGCGATCCTGCCGTTGAAAGGCAAGATCCTCAACGTGGAGAAACACCGGCTCGACCGGATTCTCGAGAACGACGAGATCCGCGCGCTGATCACCGCAATCGGCGCGGGCATCGGCGAGGAGTTCGACATCGAGGAGGTGCGATACAACAAGATCATTCTGATGACAGACGCGGACGTCGACGGCGCCCACATCAGGACCCTTCTGCTCACGCTTTTGTACCGTCACATGAAGCCGCTTCTGGAGGCCGGATACGTGTACGCCGCACAGCCCCCGTTGTACCGGGTTCGGCACAACGGCGAGACGTACGACGCGATGACCGAGACCGAGCGCGACCGGATCGTCACAGAGACGTGTGACGGTGACCCCGATCAGGTCCAGCGGTTCAAAGGCCTCGGCGAGATGAACCCCGGCCAGCTGTGGGAGACGACGATGGATCCGACCAACCGGATTCTGAAACGGATCAACGTCGACGACGCGGCCGCCGCGGACCGCATGTTCAACGTGTTGATGGGTGACGCCGTCGAGCCGCGCAAACAGTTCATCAAAGAACACGCGACAGAGGCCGAGTGGGTGGATATATGAGCTCCGACGTCCCGGGCCCCAACGACGTGCCGGCCGCGCAGGTCAAAAACGCCCGCATCGAAGACGAGATGGAGCAGTCGTACATCGACTACGCGATGTCGGTCATCGCGGGTCGTGCGCTCCCCGACGTCCGCGACGGCCTCAAACCCGTCCACCGACGGATTCTCTACGCGATGCACGAGGCGGGCGTCACCAGCAACTCCGCACACCGCAAATCGTCGTCGATCGTGGGCGAGACGATGGGCGACTACCACCCGCACGGCGACAGCGCGATCTACGACACGCTCGCGCGGATGGCACAGGACTTCTCGATGCGCTACCCGCTCGTCGACGGCCAGGGGAACTTCGGCTCCGTCGACGGCGACCCGCCCGCGGCGATGCGGTACACGGAAGCGCGGATGGCGCCGATCGCCGAGGAGCTGCTGGCCGACATCGACCGCGACACGGTCGACTTCGAGTCGAACTACGACGACCGGCTGACGGAGCCCGCCGTGTTGCCGGCGGCGGTGCCGAACCTGCTCGTGAACGGCTCGTCTGGAATCGCGGTGGGGATGTCGACGAACGTCCCGCCCCACAACCTCGGGGAGGTCGTCGACGCGACGATCGAACTGATACGCAACCCGGAGTGTGAGATCTCGGACCTGATGGAACACGTCAAGGGGCCTGACTTCCCGACGGGTGCGAACATCGTCGGCCGCAACGCCGTCCACAAGGCGTACGAGACGGGCCGAGGTCGGATCCGCGTCCGTGCGGAGTTCGAGGTCGACGAGGAGGAGGGCCGGATCGTGATCTCCGAGCTTCCCTTCCAACAGAACAAGTCGCGGCTCGTCGAGCGGATCGCCGAGGACGTCAACCAGGGCGCGATCGAGGGCGTCCGCGACCTCCGCGACGAGTCCGACCGCGACGGAATCCGGATCGTCGTCGAGTTGAAACGCGACGCGATGGCCGAGGTGGTGAAAAACCAGCTGTTGGAGAGCCATCTCGAACGGACGTTCGGCGTGATCAACCTCGCGTTGGTCGACGGCTCGCCGCAGGTGTTGGATCTGAAAGAAACGCTCGAACACTACGTCGAACACCGGCGAGACGTCGTTCGTCGCCGCTCGCAACACGAGTTGGCCGAGCGCGAGGACCGCGCACACATCCTCGAAGGGCGGCTGAAGGCGCTCGAACACGTCGACGCCGTCGTCGAGACGATCCAGGACTCCGCCGACCGCGACGCCGCGAGAGCCGCACTCGAAGCGAACTTCGCGTTCTCTGAGCCACAGGCACAACACATCGTTCGGATGCAGCTCGGCTCGCTCACGTCGCTCGAAACCCAGGAGATCGAGGCGGAGTACGAGAACGTCACCGCCAGAATCGAGCGGCTGAAGACGATCCTCAGCGATCCCGACGAGCTCGACGCGGTGATAATCGAGGAGCTCGAATCGATCAAAGCGGAGTACGACGACGAGCGCCGCACGAGCTTCATCGAGGACACGGGGTCCGTCACCCACGAGGACCTGATCCCCGAAGAAGAGTGTCTGGTCGTGATGAGCGAAGACGACTACATCAAGCGGATGCCGCTCGAGACGTTCCGCACGCAGAACCGGGGCGGCAAGGGGATCATCGGCATGGATCTCAAGGAGGGCGACCGGGTCTCGTCGGTGTTCGCCGCCAACTCGCACGACTACCTCCTCGTGTTCACCAACCGCGGTCAGATCTACCGGCTGAAAGCGTACGAGATTCCGGAGCTGTCACGAACCGCCCGCGGCAAATCGGCGGTGAACCTCTTGGACCTCGACGACGGCGAGGAGATCGAGGCCGTCGTCAACACGGACGAGTTCGACGGCGACGAGTTCCTCACGATGGTCACCCGCGACGGGTATATCAAACGAACCGCCGTCGACGAGTTCGAGAACATTCGGTCGACCGGTATCCGGGCAATTCGCCTGGACGACGACGACGAACTCGCCGACGTGGAGGTGACAGACGGGGAAGCACACATCGTCATCGGAAGCCGCGACGGGATGGCCATTCGGTTCGAGGAGACGGACGTTCGCCCGATGGGTCGGACGGCCCGCGGCGTGATCGGGATCGACCTGCGCGAGGACGACCGCGTCGCCGGGGTTGCCGCCGTCGACCCCGACCGCCACGACTGGGTGCTGACGGTGACCGAAAACGGATACGGAAAACGCTCCAACCTCGCCGAGTACCGGCCGCAGTCGCGAAACGGGATGGGGCTCGTCGACATCAAGACCGGCGACCGAAACGGCGAGACGGTGGCCATCGAGGCGGTCTCGTACGGCGACCACCTCGTCGCGATGAGTGCCGACGGCCAGATCGTGCGCACCCGCGTCGAAGAGGTGTCGACGGTGAGCCGGAACACGATGGGCGTCATCGTGATGGACCTCGACCCCGACGACGAAGTTGCGTCGGTGGATATCGTTCCCGAGGTCGCACACGCGGACGAGTCCGAATCCGACGAGTAGCGTCCGGTCGTTCTCCGCCAGGCGGTG
>CAZKXC010000125.1:0-5528 GCA_964556645.1 uncultured Halobellus sp.
CATCAGGTCGCGCGCGTTCATGCCGACGCTGGGGCGCCGGCGGTGGTAGGTGTTGTGGCGCCGCCCCGTCGGGCCCGCTCGGCGTCTCGGGCGCGGCGTCGGCTGCCGCGTCAAGCCCCGTGGCATCCGCCTTGTCGATCTGTGAAACGATCGGGATGGCGGCGGATACCAATCTTTAATATTTTCACTCCGTTGAGTTAGTATATGAGCGTGGTCAGCGTGTCTCTGCCGGAGGAGTTGCTCGAACGGATCGACCAGTTTGCCGACGACCACGGCTACACCGGTCGGAGCGAGGTGTTCCGAGAGGCGAGCCGGAACCTCCTCGGCGAGTTCGAAGACAAGAAGCTCGAGGGCCGCGAGCTGATGGGGGTCGTGACCGTGCTCTTCGATTACGAGACGACGAGCGTCGAAGAACGGATGATGCACCTCAGACACGAACACGAGGAGATCGTCGCCTCGAACTTCCACAGCCACGTCGGCGGCCACCACTGTATGGAGCTGTTCGTGTTGGAAGGCTCCCTCGAGGAGATATCGACGTTCGTCGGAAAGATCCGGGCGACGAAAGACACGCTCACCATCGACTACTCGGTGTCGCCCGTGGACGACTTCGGCCCGCTCGCCGACATGGACTGAGCCCGGTCGAAAACGCGCTGCTCGTTTTCGACGCGCCGGGTCCAGGGGTCGTCTGTCACAGACTCGAGTCACGCCGCTCGCGACGAACGGGTTAATACTGAGTTTCGTTTGGTATCCAAATATTATTATATCAAGACCCTCAATTCATAACCACGCATGACCCTCAACAGACGGCGGGTGTTGTCCGCGGTGACGGCGGCGGCCGGCGCCGGCGTGCTCGCGGGCTGTATCGGCGACGGATCGACGAGCGGTTCGGCATCGGACGAAGCGACCGCCCGCGCGTCGTTTTTCGTGTTCGGCGACGTCGCCGAGCGGGTCGCCGGAAGCGCGGCCGAGTCCGCCCTTCTCGTGCCGGTGGGCCAACACGGACACGGGTGGGAGCCGGGCCCGAGGGTTCGAGAGGAGATTCGCGGCGCCGACCTGTTCGTTCACGGAATGGCCGGCTTCCAGCCCTGGGTCGACGACATCAGAACCGACCTCGAAGCCGACGGGTCGGAGGTGACCACGGTGGACGCGAGCGCGGACGTCGACCTACTCGAGGCGGGAACGGACCACGATCACGGCGGTGACGAGGAACACGCGGACGAACACCACGACGAGGAAGACGGACACCACGACGACGAAGACGGACACCACGACGAGGAAGACGGACACGACCGACACGGCGCCGGAATGGATCCGCACTTCTGGACGGATCCGCTTCGGGTGAAACCGGCTGTCGACACCGTCCGGGAGGGATTCGCCGACGTCGACCCGGACAACGCGGACGCGTACGCGGAAAACGCCGAGGCGTTTCGGAGCGACCTCGACGACCTCCACGCCCGGATCGAGACGACGGTGTCCGACGCCTCGAAGGACACCATCCTCGTCGCCGGACACGACTCGTTCCAGTACCTCGGCGACCGCTACGGCGTGAACGTCGAATCGCTCACGAACGTCTCGCCGGACGACCGTCCGACGCCTCGAGACATCGAGCGCGCTCAGTCGGTTATCCAAACACACGACCTGGAGTACATCTGTGCGGACCCCCTCGAGTCACAGCAGGCCGCGGACCAGCTCGTCGCCGAGACCGGTGCCACGGAGGTGTTGCCGCTCACGGCGATGCCGGGACTCACCGACGAGTGGGAGAACAACGAGTGGGGATACCTCGAGGTGATGGAAAACGTTAATCTCCCGACGCTGGAACGCACGTTAGACCCGTAATGGCGCTTCTCGAAGTCAGCGACGTGACGTTCTCCTACGGCGACCGCCCGGTCGTCGAAGGGGTGTCGCTCGACGTCGAGACGGGCGAGTTTCTCGGACTCGTCGGACCGAACGGCTCCGGGAAGACGACGCTGCTCGAGCTGATGATCGGGCTCCGGCGTCCCGACACCGGCTCGGTGACGTTGTTCGGCGACCCGGCACACGAGTCGAGACACGGCGAGCAGATCGGGTTCGTCCCACAGGACGTGACGGACACCAAAGAAGAGATGCCGATAACGGTCAGGGAGGCCGTCCGGATGGGGCGGTATCCACACAGGCTGACGGGGCGGTTCACCCGAGACGACCGCGACGCCATCGACGCCGCGCTGCGACGCGTCGAGATCGCCGACATCGCAGACCGTCGCGTCGGCCGGCTTTCGGGTGGGCAGCGCCAGCGGGCGTTTATCGCCCGCGCGCTCGCCTCCAGGGCGGACCTGCTCGCGCTCGACGAGCCGACCGTCGGCGTCGACGCCGAGTCGCGCGAATCGTTCTACGACCTGCTTCACGAGCTGAACCGGGAGGGGATCACGATCATCCTCATCGAACACGACATCGGGATCGTCACCACACACGCCTCGGAGATCGCGTGTCTCAACCGGGAGCTGTTCTTCCACGGCGATCCCGAGGCGTTCGTCGAGACCGACGCGCTGGCGGACGCCTACGGCGGCTCGCAATCGATCGTCCATCACCACCACTGATGACACCACCTCCGTCTCTCGGCCGGGTCGCTCATCTCGCACCCGGACAGACCGGCTCGCTCGACCGGCTCATGCGCGTCGTCCTCGACGACCTGTGGGGAGCGGTGCTCGACGGCCTGGCCGGGGTCACCGGGATCGACATGCTGGGATTTCCGTTCATGCAGCGGGCCTACCTCGCCGCGATCTGCGTCGCGCTCATCGGACCGCTCGTCGGGAGCTTTCTCGTCCACCGGGAGATGGCGATGATCGGCGATACGCTCGCGCACTCGGCGTTCGCCGGCGTCGCCGCGGGGTTGTTCGTGAACGCGACGTTCGCGGTCACGGTCGCGCCGCTGCTGACGGCGCTCATCGTGGCGGCCGTCGCCGCGCTGCTCGTACAGACGCTCGTGGACTACGCCGGCGCCTACCGCGACACGTCGCTCGCGATCGTGTTGACGGGGTCGTTCGCGGTCGGGAGCGTCCTCGTGACCGCGACCGACGGCGGCATCGCCGTCGGCATCAACGCCTATCTCTTCGGGTCGCTCGCGACCGTGTCGCGAGCGAACGCGGCGATTCTGCTGGCGATGAGCGTGTGCGTCGTGCTCGCCGTCACCGCCGCGTATCGGCCGCTCATCTACGTCACCTTCGACGAGGTCGGCGCCCGCGCCGCGGGGCTCAGCGTCGGCCGATACAACCGGCTTCTCGCGGTGTTGACGGCGGTCGTCGTCGTCGGGGCGATGCAGATCATGGGGGTCATTCTGGTCGCCGCGATGCTCGTGGTTCCGGTCGCCGCGGCGACACCCGTTCGGGGCTTCAAGCGGTCGATCGGCGCGGCTATCGGCGCCGGCCTCCTCGCGACGACGACCGGAGTGACGGTGTCGTACGGCTACGACGTCGCCGCGGGCGGCACCATCGTGCTCGTCGCGATCGGCATCTACGCGGCGGCGAAGATTGGCGTGCGCGCGCGGCAACGACTGTCGCGCCGGTACCGAGCGTCCACGGCGACGACCGCCGCCGCGGACGGCGGAGACGACGGCGAGTGACCGTCGCCGCTCGGGGCGATGATCGGCACAAGCCCGCCGGGTGTGGTGAGACACAACAGTGCCGTCGAACACGGACCGCTCGTGGGCACGGGTATCGCGGCGTCCCCGGATCGGCCGCGCTCGCGAACACCGGTTCGTAGCGGCCGATCCGGGTACCGCCGTTCGGATCGAGGTCGTCACGATCGTCGGGCGGCGTTTCGTATCGTCGAATACGGTGTATCACTCCAGAAACGCCCGAACCGTCTCGAAGGAGCCGTCGGCGATCGCGGCGGCGACCGCGGCGGCGTCGGCGTCGCCGACCTCGTGGGGATGTTTGCGGGCGAAGTAGCTCAACAGGTTGGTCACGTCGCGTTCGAGGAACTCGTCGGCGTTCTGGTGCTCGACGGAGACGGCCTGCGGCCAGTCGAACACCGTGATTCCGCCCTCGGCGACCGCGACGTTGTGTTCGGACATGTCGGCGTGGACCCACCCGTGGTCGTACGTGGTCGCGAGCGCCCGGTAGATCAGGTCCAAGACGCCGACTGCCTGTTCGGATGCCAACTGCGCGCGCGCGAGTTCGACGCCGTCGAACTTGTCCATCACGATGGCGTGGCGGTTGTGGTCGACCGGACGCGGGACGCTCACCGCCGGATACAACGCCTCCATCGCCTCGTACTCGCGCTCGGCCGCCTTGCGTGCGGTGTACATCCAGGAGACGTGGTCGCGGTCGGCGGTGTACTCTCGCTCGCGGTTCACCGCCCGGAAGTTGGTGTATCCCTCGCGGTGGTACTTCAGCGCCAGCGGCGTGAACGACCGCACCTCGTAGACGTCGCCCTCCTTGCCGAACCCGAGCGGCGAGCCGACCCCTTCTATCGTTCCGCGCTCGGAGAACGTCCGCAACGCGAGCGCGTCGTACCCCTCGAAGGTGAGTTGATACCCCTCGTACTGGATCGTCTTTCGCTGGATCAGCTCGCGGTCGAGACACCGGTCGAGCCGGTACTCGATCTCTTCGGCGGTGAGGTCCGCGTACTCCGGGAGCTTGTCGCGGCGTACCCACTCCGAAAACCGCATCCCCTGCTCGACGCCCGAGAGGAGATAGAAGTCCTCGGGGTCGAGCTCCGCCATGTCGCCGGCGACGTTGCGTACCATACGCTCCTTACTCCGGGGATTCGTAAAAACGACCCGCGTTCGGCGAACCGAGTCGTACACCGTATGTCGCGATAGCAAATGCGGTATCGGCTCCGCCGGCTCCCCGCGAGGCCCGGCGCAGCCGTAAAGTATCAGTGGGTTGGCCAGAAAGCGAGTCCGGAGATGAACGTTCGTCGCTGGACGCCGTTCACCTTCGTCGCTCCCGACCGCTACGTCGACCGCGACGAGTGGTGGACGACCTTCGACCTCGAGGCGTGGTCGCGCTCGGAGTACGAGTGGACACAGGACCCGTGGAACGGGGTCGTCGATTTCGCGCGGCGGCCGCGCGACTGCGTCGACGCGGGCCGGGGAGATTGTGAGGATTACGCGCTCGTCGCGCTCTCGTGGGCGGTCGCACACGACCGCGACGGTGTCGGCATCGGGTTCTGCTGGAACCTCCCGTACCCCTGGCCGCGACACGTGATCGCGTTCGACGACGAGCGCGTGTACTCCTCGGGGCGTATCCACGAGGGGAGCGTCGACGAGTGGAAGGCCGACTCGAAGTACTCGGTCGTGCTCAGACGGCGCCTACACGGATCGGCGTGACCGGTCGCCCGGGAAACACGGAACCCACTCCGCGATCAGAAGTGGCGTGCGACGATTCGCTCGCCCGTCCGGGCCGCGAGCGCCTGCCCCGTGTTGGTCGGGTTGGCGCCGCCGACGCCGTTGGCGAGCGCGGAGTGGTCGGCCACGAACAGCCGGTCGACGTCGTACGCCTCACAGGCCTCGTCGACCACCTTCCCCATCCGCATCGTGCTGTGGACGT
>CAZKXC010000126.1:0-5515 GCA_964556645.1 uncultured Halobellus sp.
ACGCGCCAGCGTCACCTTGGGACCCCTGTCCGCGAAGCACTACTCGCGGGTTTCGGGCCGATTCGGCCGTTTATGCCGTATCCTCGCCGTCTGCGACGACCCCCGCACTTTCAATACAGGGCGCGTCCAACGTTCTGATTGGACCATGAACATCGCTGATATCGCAGTGCCGGAGTACGTCGAGGTCGACGTCGACGAGCGTCTCGCCAAGGTCCGATCCATCTTCGAGCGGGAGAACCCGAAAGGGATCGTCGTCACCGAGGACGGCGCGTACGCGGGAGTCGTCGGCGAGAAACAGCTCCTGCGCTCCCGGACCGACGACGACACGAAGGTCTCCGCAGTCGTCAAATCTGCTCCCTCCGTGACGCGGAGCGAGGACGTCCGTGAGACCGCCCGGCTCCTCGTCGAGGGCGACGTGAAGATCGCGCCCGTCTACGAGGGCGAGGCGTTGTACGGCATCGTGACCGTCGACCAGATTCTCGAGGCGGTCCTCGACAGCCTCGATGCGATCACGGTCGATCAGATCGCGACGACCGACGTGATCGGCATCAACGAGAAAGACAGCGTCGGGCAGGCGATAAACCGGCTCCGCGAGAACGGCATCTCTCGGCTCCCCGTGCTCGACGACGACGGCATGCTCGCGGGCGTCGTCACCACGAACGACATCGTCGAGTTCGTGGTTCGCGACGGAGAACGCCAGGGCAGCGGCGACCGCGCGGGCGATATCGACCGGATGCTCGACCTGCCGGTGTACGACATCATGTCGAGCCCGGTGGTGACCACCACCGCCGACGAGACCGCGAAGGCGGCCGTCGCCCGCATGTTCGACAACGACGTCTCCGGGCTCGTCGTCGTCCCCGAGACCGTCGACACGGTGGCCGGAATCATCACGAAAACCGACGTGTTGCGCGCGCTCACGTTCACCGAAGAGGACTCGCTCGACGTTCAGATCACCAACGTCGACCTCCTCGACCGCGTCTCCCGCGAGCACGTGATCGAATCGATCGAGGACGTCGCCGACAAGTACGCCGAGATGCAGGTGATGCACGCGCACGTCCGATTACACCAGCACAAAGAGAAGCTCCGCGGCACCCCGTTGTTACAGTGTCAGATCCGGCTCCGGACCAACCAGGGGCAGGTCGGCGGCTCCGGCGAGGGGTACGGCGCGGAACACGCCTTCCACGTCGCTCTCGACAAGCTGGAACGAAACGTGCTGGAGATCAAAGGCGTCAACGCCGACGAGGAGTACCGCGGTCAGCTGCTCCGGAAGCTCGGCGAGTTGTAGCCGCGCGTTCTCCCGGTCTCGATTCGCTCGGCGGGTTTCATCTGCCGCGTCGAGTCGCCCCGATCACGCGTCTGCGCCCGCCGCCAGGCCGTTTTCGACGATCCGGAACGTCGCGGAGTCGCCGGCGGGTTTCGAGCGGTGTTTCTCCAGGGTCGCTCGGCGGTTCCCGCCGCGAAACCGGTCGACGCGCACGATCGCGCCGGTCCAGTGGTTGAGGGTGTTGCCGCCGAGCGCGCGGTCGCGGTCGCTTTCGGGGTCCGTGAACACCTGATTCGTGATCACCACCGCCAGGTCGTGCCGCCGGGCCAGCGACAACAGGTGGGTCACCTGCTTTGCGACCTTTCGCAGCGACTGGCCGCCTTCGGTGTCGCCGGCGCGTTCGAGCCGGTAGAATCCCGTCGCGGAGTCGAGCACGATCAGCTCCACCTCGTCGGCGAGTTCCTCGGCGTCTCGGACGGCCTCCCGCTGGTCGTCGAAGTCGTACGCGTCCGTGATCACCAGCCGCGAGGCGAGCGTCTCGAGGGTGTCGTCGGTCTCCGGGCGGTCGACGCGGGCGGTCGCGATCTGTTCGAACCGGTCGATCGAGAGCCCCTCGGTGTCGATGAACAACGACCGCTCGCCGGCGGCCGCGACCTCCACCGCCGCGGCCAGCGCGAGGTTGGTCTTGCCCGCGGCCGGCGGACCGTACACCTGCGTGACCACCCCGCGTTCGAAGCCGCCGCCCAGCAGGTCGTCGACGGGGTCACAGCCGGTCGGGATCGGATCGCTCACTGATCGGAGTTCATACTCCCTCGTGTTTAAGCGGTCGGTCCCGTCGGTCCGGCCGCGGCCCTGCCGGTCGGAGTTCGTCACCGCGCTGGCGACGGCTCGACGATGACGCCGGCGAGAACGTCGGCGGCGCCGACGACGCCGCCGACCGTGAATTTAATGCCTCGACAGAAGCCTCACACGGTATGGAACGCGTAGATGTCGCGATCGTGGGTGGCGGACCCGCCGGCTCGTCGGCGGCGCACGCGGCCGCCAGCGACGGCGCCGACGCCCTCGTGTTGGAGAAGGGAGTTCCGCGGGCCGACCGCGACGGACTCGGTCCCGACTCCACCGACGCGGCCGGCATACTGGACTACTGGGTCGACATCATGGGAATCCATCCCGACGAGTTCGACGACGGCGTCATCCAGCGAGAACTGGACCGCGCGGAGTTCCGCGGCCCCTCGGCGTCTGCCACGCTGAATCACACGGGAATCGACTCCTCGTACGACGCGTTCGGCTACACCTTTCACCGCGCGCGTTTCGACGACTGGCTTCGCGACCGCGCCGAGGCGGCCGGAGCCGCGTATCGGGTCGGCGCGTCGGTCCGCGGTGTCGACACCGACCTCGAGGCAGAACCGGGCGGGTCGACGCCCCGTCACACCGTTCGGCTCGCCGGCGACGACCCGATCGGCGCCGACTTCCTCGTGCTCGCCGACGGCCCGCAGCGGACGGTGACCAACCGCGTGCTCGACGAGTATCTCCCGGCCGGCGACGGCGGCTCCGACCGGCTCTCCCCGCCGGAGGCGAACCACATCGCCTACCAGGAGTACCGGCGCGTCCCGCCCGACGTGTACGAGGAGGTCGACGGCGCAATCGTGTTCTGGTGGGGCGTGATCCCCGGCGACACCGCGTACCCGTGGATCTTTCCGAACGCCGACGGCGTGTGTCGGATCGGCTTGACCATGCCGATCGGGATGGACATCGACGCGTTCGACGCCGACGCCTACGAGTTGCTCTCGGCGGACGACGAGTCGATCCCGAGCGGCTCGACGTACATCCGCCGGCTGTTGGAGTGGCAGTACGGCGACGAGTACGACGTCGAGGAGGCGTTTCCCGTGGTGGAGGACGCGGGCAAACGCGACGGCACCGAGACGTATCCGATCTCTTCGACACGCCCGATCGATTCCCCGACGCGAGCGGGGATCGCCGTCGTCGGCGGCGCGATGGGGACGACATCGGCGTTTCACGAGGGAGGCGACCACGTCGCCGTCCGCACCGGCGCGATCGCCGGCGAGCTCGCGGCCGCGGGCGACCTGGCGGCGTACAACCGGCGCTGGAAGGAGGCGATCGGCGACGAGATCGTCCGGAACATCACGATGGCCGACATGGTCGGCGACTACGAGCCGGCCGACTGGGACCGGGTCATCGGCGCGGCCGACGCGATGCTCGCGGCGGAGACGGACGGCGGACTGCTCGCACAGCCGTACCGCTCCGGCTGGGAGTCGTTGAAACTGCTTCTCGGCTACAAGTGGAACAAGCGGTACACGAAACGCGAGTACGTGACGATCGCCGCGGACGAGTACGTCTACTGACTGCTCTCGACGGCCGTCCGCTCGTGGGTGTACAGGTCGAGAACCACCTTCGCGCCGCCGAGCGCGACGGGGCCGACGAAGAGACCGACCCCGCCGAACACCACGATCCCGCCGAAGATCCCCACGACGATGATCGCCACGTTGATCGCGCCGGCCTGATTGATCACCGCCGGCCGCAGGTAGATGTCGGAGAGGCTGACGAGCACGCCGAACCCGAACAACACCACGGCCGCCGTCGCCCGACCCCGCGCGAGCAGGTACACAGAGACCGGCACCCACACGCCGAACGACCCGACCAGCGGGAGCAGCGTGAGGACGAACGCGGCCACGGTGAGAAACGTGACGCCGGGAATGCCGAGAAGAAACAGCCCGACTCCGAGCAACACCGCCTGGATCCCGGCGACGGCGACGTTGCCGACGACGGACGCCCACATCAGGTCGTCGAGCTCCGCGATCAGGTCGCGTTGAACCCGGTCGGAGACGGGCACGACCGCGAGCGTCCAGGCGAACAACCGGTCGCCGTCGCGCAACAACGCGAAGAGCACGAACAACGTCACGGAGAGCCCGACGATCACGTTCGGGAGGCCGCGAACGAGCCCCAATCCCCAGCTCGCGACGCGTTGTAAGCCGGCCGTGATCGGTTCCTGATACGTCGCGTACAGGAGGTCGACGTCGACCGCGTAGCCGAAGACGTCGACCTCCTCGGCGACCACGACCTGGCTCAACTCGCCGCGTCGGATCGTCGCGAGGAGCGCGAGCCCCTGGCGGATCGCCACCGTGAGCACGTACGCGACCGGGATGAACAACACGACGACCGAGGCGAGGATCAACGACACCGCGGCCACGTCCGAGCGCATTCGTTCTTCGAGCCGGTGTTGTGCGGGCACGAGCACGTACGCGAGCACGACCGCGAGAAGCACGTACTGGAGGTACGTGGCGATGAGAAGCGCCGCGACGAGCGCGCTGGCTGCCGCCAGAATCGACACCCCGGCGTACTCCGACGGCCAGCGCGTCAGCGGATCGTCACTCATCGCGGGCGGACCGGCGGCGGATTCGGTCGTCCATGTGACGTTCCCGAGACGGAGCCGCGACAAGATAAATCCGGCCGGTGTGACGACGGACGCCGGCGCACGAGGCGTGCGCACACCTGTCAGTGAAACGCTGACTTGATCGTACGGGCGTTTTGTTAGGCGGCGGCGCGTCTCGTCGGGTATGTCATCGAAGCTGGACTCACCTCCCCGCCGTTCCAAGCCGGCGTTCGGCGCGCGCGAATCCGCGGCTCGATTCCGCGCGCCGGACGCGACGACACCCGGCGCGTCCACGGACGCCCGCCGCCCGTTTCGCGTGCGAGTCACGCGCGACGCGGCGCACCTCGCGCGCCGCCTCCGGGCGACCGTCGCCGCCGCGTTCCGCGCGGTCCGCCGCCCGTTCGGCCGAACCCGAACCAACCGGGCGACGTAGGGACCGAGCCGTGAGGCGCCGCTGTCGGGCGAATCACTCGCGCGAGCGTTCCCGGCCTCCGTGTCGTGACGCCGACTGTGGCCGGCGCTGTCCGTCGTTTTCGCCCGAAGCGTTCAACTGAGTGAACTAATTTTCAGTGTTGATATTTATGCCAGCAAGTACTTATGTCGCACCCGCCGAGTGTGAGGTAACCAGCAGCCGATCGTGACGCCGGACTCTGGCCCGTGCCGCAGACGGGTCGTTTCCGTCGTCTCGAATCGGTCAACTGGGTTCAACCAATGAAACCACACAATTTGTTCAACACGGACGACCGTGCGGTGAGCCCCGTTATCGGCGTCATTCTGATGGTCGCGATCACCGTCATTCTGGCCGCCGTCATCGGGACGTTCGTGCTCGGATTAGGAGATTCGTTAGGGGATAGTCAGCC
>CAZKXC010000127.1:0-4166 GCA_964556645.1 uncultured Halobellus sp.
GGCCGGTCAGCCGGCGGAGCCGGTGTGTGAACTGGCGTCTCACCCGCTCGAGTTCGCGTTCGTACGCCTCGATGAGCGGAAGGTCGGGGTCGGCGAGCAGGTCGCTCTTCTCGAGTGCGATGTCCACGACCCGGGTCAGGTGGTCGCGGAAGGTTCGTTCGGCGTCGCGGTCGGGAAGCGGCACGCGGACCGCCTGTCCGTCAAGGGCGTTCACGGCCTCCTCGACGCGGCGTCGCTCGTTCACCGAGCTCACAATTTCTCGCCGCCTCCTTCCTGTGAGAGGATCACGACCATCGAGAGCCCGGAGATGACGAGCAGGATGAGCGTGGGAACGACCGCGTACTGGTAGAGCGCGGATTTCTGTGCTCGCCAGATCTGGGTGACGATCGTGTCGAAACCGGACGGGCGGAGAACGAGGGTGACGGGAAGTTCTTTCATCGTCGTGAGGAACACGAGCGCGGCCCCGGCGACGATGCCGGACCGGGTGAGCGGAAACGTCACCCGGCGGAACGCGCCGGTCGGCGATTCGCCGAGCGTGCGTCCGGCCTCGACGAGCCGACTGTCGACCTGGAGGATCGACGTCCGGGCCGACCCGACCGCCTGCGGGAGGAACCGGACGACGTACGCGAACACCAGCAGGGGGAGCGTCTGGTAGAGCCACGGAACGTATCCCGATCCGAAGTACACTAACGCGAGCGCCAGCACGATGCCGGGCACCGCGAACCCGACGTACGTCGCTCGCTCGAAGACGACCGCGAGCGGCGAGTCGTGGTTCGCGGCGAAGTACGCGACGGGGATCGCGGCGAGCGCGGCGACGACCGCGGCGGCCGCCGAGACCGACACCGAGTTGAGCACCTGTATCGGCTCGAACGCGAGCGAGGGGCGACGGCCGGCCTCCGACCGGAGGAGCCACAGCCCGAGGATCCACAACGGGACCAGAAGCGCGAGCGCGGAGACGCCGGCCGGAAGCAGCGTCGCCGGCCACCGCAGCCGCCCGAGCGACACCCGGTCGTCGGTCCGGCCCGCGTCGTCGCCGCTCGTGGTCCGGTCGGCACGAACCGCCCACTCCAACGCGAGCACGAGGACCACGACGACGAGCAGTTGAATGGAGAGCAGCGCGGCGTAATCGCGCCCGAACGCGTTGTACTCGACGTAGATCTGGCGGGTGAACACCGGGAGCCGCATGATCGAGGGCGTCCCGAAGTCCGAAACCGCGTACAACGCGGCGAGCAGCGAGCCCGCGGCGATAGCGGGGCGGATCGTCGGGAGCGTCACGCGGCGAAACGCCGCGATCCGGCCGTGGTTCAGCGTTCGGGCGGCCTCCAACAGGGTGGTGTCGAACGACAACAACGCGGCCCGGGTCGTCAGGTAGACGTACGGGTACGTGTACAACGTGATGACGAGGATCGACCCCCAGAGGCCGGAGATCTCCGGGACGCGCTCGACGCCGAGCGGAGCGAGAATCTCGTGGAACTCGCCCTGTGGGCCGAACGCGGAGACGAACGAGAAGGCGCCGACGTAGCTCGGAACGACGAGCGGGAGCGCGGCCGCGACGGACCAGAACCGGCGAAACGGGAGGTCGGTCCGGGCCGTGAGGTACGCAAGGGGGACGCCGATCAGGATCGAAGCTCCCGTGACGCCGATCATCAACAACAGGCTGTTGACGAGCACGTCGACGGTCCCCGCGCTGAACACGAGGTCGACGGCGCGCTCGCGCTCGACGGTGACCGCTTCGATGACGAGCCACACCAGCGGGAACACGAGCGTGGCGGCGATCGCCGCACACAACAGCGTGAGCCCGAGCGGGAGGTCACCGTCGCCGTCGGTCAGACGGTCGCGGAGCCGGTGTCGCAGGGTCATTGGTGGAGACGGGGTCGGCTTGTCCGGATAACGGCGCGACCGGCGTTAGGGGTTCCGATCAGCCGGCGAGCGCGCTCCGACGGATATATGAATTTAGGGCTGCCTAAACTCTCTATGAAACTGACGCGACGCGACGCGGCGGCCGCGCTGGCCGCGATCGGCGCGACCGGCGGAGTCGCGCTCGGCGTCCGTCGGGCGACCGACGCGGGGGCGGTCGGCGAGGCCGACACCGAACTGGACGGCGACGGACTCCCGGACGACGAAACGGTCCGGACGGCGATGACCGCGGTCGCGGAGGCGGTGTACCCCGATGCCGTCTCCGGGATCGACGCGTTCGTCGACGGGTTTCTCGCCGGCCGTCTCGACGGCTCGTCACACGACGCGGGGATCCGTGCGGCGGTCGCCGACGTCGAGTCGGCGGCCCGCTCGTGGTACGGCGCACCCGTCGCCGACCTCCCGCCCAGCGAGCGGGGTGACGTGCTCCGAGAGCTCGGCGCGGATACGGCCGAAGAGAACCCCGAGGGAACGACCGCAGAACGGGTGCGCTACTACGTCGTGAACGAGCTGCTGCTCGCGTTGTACGCCTCGCCGACGGGCGGAGAGCTCGTCGGCATCGAGAATCCGCAGGGGTACGCGGGCGGCGCGGAGAGCTATCGGCAGGGACCGCCATGAGCGGCGCCGAGAGCGTCGGCGCCGGGCGGGCCGACGGGAGCGTCGACCGCACTCCCGTTCCGGACGCCGACGTCTGCGTCGTCGGCGCCGGGCCCGCGGGCGCGCTCGTCGCCGACCGGCTCGCCGGCGACCGCGAGGTCGTCGTGCTCGACGCCGGTCCGCGGTTCGACCCCGCCGACCGCCTCGCCAGACAGGAACGGGCGATCCGCCCCTTCTACGACCGGCCCGACGTGTGGGAGGTCGGCGGCGCCCGAGACGCCCACGAGAACGCCGGCGACCGGTTTTACCCGCTGAACCACGCCCGCGTCAAGGGCGTCGGCGGGTCGACGCTCCACTGGCAGGGGATGGTGATGCGGCTCCACGAGGACGATTTCAACTCCGGCACGGCGCGGGGTATCGGCCCGGACTGGCCGATCGACTACGCCGACCTGCGGCCCTACTACGCCGAGGCCGAGCGCGAGCTGGGCGTCGCGGGCGCCTCGGACAACCCCTACGCACCGCCCCGCGAGGAGCCGCACCCGATGCCCGCGTTCGAGCCCTCCTACAGCGACTCGTTGTTCGCCGAGGCCTGCGAGTCGCTGGGGATCGACATGCACTCGGTGCCGAACGCGCGCAACTCCGAGCCGTACGACGACCGCTCACCCTGTGTCGGCTACGGCACCTGCCAGCCCGTCTGCCCGAGCGGCGCGAAGTACGACGCGACGGTCCACGTCGAGCGCGCCGAAGAACGGGGGGCGACCGTCCTCGACCGCGCCCCCGTCCAGCGGCTCGACCACGACGGCGACGACCGGGTGACCGCGGCCGTCTACGCGACGCCGGACGGGAAGACGCACAGACAGGAGGCGGACGCGTTCGTCGTCGCCGCCGGCGGCGTGGAGACGCCGCGGCTCCTGCTTTTGTCCGCCTCGGACCGCTATCCGGACGGGCTCGCGAACGGGAGCGGTCACGTCGGCGAGTTCTTCATGGACCACCTGTTCGCGGGGGCGGGCGGCACGCTCGACGAGCCGACCCGCCAGAACCACGTCGGATTCTACACCAGCGGCTGCGACCAGTTCTACGACGAGGCCGACGAGACGCAGGCCCCGTTCAAACTGGAGTTTCTCAACTACGCCGGCCCGTCGCCGGTGGAGTCGGCGTTGTCGGGCGACGACTGGGGTGATTCGCTCCTCGAACGGCTCCGCGACGGGTACGGCACCCACGTCGCGATGGGCGGGCTCGTCGAACAGCTCCCGCAGGCCGACAGCCGGGTCACCCTCGCGGACGACCGCACCGACGACCGCGGCAACCCGGTCCCGCGGATCGAGTGGAGCGTCGGCGAGCGCGCGCTCGACACGATCGAGCGCGCGAACGAGATACAGGTGTCGGTGTTAGAGGAGCTCGGCGCCGACGTCGAGTGGGTCGCCGGCCCGGACGCGACCGGCCCCGCCTACCACCATATGGGCACGACGCGGATGAGCGACGACCCCGACCGGGGCGTCGTCGACGCCGACTGCCGGACCCACGACCTGACGAACTGCTGGATCGCGTCCAGCTCCGTCTTCCCCACGAGCGGGGCGATGAATCCGACGCTCACCATCGCCGCGCTCGCGCTCCGCGTCGCCGACGACGTCGAGGCCCGGCTCTCGGGGGCGTGA
>CAZKXC010000127.1:4266-5456 GCA_964556645.1 uncultured Halobellus sp.
CTGTTTTAGGCAAACCTAAAAACTCAAGTGGATGCGGGCTGAGATGCGGGTGATGAGTGATTCGGCACGCGCGACGAACGGCTCGACGGTATCGATCGGAGCGGATTCGGCCGACGAGGCGAGCGAGCGCGACGACGCGACTGTAACGGACGAGGCGTACACCTTCGACGACCTCAGCGTCGTGATGGGGACGTACAACGAGGAGGAGGCGATCGGGACCGTCCTCGACGACATCGACGAGGTGACCGACGGGCGCGCGGCGGTCGTCTGCGTCGACGGCTCCTCGGACCGGACGCCGGAGATCGCCCGCGAGCACGGAGCGCGGGTCATCGAACAGGAGCCGCAGGGGTACGGCGTCGCCGTGCGCGAGGCGATCCTGACGCCCGACCGCCCGGTGGTCGTCACCACCGACTGCGACGACACCTACCCGATGGAGGCGCTGCCGGAGTTCCTCGCCGAGATCAACGACGGCGCGGACGTGGTGAGCGGCGACCGGCTCTATCACGGCGCGGCGGCGATGCCGGCGTTCAACCGCCTCGGGAACCACGCGTTCGCGGCGGCCGCGAGCCTCCTGATGGGCAAGCGCGTCCACGACACCACGACGGGAATGCGCGCGTATCGCCGCGCGGTCGTCGAGGAGATCGGGTGGACGGAGAACACCGGGCTCTCCGCGGAGCTCCTGATCCGCCCGCTGATGCGCGGCCACGACGTGCGCGAGCGCCCGATCCGCTACGCCGAGCGCCTCGGCGAGACGAAGCTCGACCCGATCGGCGGCGGCGCCGCCATCGCGAAGTCGATCGTCACCGTCTGTCTCGAAGAGCAGCTCCGACGGTTCTGAGGGCGCTTCGCCCTCGACGCCGTCGTCGGACGGCGGTCCGGATACACCGTGGGCACGGTGGACCGCCGCCGGCGACGTTTGTACACTCGTGAGCGACAGCGCCGATCAACTATAAATGGATGCGGCGGTGGCGCGTGCCTGCGAGCGGCCGCCCTCGGCGGCCGCGAGTCAGCACGCGCGAGGGAGTCGGTGGTCCGGAGCGAAGCGGAGGACCACCGACGAGGCTGGGGAGGCGTGAGGTGCTGTGCGGAGCGGTGCGGGGGCGGGACTCAAAGGGGCAGCCGCGAGGCCGCAGTAGGCGACGTAAGCACCGCAGGGAGCGAACGCAGTGAGCGACCGAGGAGCACAGCGA
>CAZKXC010000128.1:0-5401 GCA_964556645.1 uncultured Halobellus sp.
GACGAGGTCGACATCGACGGGGTGTGGGACGCGCTCGACGCGGCGTCCGAGGCGGCCGCCGCCGCCGAACCGGCCGAGGGAGCCGAGCCTGCCGAGCGGGCCGAGCCGAAAGAACACGTGGTGAACAAGCGGACCTACTGTCAGCGGTGCCCGCACTTCGCTGCCCCCCCCGACACCGCGTGCACCCACGAGGAGGCGACGATCGTCGAGGCGCTGGGCTTCGACGAGTTCCGCGTCCGCGATTGTCCGATGGTGACCGAGGACGGCCCGCGCTTCGACCGCCGAAAATGAAGACGGGCGACCGTTCGGTCCGTTCTCACGAGCCGCGATCCGTCCGGACGCATAAACCCCTCCGGCCCGTAGCTCGTGAATATGCAGTTCTGTGACGACTGCGGCTCGATGATGGTCTCTCGGGACGGCGAGATGGTGTGTCAAAACGACGACTGCGGCGCCACGACGGAACGCGACGAGGCGCTCGCCGAGCGGTTCGAGTCGACCGTCGAACAGACCGACGAGGACGTGATCGAGACGGAGGAGGGAGCCAACTTCGAGGGGAAACCCACCGCCACCGACGTCGTCTGTGAGGCGTGCGGCCACGACGAGGCGTGGTACACGATCAAACAGACCGGGGCGGCCGACGAGCCGCCGACGCGCTTTTTCAAATGCAAGGAGTGTGGCCGGCGCTGGCGCGGGTACAACTGACGATGGGACCGACGCGGCGCCGCGGCCGGTTCTCGGGTCCGCTCGTCGCCGCCGCCGCGGCGGCCGTGCTCGTCTACGCGGTCCGTCGAGTCGTCGGCTTCTGGCGGGTCAGGCTCGCGGTCGGACGGCTTCTCGCGCGGCTTCCGAACCGCGGCGTGCCCGACCACGTCAGGGTCCTCCCGCCGCCGGCCGACGAGTACGTCGGCACGCTCCCCGTCTCGCCGGCCGAGGCGCGACGCCGGCTCCCCGACGCCGGCTTCTCGGAGCTCGTTCGCGCGTACTTTCACGCGTACGACCGCGACGGCGAACTCGTCCACGAGGTGGGAAGCTTCGTCCGGCGGCCGGACGGGCTCGCCGGCGACTGCCAGCTTCACGTCCGGCTGTTTCCCGCGCCAGACGGCACCACCGAGGTGTGGGCACACTGGGAACGGAACCCGTACGTCGCCCCGCTCGCGCACCTCCGAATGGAGGGATACGACCCGGCCGAGGGGGAACGGCGGGTCCGGCGGCTGCTCGACGAACTGCGCTGAGCGCCGGCCGCGGGCGTCCGCGTTCTCCTCAGGCCGCCAGCCACCGATCGAACGCCTCGGCGACGGCGTCGGCGACCGCCTTTCTCCGGCCGACGACGCCGTGGTCGGCGTCGACCGCGACGACGTCGCTACCCAACTCGCGCGCGCGCTCGGCGACCGGCTCCCAGTCGACGGTCGCGTCGCGGGTCGCACAGACGACGCGGACGGGAACGCCTCGGTCCGCGAGTCGGTCGAGCGCGGCGACCGCGTCGAGGTCGGAAGTGAGCCGGGCGGGCGGGGCGAGCGCGCAGACGCCCCGCAGCGCCGGCCGCTCGGCTCCGGCGACGAGCGCAATGGCTCCGCCGAACGAGAAGCCGAAGAGGCCGACCCGGTCGTAGCGGTCGAGCGCCCAGCCGACGGCGTTGCCGGCGTCGGCACGCTCGCCGTACCCCTCGTCGTACGCGCCGTACCCGACCCGGAGACAATCGATCCCGCGGGCGGTCACGGCGTCGCTTGCCGCCACGAGCCGCGCGTCGCTGCGGCGGCCTCCGTGACGGGGATCCGGCGGGCAGGCGACCACGGCCGCGGTCGGATCGGCGTCGGCCGCGGTCGGATCGTTGCTGTTGGCTCCAGCCGCGGTGTCGAGCGTCGCGCGCACGTCGCGACCCCCGGGGATCAGGACGGTGTCGCTCACGAGCGGACCGGCCCGGTCACGGCACCTGCGTCACCCGGTCGACCCCGTCGAGGTCGGCGAGGTCGGCCGCGAGCGCCGCCTGGTCGACGCCGGCCTCGTAGTAGAACACCACGTCGAAGGTGCCGTCGCGAAGGAGCTGCTGGCACTCCCAGACGAACGCCTCGTCGCCGAGCGTGCGCCCCTGAAACTGGTTCGAGGCGAAGTTCGTGTCGTCGTTGCCCGCCTCGATGTACGTCTCGCCCACCCCGGCGTGGTCGGCGATAACCTCGTTGGCGTCGACGGTGAGCTCGTGCATCTCGAGATCCTCTTGGCCGTCCAGCGTGGTGTGGACGATGCAGCCGACGAGCTCGATATCGCCGGGTTCGAGGAGCGCCTTCGTCCGCTCGTAGAGGTCGGACTCCAGGGTTTCGCTCATACGGATCCTCGGGCCTCCGGTGTAAAACGCGTGACGATCCGAGCGGGCCGGCCGGCGGAGACGGCGACCGAGCCACGCCGGCGACGGGGCGGAATCGTCCCGCCGCCTTCCGGCGACACTATTATACTCCGAGCCCCGCCACACCAACGCAGATGGCGCCCACGGACGGGTCCCGCGGCGAGACGGCTGACGACGACACGACCGGCGCGGACACGGCCGGCGGCGGACGCCGAGAGACCGGCGACACAGCAGACGTGTCGACCGATGCCCCGCTGCCGCCGTATCCCTCGAGCGTCGGACACCCGATGACGCACACGCTCCGGACGATGCCGGACGTGCTCGCGTTCAGAGACGCGGCGTTCGCGGACCACGACGTCGCACGAACGTACTTTTTCGGTCCGGGCGACGTGTACAACCTCACTCACCCGTCACACCTCCGCCGGGTTCTGGTCGACGACCGCGACGCATTCGGCAAGACCGACGACTTCCGCGTCGCGTTCGGCGACGGGCTCGTGGCGACTGACGGCGACCGCTGGCGGCGCCAGCGCCGAGCGCTTCAGCCGTTCTTCTCGCGGGACAGCCTCTCGTCGTACGTCGAGACGATGGGCGACCAGGCGCGCCGACGCGTGGCCACGTGGAGCCACGGCGACCGGATCGACCTCCAACGGGCGATGCGCCGTATGACGCTCGACATCCTGTTTGCGACGGTGTTCGGCCGCGAGCTCGCTCTCGACGGCGACGAGGCGATCCACGCGGCGGCGACGCGGCTTCAGGAGTGGTTCTCGCCGACGTCGTATCCGCTCCCCACGTGGGTGCCCACGCCGTCGCGCCGGCGGTTCAAGCGCGGGCGCCGGCGGCTTCGGACGGTCGCAGACGAGCTGCTCGAGACGGCCGCGACGGACGACCCGGACGCCGACCCGTCGGACGCGGACGACCTGTTGTCGATGCTCGTCTCGCTCCGGGAGCGCGACGACGCCGACGAGGGGGTCCTCTCCGACGAGCAGCTCCGCGATCAGGTCGTCACGCTGATCTTCGCGGGCCACGAGACGACGGCGGCTACCCTCGCGCTCGCGTCGTACGAACTCGCCAGACGCCCGGCGGTCAGGGCTCGGTTCCACCGGGAGGTCGACGGTCTCGACGGGACGCCGGGGCCGGCGGACCTCGCGTCGCTTCCGGTCACCGAGCGGATCGTCACCGAGACGCTCCGGCTGTATCCGCCCGTCTACGTCATCCCGCGCGAGTCGAGGCGGCGGGTCACCGTCGACGGCTACCGACTCCCCTCCGGCGTGCCGGTGTGGCTGGGTATCCGGCAGATACACCGCGACGACCGATTCTACGACCGGCCGACCGCGTTCCGCCCGTCGCGGTGGAACGGCTCGCTGCGCGAGTCGATCCCGGACTTCGCGTACGCGCCGTTCGGCGGCGGCCCACGGCTCTGTATCGGGCGTCAGTTCGCGCTGCTCGAGGCGAAGCTCGTGCTGGCGACGATCGGGCGGCGGTTCGCGTTCTCGACGACTCCCCCGGCGACCGAAGCCGAGGCGACGCCGGCGGAGGCGGCCGCCGAACGGACCGACGAGACCGGCTCCGACGCCCCGTCGTCGGACCCGCCGCTGACAGCGGACATGACACTCCGACTGACGCCCGGCACCGAGGTGTATGTGGCGGACCGTTAACCGCCGCGGCGCGGGCGAACGAGGTGTGTCGAGATGACGACCGAGAACGACCCGTACCACGAGAAGGCGGTCTGGCTGAGCCGGCTCGTGAACCGCGGTCGCCGGATCACGGGGTCGCCGTTTCTGGCCGGACTGATGGTCGGCGGCTGGATTCCGGTCGTCGCGACGCTCGTCGCCGTCGACCCCGGCGAGGCGTCGCGGTTGTTCCTCGTCGGCCAGTGGCTCGCGTGTCTCATGGTCGTCGTCGGCCCGTTCGACGTGTGGTACTTCGACGAACGGCTTCTCCCGGGGTTCTTCGAGGAGGTCGACGAGGTGCTCACCCCGTCCGACGACGAAACCTCGCGGTCGCTCGCGAAACGGTACGACACGTACTACGCGACGTACTGGTGGGTGAACGTCGGGGTGTGGGCCGTGCTGGTGCTCGGCGTGTTCGTCGTCAGCCAGCCGTACCTCCTCGAACAGGGAATCACGACGCCGGTCGAGCGTGCGGCGTCGCTCTGTTTTTTCCTCTACTGGCTCACGATCGTCGGACTGCGCAGCCACGCCGCGATCGTCACCGTTCTCGCGATACGGGCGTTCGCCGAGAACGCGACGCTGGACATCGACCCGCTCCATCCGGACGGGCTCGGCGGGCTCAGCGCCGTCGGCGACCTCGCGATTCAGGTGACGCTCATCATTTCGCTCGGATCGTTCGCCCTTCCGTTGTCGTTTCAGCTCGCCTCCGAGGTCGCGTTCGGCGGGTTCGTCTACGCGGGCGTCGGCCTGTTCGTCCTCCTGATCGCGCTCAACTTCCTGTACCCGACGTACAAGATGAACCGGCGCGCACAATCGATCCGAGAACGCCTCCTCGAGCAGAACCGCCGACGGATCCGCCGGCTCGAAGCCGAGCTCGCCGTCCCCGCCGACATCCGCGAGCGCTCCGGCTCGACGGACCCGGTCGACAACACGGACGCCTCCGAGCCCTCGGACGCGGACACGGCCGCGTCCGCCGCGGAGCTCGGCCCCGACTCGGTCCGGGAGAACGAACTGGTTCAACTGGAGATCCAACGGGCCAGACGGGAGTTTCGCGACCACCAGAACGTCCAGCTGTACCCGTTGTCCGTCGGGATCATCACGCGGCTCGCGAGCTCGATCCTGTTGCCGATCTGTTTCATTCTGTTCGAGTTTTTCATCTCCGGCCAGCTGTAGCCGGCGTCAGCCGTGGAGTCGCACGAGCGTTTCTCCGTCCCGGTCGTCGACGGCGACCAGTCCGTCGTCGGTCAGGTCGTCGAGCAGCCCCCGAAGCCACTCGCGGCCGTGTTCGCCGCCGGGCGCGTAATCAACCCGGATCCGGTGGCCGAGCGCGTCGAGGTCCATCTCGTCGTGCTCGCCGAGCAGCCGAACGATTCGACCACGGAACTGGCGACGG
>CAZKXC010000129.1:0-2874 GCA_964556645.1 uncultured Halobellus sp.
ACGCCGGAGCGGGCGGGTTCCTCGGGTGGCTGCTCGGCCGGTGAGCCGCGGCTACGCCTCCGAGGGCGTCTCCGCGCGGTCGCGGATCAGCTCGCGGACCCGCTCGGGGTCGTCGACGTCGGTCAGCTCCGCACAGGAGACGATCGCGGTGCCGTCGACCGATTCGCGGCCCTCCTCCTCTTCGGTGAAGTAGACGGAGCGGGTGCGGGCCACCTCGCCGATCGAGGACATGATCCGCGCTCGCTTTTCGGCGGCGGGGGTGAACGTCGAGTGGCCGGTGAGCACCCGCGTCACGGGGTCGTCTTCGGCCTCGGAGACCGCCTTGAACGGGGCGCGAGCGGTCGGGTGGACGGTGAACCCCGCGCTGGTGAGCACGTGGACGACGTGTTCGTCGTCGGGGTCGGCGTCGGGAGCGGAGGGGGTCGGGTCCGCGTCGCGGACGTCGTCGGCTCCGTCGAGGACGTCGACCGGGCTCGAGAACGGCTCGTCGAACAGCTCCTCGAGCTGGACGGCGACCTCGATGGAGGCGTTCATGCCGTCCTCGTACTTCGAGACGGTGCGGCGGGACACGCCGAGCTCCGTCGCGAGCCGGCCGAGCGACCAGCCTCGCTCCTCGCGTTCGTCTGCCAGCAGGTCCCCGTCGAGGCTCACGTAGAGCCCGCCGGGAGCCGCGTAGATGAGCGGCGGCATCTCCTCGATGAACAGCTCGTAGGCGGTGTCGGGGTTGATCACCGGGACGCCGTGGCGGAAGTAGACGACGCCCGGCTTGAGCTCCTCGTCGCGGGTGCGGATCCCGATGACCATCGGCGTCGCCTCCAGGTACTCCCCGAGCCGTCGCATCTCCGCGCCGGTCTCGGCGTCGAGCGCGTCGACGTTTCCGAGGATCTTGAGAAGCAGGAGGTCCTTGTCGCGCCGGACGGCCACGTCGAAGCTCTTTGGCCGGACCGCACACCGGTCGCTGACGAGGAACCCCGCGTCCTCCAGCATCGCGGTGACGTTTTCGATCAGCGCAGTCCGGGACATGCCCGAGACAAGCGGCTCACCGCATATATACGTTGTGACGGCGGGAACGGACAATTCCCGTGCCCGCTTGCGGTTTTCTTGCCCGCGCTGGCGACACCGTTATATACTGCGTTGCGGCCGAAACCGGCTTGTTCGGGGGCGCGAAACCGCGAGTATGCCGATCGTCGCCGTCGACGACACCGACTCCCGCGAGCGCGGCATGTGCACGACGTACGTCGGCGTCCGGATCGCAGAACGGCTCGAACGAGCGGGCGGACGGGTCACGCGGCGGCTGCTCGTGCGGCTCAACCCGGCGGTGAAACACAAGACCCGAGGCAACGCCGCGGTCGCGGTCTGGGTCGCGGAAATCGGCGCCGACAAGGCGTTTCGCGTCGCCGAGGAGACCGTTCGGGAGTTCGCGGCCGCCGGCGATCCCCTGACCTCGCCGGGGCTCGTCGTTGCCGGCGTCGCCGGCGACGTCCCCGACGACGTCGCGAGGTTCGCCCGGCGGGCGCTGCGGGAGCGGCTGTCGCTCGCCGAGGCGGTCGCGATCGCCGACCGACACGGGTTCACACACGCCGGATTCGGCTCCGGCGGCGCGGACGGAGAGACGACGCCGGGGCGCGGGCGGATCGGCGCGCTCGCCGCGGTCGGCGCCCCGGCCGCACTCGACGAGTGGACGGTCGAACACATCACGTACCGGGAGCTCGACCGGTGTGGAACGCCCCGCGAGGTCGACGCCGACAGCGTCTTCGCCGCCGCCGAGGCGGAGTATCCGACCGTGTGGGACACCGTCGACCGGGAGACCGGAGCGGTCGTCTGCGTGCCCAACGCTCCGGGGCCGATCCTCCACGGGATCCGCGGCGACGACGCCGCGGCGTGTCGGCGGGTGGCGGACGCGATCGCGGCCGAACCCGCCGAGCGCACGGCGACGTTCGCGACGAACCAGGGGACGGACGCGCACCTCGCCGACGGGGCGATCGGCGACCTCCGCGACGGGGCCGGGTATCGGGTGACGGGCGTCGTCGCGGGCACACCGGAACGGAAGCGCGGGGGACACGTCCACGTGAGGGTCGCCGGGGGCAGCGCGGCCGACGCCGAAACGGACGATCCCGGGGCCGGCAGCGATCCCGCGACCGACGACGATCCCGGGGACGGCGACCACCCCGTTCTCCGGGCCGTCGCGTTCGCCCCGACCGGACGGTTCCGCGACCGTGTGTGCGCTCTCCGGCCGGGCGATCGCGTGACGCTGTGTGGCGAACACGAGGTTCGCGCCGGCGACCCCGGACCGGACGGAACGGTAAAGCTCGAGAAGTTCGCCGTCCGCGACCTCGTCGAGACCGAGCCGACGACGCCGACCTGCCCGGAGTGTCGGCGGACCATGTCGTCGGCGGGACGGGGCCAGGGGTACCGGTGTCGCGACTGCGGGACGACCGCCCCCGGGACCGTCGAACGGCCGATCGACCGCGAGATCGAGCGCGGGTGGTACGAGGTGCCGCCGAGCGCCCGGAGACACGTCGCGAAGCCGCTCGTTCGAGGCGGGTTCGACGCGCCGGTCCACCCCGAGCGGTGAGCGGGTCGTCCGGCCGCGGCGGCTACGTCTCGACGTCGCGGTCGTCGCGCCACGCGGCCGCCTGCGCCTCGGCCGTCTCGCGGTCGTCGACGACGACCCGGTCGTAGGTGCGGTCGTCCGTCGCCTGTTCCATCACGTCGAGCCGGACCACGAACCGGCCGTCGCCGCGCTCGCGGAGCCGGACCGTGGCGTACCGGTCCGACCGCTCCCACTCGGTTATCCGGCCGTCCTCGCGCTCGAGAGACCAGCTCATACCCGAGAACGCGCCTCAGACCTGGTAAACGGCCCGGTTCTCCGCG
>CAZKXC010000129.1:2974-5388 GCA_964556645.1 uncultured Halobellus sp.
GCCGGTCGGAATCGCGGGATATGAGCGACACCGACGAGGCGGGCGACACGGAAGACGAGGAGGACGCCGCGTCCGGCGTCGAACTCGGGACGGGGCCGGCCGTCGAGGGCCAACCGGTGGCCCGCGTCGCCTCCCGGCTCACGTGGCCCGCGGAACGGAGCGCGGTGCGCGAACAGGAGGGCGACGCGACCGTCCGCACTCCGGACGGGCCGACCGACCTCGACGCGATTCTCGCGGCGTCAGACGTGCCGCTCTTCGAGGACCGCAGCGAGTTTCTCGCGGCCGTCGAAGACGTGATCGGCCGCGGCCCCGTCGCCACCGAGTGACGACGGGCGAACCCGACCCGTGGCGCCGGCCGGCGAGACGCGACCCGGTCGCGCACCCTTTTTGACGCTACCGCCCGGAGAGGTCGCATGGCGATCCCGTTTCATCCCGACGACCTGGACGGCGACGACTTCGGCGAGAAGCAAACGACACTCGAGATGGCCCACGAGGAGGCGATCGAACACGTCCGAGAGGTGTGTCTCGACGCGGGCTTCGGCGTCCCCGTCGAGTTCTCGCCCGCGGACCTGTTGAACGAGAAGGTCGACGCCGACCGCGACCCGTACTACGTTCTCGGGGCGTGTAACCCCGCGGTGGCCGACCGCGCGCTCGACGCCACCGACGGTCGGATCGGCTCTCTGTTCCCGTGTAACATGGTGATCGAAGAAGTCGACCCCGGCACCCAGACCGTCCACCACGTCTCGATCATGAAGATCGCGCGGCTGCTCGGGCTTCCGAGCGACGACGCGGCGATGGACGAGATCGTCGCGGACACCGGCGAGATGGTGGAGGCGGTGTTCGAACGGCTCGACGGCTGAGCCGACGGCTTCCCGGCGTGGGCCGGCCGCCACTCGTCGTCGACGCGCCCGCTCCGCGTCCCGTCACCCACCGACGCCGACGAAGTCGCCGAGATCCGCCTGGAGTCCGGCGGCCATCGTCGACTTCCGCCGGAGGCGACCGAGCGACACCGGCAGGTGGTCGGCGACGCCGCGGACCGCCTCGCCGAACGTCTCGGCGGTGCCGTGTTCGCCCTCGAAGGCGTCGCGGACCGTCTCGCGCACCTGCCAGACGCCGACCGGTCCCCAGTAGTCGTCGGAGACGTGTCGACAGACGAGCGCCTTCGCCTGTCGTCCGCGGTCGTCGAGGTGTTCGAGCACCCCGAGACGCGCGGCGTAGTACGCGCCCGCGGTCTCCGCGACGTACCCCGTTCGGCCGTCGCGGCCCTCGCTCGCGGCCGAGAGGGAGACGCCCGACGCGGGGTCGGGGTTCCAGATCGAGCCGGGCGCTTTCAGCTCGACCAGCTCGTACTCCCACCGGCCGGGGACGAGGATCACCCAGAAGGCGTTGCCGAGGTACGCGTTGCGGTGGACCTCGATCGAGTCGATCGTCGGCGCGTCGCGGATCGACCCGCGGAGGTACCCGCCGATCGTGTCGTCGACGGCGGTGATCGACCAGCGGGTCGGGACGAGCCGACGGTTCTCGTCGCGGCCGAGCGCGCCCGCCGAGAGGATCGTGTTGATCGCGTACACGTCGAACCCGCGGCGATAGAGGTACGTCATCGCTCCCTCCGCGCGCCAGTCGTCGTCCTCTAAGGTCTTTCCCACCGGCCGGGGGACGTGCGGGTTCTCGCCGAGGGTCGCGTCCCGTGCCGCCGCCCGCGGGCCGGTCGGCGTCTTCACGTCCTCGAGGCCGACCTCGAAGTCGAGGTCCGGAGCGCCGTCTAAGCCGATCTCGACGTCGACCGGGCGGTCCGCGATCGCGACCTCGCGCTGGACGCCGAGCCAGCCGTTCCAGGCGTCGGAGACGCCCGTCTGGCCGTCGGTACCGGCGGCGTCGACGTCGACGCCGCGGGTGGCGTTCAACAGGCTGGTCCGGCGTTCGAACACGTCCGCGATCGAGACGCGGTCCGCGTACCACTCGCTGGACGTCTCGAAGCGGGCGGCGCGCTCCTCGCGGCCGACCGGCGAGAGCAGCCCCGTCGCGACGCGAGGGTAGTTCGACCGGCCGACGAAGATCGACGGCGAGACGCTGCCGACGACCGCGTCGTCGGAGACCTCCGCCTCGAACCGCCGCTCGAAGGACTCGAGATGATCGAGTATCCCGTAATCCTTCTCGCGCGCGAGCCGACGGCGCTCGGCGCGCTCGTTCGTCTCGAACTCGAGGTACTCGTCGAGCCGCATTCGTCGGCCGTTGGCGGCGAGCCGGCTTGAACGTTCTCGTGGGCGCGAGACGAGCGGGGGGCGAACGGAACTCCCCGGCTCAGGCGTGGATGCCCATCGCTTCGATCTGTTCTTGATACCGGTTGCGGATGGTGACTTCGGTGACCTGTGCGACGTCGGCGACCTCGCGTTGGGTCTTCTTCTCGTTACACA
>CAZKXC010000130.1:0-5324 GCA_964556645.1 uncultured Halobellus sp.
GGCTCGACCTTCTCGGCCAGCTCCTCGCAGTTCTTTTCTGTCACCTTCAGCCGGCGCCCGTCGGGCCGGCGCACGTAGTTCGCGCCGGGGTGTGCCTCCGGGCCGTTCCGGACGTACTGGCGCGCGTCGTCGACGTTTCGCTCGGTGACGTTGAGCGTCTGGGTCATTTCTTTCGCCACGCGGTCTGGGACGCCGACCTCGTTCAACGAGAGCGTCGGGTCCGGCGAGATGACCGTCCGGGCGGAGAAGTTGACCCGCTTGCCGGACAACGAGCCGCGGAAGCGGCCCTCCTTGCCTTTGAGCCGCTGGGAGAGCGTCTTCAACGGACGCCCCGAGCGGTGTCGAGCCGGTGGCGTCCCGCTGATCTCGTTGTCGACGAACGTCGTGACGTGGTACTGCAACAACTCCCAGAGGTCCTCGATGATCAGCTGTGGCGCGCCGGCCTCGCGGTTCTCCATGAACCGCTGGTTGATCCGGATGATGTCGACGAGCTTGTGGGTGAGGTCGTCCTCGGAGCGCTGGCCGTTGTCCAGCGTGATCGACGGCCGGGTCGTCACCGGCGGGACGGGCAACACGGTCAGGATCATCCACTCGGGACGCGAGTCCTCGGCGTCGATCCCGAGCACCTCGAGGTCCTCGTCCGGGATGTCCTCGAACCAGTCGCGGACGTCCGAGGGCATCAGCTTGTTCATGTCCTCCTCGGTGAGGTCGACGTCGAGCGCCTTCTCGATGGCGCGGCGGTCCTCGGTGCGGGGACGGAACTCGCCGGCCATGATCTCGTTGATCCGGTCTACGGCGATCTCCGTCTCGTCGGCGAGCTCCCGCGGCGAGGTGCCGGGGTCGTCCTCCTCCTCGTCGGGCTGCATCGCGGCCGCGATCTGTTCCGAGTAGTCGCCCGCCAGCACGTCCTGCACCTCGTAGTAGGTGGTGGGCTTTTCGTGTTTGATGTCCGCCTGCGGCTCGCCACAGTACGGACACGTCGACGCCTTGCGGGCCTGCCGGACGGCCGCCTTCAACACGTCGTGGGGGTCCTCGCCGAGTTCCTCGGCGCGGACCAGCCGGTCGTGGAACTCCTCGCGTTCCGCGTCGGTGAGCGCCAGCTTCCCGCACTCGCGACACGTCGACCGCAGCAGCCGCCGGATGAGCTTCGTGAAGCCGACGTGGATGACGGGGGCGGCCAGCTCGATGTGGCCGAAGTGGCCGTTACACGAGCCGGAGTGTGACCCGCAGGTCCGACACTCCAATCCGGGGTCGATGACGCCGAGCCGCGGATCCATCAGCCCCATGTCGATCGGGTAGCCGTCGTCGTCGTACGTGTCCGCCGTGATCACTTTGGTGGCCGACATGTCCCGGTACGTCTCCGGGTCCATGAGGCCGAAATCGATCCCGCCGAGCACCTTCGGTGTTTGCATTGACATTTAAATTGCGTCCTCCAGTTCGAGCCTCGGTCGGATACCCAAGGCGATCATCTCGTCGAGGAGCAGCTTGAACGCGTAGCTCACCTCGAGCTCGTGGATGTCGTCTTCGTCGCCGGTCACCGGATCGTACACCCGGCGTTGCTCGCGGTCTTCGACGGCGACCAGGCCGGTCTCCGCGGAGACGTACACCTGTTCGGCGTCCGACGACTCCAACAACCGCTCGTTGAGCACCATCGACGCGCCGTGGCCGATGATCGTGTCTCGCTCCATCTCCCCGACGCGCAGTCCGCCCTCGCGGGCGCGCCCCTCCGTCGGCTGCCGGGTGAGCACCTGGACGGGCCCGCGCGAACGGGCGTGGAGCTTGTTCGAAACCATGTGGTACAGCTTGTGATAGAAGATCGTGCCGACGAAGATCTCGGCGTCGATCTTCTCGCCGGTGATCCCGGAGTACATCACCTCCTTGCCGGAGGATTTGAAGCCGTGGTCCTCCAGGCTGCCGCGGAGTTCTTGTTCGTCTTCGCCCTGGAACGGCGTCCCGTCGACCCGCGAGCCGCGAAGCGACCCCACTTTGCCGCCGAGCATCTCCAAGACGTGACCGACCGTCATCCGCGACGGCAGCGCGTGCGGGTTCATCACGAGGTCGGGGACGACACCCTCCTCGGTGAACGGCATGTCCTCCTGGGGAGCGAGGTGGCCGACGACGCCCTTCTGGCCGTGTCGGGAGGCGAACTTGTCGCCCAGCTCGGGCACCCGCTGGTCGCGCACCTTCACCTTCGAGAGCTTCGACCCGTCTTCGCCCTCCATCAGCGTCACCGTGTCGACGACGCCGGACTCGCCCGAGCGCATCGTCACGCTGGTCTCACGCCGCTTCTGCGGCGAGAGTCCGCCCATGTCGTCTGGCTCCTCGAGGAACCGCGGCGGGCTCGTTTTGCCCAGCAGCACCGAGGACTCGTCCACCTTCGTCTCGGGGTTGACGAGACCGTCCTCGTCGAGGTGGGTGTACGCGTCCTCGCCGCGCGCGCCCCGCACGTCCTGTTCGGGGATCTCGAAGCGGTCTTCCTGACCGCCGGGGTACCGGCGTTCTTCGCCCTCGTACGTCCGGAAGAAGTGCGAGCGGGTGAGCGCTCGGTCGACCGACCCCTGGTTCATCACGAGCGCGTCCTCGATGTTGAACCCCTCGTAAGACATCACCGCGACGACGAAGTTCTGGGCGGCCGGCCGCTTGTCGAAGCTGATCTGGTCGGACGTCTGTGTGTTCACCATCGCCAGCTGGGGGTAATGAAGCAGATGCTGGCGGGTGTCCGGTCGGATCCGGTAGTTGGCCGAGGGAAGCCCCAGCGATTGTTTCATCATCCCCGCGCCCATCGTGATCCGCGGGCTCGCGTTGTGTTCGGGGTACGGGATCATCCCCGCGCCGATGCCGAACACGAGCTGGGGATCGATCTCCAGGTGCGTGTGCTTCTCGGTCACGTCCTCCTCGTCGACGGCGACCAGGATGTCTTCTTCCTCCTCTGCGTCGATGAACTCGACGTAGCCGCGGTCGACGAGGTCCTCGAACGTCATCTCGCCGTCCTCGACGGCGCGTATCTCCTCGTCGCTCAACAACGGCTCGCCGTTTTCGACGACGATCAGCGGCCGGCGGGCCCGTCCCGCGTCCGCGTTGACGATCACTTCTCGGGTGCGTTCTTTCACCGAGACGTTCACCATCTCGCTCACGTCGCCGCGCCGGCGCGCCTCGCGGATCTGGTCCGCGAGCTGCTCGGGGTCCGGATGTGTTCCGACGAGGCTTCCGTTGACGTACACCTTCGCTTCGCGTTCTGCTTGTGCCATGTTAGTCGTCCGCCGTCTGTCGTTCGACGCCCTCGATGCCGGGGATCCCCTCGACACCCATCGACGCCAGCTCTCGTTTCAATCCCTGTTCGTCCTCGACGGTTTGTGACAGCTCCATCGCCTGCGCGAAGTTCTTCACCAGCCCACAGTTGGGACCCTCCGGCGTCTCGGAGGGACAGATGCGACCCCACTGGGTGGCGTGGAGGTCACGCGCCTCGAAGTGCGGCTGTGACCGGCTGAGCGGCGACCGCAGCCGACGGAGGTGTGAGAGCACGCCCATGTAATCCGTCCGGTCGACCAGCTGGGAGACGCCGGAGCGTCCGCCCACCCAGTTCCCCGTCGCGATCGGGTGTTCGAGCCGCTCGGTCAACACGTCCGAGCGGACGACGGTGTTCACCGTGAGCTGGCGGTTCCGCATGTTCGCGCGTTCCAGCTGGTATTTCACGTCGCGCGCCAGCTTGTTGAGCGCGGTCCGGAACAGGTCCCGCATCAGGTCGCCGGACACCTTCAGCCGCTTGTTCGCGTAGTGGTCCTTGTCGTCGGCCTCCCGGCGGTCCAAGGCGAGTTCGAAACACGCCTCGGCCATCCGGCAGAGGTAGTACGCCTTGTTGATCCGGACATCCTCCTCTTCGACGCCTTCCTCGTGGAGGTGCGGCAGGAGGTAGCGGTCGATGACGTAGTTCGCCCGCTTCAGCTGGTAGTTTTTCCCCTGGCCGGAGGCGACGCGTTCGCCGAGGGTTTCGATCGCGCCCTCGGTGGTTTGTACCGAGGCCTCCTCTAGGTTCTCCAGCATGAACTTCACAATCTCCGGGTCGTCGGAGACCCGATGAACGATCTCCTCGTCGGATTCGAGCCCGAGCGCGCGGACGAGCGTCACGAAGTCGATCGACCCCGACACCGACGGGAACGACACCTCCAGTAACCCCTCGCGGTTCCGCTCACAGAGCACGAGCGCCCGGTATCCCCGGCGCTGGGAGAACGTCTTCGCGACCTGAATCTCGTCGCCGTACTTCGAGTCGTACTCCGCGAGAATCTTGTTCGGCGCGAGGTCCTCGCTCGTCATCAACACCCGCTCCGAGCCGTTGACGATGAAGTAGCCGCCGGGATCGACCGGGTCCTCGCCGATGTCGATCAGCTCGTCGTCGGTGAACTCGGCCATGTTACACTTGTCCGAGCCGACCATGATCGGCATCCGGCCGACCTTCGTCTCCGTGCTGTCGACGACGGTTTCGGGCTCTTCTTCGCCGCCGCGCACGATCGACATCTCCATGAACACCGGCGCGGAGTAGGTGATGTTGCGCAGCCGCGCCTCCTGCGGATACAACAACTCCTCGGAGCCGTCGGCCTCGCGGACGCGGGGGGTGACCATCCGCACGTCGCCGAGCTCGACGTAGACGGGTTCTTGGCCCTCCTTGTCGCCGATGTCGGTTTCTATCGTCTCCTTTTCGTCGACCACTTCCTGCATGCCGCGGCTCAGGAAGTTGTTGAACGATCGGAAGTGGTGTTCGGCGAGCCGCTCGTCGGAGAAGTACTCGCGTGACACCACGCGTCGGTCTTGTCTGTTCATGAGACAACCAGTCGGAAGACGACGGCTCGGTCAGTTGTGCGCGAATCGCGGACGATCTTCACCACGTCCCCCACCTCGGCGTCGTCGGGGGTCGCGGGGTCGGTGCGTTTGATCTTGGGTAGATTCGTTTTCTGTACGTCGTACTCGGCCAGAACCGATTCTATCTCCGCGGGATCGTCGATCAGAATGTGGTCCGGGACGAGTTCGTGTTGGCTTACGTCTACCATGGGTGGTGGTGGTGGGGAAAAGCTATCACGAGATACTACAGCCTATTACCGACTGCAGTCAAATAAGGTTTGTCAACTCCGCCGCGCACGGCTCACCGCGACCGGGCAGTCCTCGCCTCAATACTCGTGGCTGACGGTAAAAAACGTACCGCCCGGTCAGCCGTCGCCACCGCCGCCGCCGATGGCAAGTCTTATTTGCCGGACCCGGGTACGAAAAACTGCGACGCGCCCGGATGGTGTAGTGGCCCATCATACGACCCTGTCACGGTCGTGACGCGGGTT
>CAZKXC010000131.1:0-5138 GCA_964556645.1 uncultured Halobellus sp.
TCGGAACGATACGGGAGCCGAGCCGATCAAGCCGGGTGCGGCGGTGTACACCGACGACGGGGAGTTCATCGGCCGCGTCAGTGGGCTGACCGACGACGGGCTCGAGGTCACACAGTTGGATTCGGACGACCTCCACGAGCGAGATCCGGACGAGCTTCCGGGCCAGGAGTTCGGCGAGGGGTATCTGATGTGGCGGTGTGACGGGTGCGGTGAGATGGGCGACCTCGACGACGGGTTTCCGGTGGCCTGTCCGGGCTGTGATGCGCCGCGGACGGCCATCACCGCGGTTCGAGAGGACTGAGCCCGGCGCCGACGAGGCTCGCGCGACCACGGGTACACACCTGAGACGCGCGTGCCGAGCGGCGCGACCCGCTCAGCGCCGCGCCGTGATCCGGGCGGCGGCGATGCCTGCAGTCAAGATGAGGACGCCGATGAGCGCGTTCAACGCCAGCCCGAGTGACTCGCCGTCAGCGGCGTTGAGGCTCCCGATGTAGAAGAACACTCCGGCGACACAGAGGTGTGCGGCGGCCACGCCAGTTGGAAGATTGGTGCCGACGTCGAAGCCGAGGTTCATACCCGATCCGTCGGTCCGCACATAAAAAAGGGCGCCGCTCGCCGCCCGAGACGCCGCGTCTTCTCGGGTCCACCGACACGAGGTGTCGGAGACGCCCGCGGTCACTCGGCCGGGAGCAGCCCCGCCTCGCGGAGTTCGTCGTCGAGCGTCCCGTCGCCGTGGTCGACGTACGCGTCGGGGGTGTACGTCTCGATTTCGAGGGCGTGAACGGACCGCGTCATGTGGTCGCCGACGGCGTCGTACACCCGCTGGTGTTGGTCGACGAGCGACTCGCCCTCGAAGGCGGGCGAGACCGCGATCACCGCGAAGTGAGCGTCCTCGTTCTGGTCGTTGTGGACTCGCGGCATGCTCACCCGTGCGACCGCCTCCGGGATGTCCGCCTCGATCAGCTCCTCGACCGTTTCGGTGTCGATGGTCATAGCCGTCGTCCGTCGCGGACGGGCAAAAACCGACCGGACGCCGCCACGCGACACGGTTGGTCTGACGCCGTCACGAACCGTCGCTGTCTCGCGCGTGCTCGTCGAACTCGTCGACGATCGCCGCGCCGGCAGACGCGCCGATACGCTCCGCGCCGGCCTCGAACATCGCGGCCGCGTCGGCGTAGGAGCCGATGCCGCCGGCGGCCTTGACCGGGAGGTACTCGCTCATCAGCTCGACGGCCGAGACGGTGGCGCCGCCGTCGGCGAAGCCGGTGGAAGTTTTGACCATCGCGGCGTCGGCCTCGACCGCCGCCTCACAGGCGCGGCGGGTCTCTGCGTCGGTCAGAAGCGCCGTCTCGAGGATGGCTTTCACCGGAACCGGCACGGCCGCGACGACCTCGGCGAGCTCGGCGGTCACCGCGTCGTCCGCGCCGGCTTTCAGCCGGCCGACGTTGATCACCAGGTCGATCTCGTCGGCGCCGTCCTCCCAGGCGATGACCGCCTCCTCGCGTTTCACCGCCGTGGGCGACTGGCCGTGTGGGAAGCCGACGACGGTCACGAGCGTGTCGGGAACCGCGTCGCGGGCGGCCGCCTCCGCGACGTAACAGGGCGGGATACAGGCGTTCATCCCGTGGTCGACCGCCTCCTGTAGGACGGTTTCGACGTCGGTCCACGTTGTCGCCGGGCCGAGCACGGTGTGGTCGATCCGCGCCGCGAGCTCCTGAGGGGTCATATCTCCCCGCTCGCGGGGCGACGACAAAGGCCTGCTGGGTCGGCGGCCGGTCGGTATGTGCGGCATCGTCGCCGAGCAGGCCGGCTACGCCAGCACGCCCTTTCGTCGAAGCTCGTCGCGGATGGCCGTCCGCTTGACGAGCACGAACCCACAACAGATGAGCAGAAACCCGACGACCGTGGTCACAGAGAGCCCCTCGTTCAAGACGAGCCAGCCGGAGAGGGCGGCGAAGACGGGCGCGACGTACGAGACGAGGTTGATCTCGACCGGTCCGAGCCGGTCGAGCAGATCGAAGTAGATGAGAAATCCGAGCCCGCTGGCGACCACGGCGAGGTAGCCCAGCGCGAGCAGCGCTTCGACCGTCCACCGGATGTCGGCCATCGACTCGCCGAGCCCGAGCGCCACGGCGTGTATCAGCGCCGCGCCGAGCAGCATCGACCACGCCTCCATCGTCTCGACGCGCATGTTCGCGTCGAGCGCGCGGGTGAGCACGGAGCCGAGCGCGAACGACGCGGCCGCGAGCAACACGAGGAGCTTCGCGACGGTGCCGCCGCCGGCGAGGTTCGACGGATCGGGAGCGGCCAACACCCCCGCGCCGACGAGTCCGACGAGCAGCCCGGCGACGCCGAGGACGGTCAGCCGCTCGGAGGGGAGAAACGCCCGCGCGAACACGGTCGTCAACACCGGCGAGAGGCCGATGGTGACCGACGCGACCGCGCTCGTCACCGCCGGATCGGTCTCGCCGACGAACAGGAACGCGTGGTACGCGGCGATGAGCAGGGTCGCGCCGACGAGCACGAGCGTCCACTCGCCGCGGCCGCGGGGAATCGGGTCGTCGACGGCGTACGCCGCGTACGCCAGCATCACCGCGCCGGCGACGTCGAACCGGAGGGCCGCGAACAACACGGGCGGAAAGTACGCCAATCCGGCGTTGATGGCCATGAACGCGGAGCCCCAGACCGCGGCGAGAACGAGAAACAACCCGAGATCTCGGTACCGACTCACGGCGGGTCTCTACAGCCCCCGGACCAAAGCCTTCCGGAACCGGCCGGGGCGGCCGACGCGGCCGACGCGGCCGACGCGGCCGGCGTCGCTCGGCTCACCGAACCCGGAACCGCGGCCCGTCGCGGGTGACGACGCCGACATCGGACAGCCGGCGGAGGGCGTCGACGACGGCGTCCTCCGGCGCCCCGACCTCCTCGGCGACGGCCTCGACTGTCCCATCCGTCTCGACGAGCGCGGCGAGCACGGCGGCGTAAAATCGGCTGTCGGCCTCGGTGCCGAGCCGCTCGTCGATCTCCGCGAGCGCGTTCTCGACCCGGCCGTGTACCCACCGCTGTGCCACCGATAGCTCGCGGTCGAGCTCCTGGAGCCGGGCGTACTCGGCCGCCAGATCGGCGATGTCGTCGGGGCCGTCGTTCGCGTCGGGCGTCTCGATCGAGAGGTGGGGACACCGCCCCGACATGTCGAGGCTGTTCCGGGCGGGATACGCGCTCTTCGCGCCGAACCCGTACGGGGAGACGCTCACCTCGAGCCGCAGGCTTTGGGTGATCCGAAAGTACTTGCGGCGCTGGTCGTCGGTCGTCGACTCGATCAGCCCGGCGTCCTCCAGCTTCCGAAGGTGGTCGATCACCGCCTTCGGGCTCACCCCGAGGTACTCCGAGATCTCCGTGACGTAACAGGGTTTGTCGGCGAGGAGCCGGAGGATCCGCCGCCGGTTTTCGTTGCCCAGGAGATTGAGCAGTACCGCGGAGTCCATTAACGTGTGGTTAGCGTCCGACGAATAAAAGAGTGGCTTCACGCGGGCCGGCGGTCGGCGCGGCCGGCCCGCGTCGGGTCGCCCCGGAGCGAAGGGTAATTACCGCCTCGCGGGCAGGGGTCCGTATGCGAACTGCGCTGATCGTACTCGACGGGTGGGGGCTCGGCCGCGACTCGCCACACCGGACCGACCTCGGTAACGCCGACGTCGACCGCCCGGCCGCACAGGGTCGGGACGCGGTCGCCGCCGCCGACACGCCGACGTTCGACGCCGCGGTCGACCGGGGCGCGTCCGGCTCGCTCGTCGTTCACGGCCGGCGCGTCGGACTGCCGGACGGACAGATGGGCAACTCCGAAGTCGGCCACCTCAACATCGGTGCGGGACGGGTGGTCACGCAGGCGTACACGCGTATCACCGACGCGCTCGCGGAGGGATCGCTCGCCGACACCGACGCGATCGCGTCGGCGTTCGACCACGTCGCCGCGACCGGCGGCCGGGTCCACCTCATGGGGCTCGTCTCCGACGGCGGGGTCCACGCGCACGTCTCGCACCTGACGGCGCTCATCGACGCGGCGGCCGCGGCGGGCGTGCCGGCGACGAGCCACGCGTTCACCGACGGCCGCGACACCGCTCCGGCGATCGCCGACGAGTTTCTGGCGGCCGTCGCCGACCACGCCGCCGAGCGCGGCACCGGCGACGTTGCGACCGTAATCGGGCGGTACCACGCGATGGACCGCGACGAGAACTGGGAACGAACCCGCCGCGCCTACGAGGCGATCGTGAACCGGACGGCCGACCACGAGGCGGACTCGGCGGTCGAGGCGGTGCGGACGGCTCACGCCCGCGGGGAGACCGACGAGTTCATCGAGCCCACCCTCGTCGCCGACGAGCCGGGAATCGAAGACGGGGACGCGGTCGTCTTCTTCAACTTCCGGGGGGACCGCGCGCGCCAGCTCGTCCGGCTGCTCACCGACACCCGCCCGACGTGGGAGTTCGAACTCGACCAGCCGGACGTCGAACTGGTGACGATGACCGAGTACGACGAGACGTTCGACTTCCCGGTGGCGTTTCCGCCGGAGACGCCGGTCAACACGCTCGGCGAGGTCGTCGCCGACGCCGGCGGCACCCAGCTCCGGATCGCCGAGTCCGAGAAGTACCCGCACGTCACCTACTTTCTCAACGGGGGTCGAGAGGTCGCGTTTCCGGGCGAGCAACGCTCGATCGTCGAGAGCCCGGACGTGCCGACGTACGACCAGCAGCCGGCGATGTCGGCGGCCGAGGTCACCGACGAGGCGGTCCGCGTGATCGAGACGGACGACCCGGATCTGGTCGTGTTGAACTACGCCAACCCCGACATGGTGGGTCACACCGGCGACTTCGAGGCGACCGTCGAGGCGGTCGAGGCGGTCGATCGAGGGTTGTCCCGGCTGCTCGAGGCGGTGTCTGCCGCCGACGGCCACGCCCTCGTCACCGCCGACCACGGCAACGCCGACGACATGGGGACGCCGGACGACCCGCACACGGCACACACGTACAATCCCGTTCCGGTGACCTACCTGACGCCGGACGGCGACGACGGCGGCCGAACGCTGCGGGCGGGCGGATCGCTGTGTGACGTCGCACCGACCGTCCTGGCGCTCATGGACCTCGAAC
>CAZKXC010000132.1:0-5065 GCA_964556645.1 uncultured Halobellus sp.
CAAGGCTCACATCAGATTTCCTCTTACGCCGGGGCGCAGGGGGCGAAATCCTCATCTCTCGCGGACCTGAACGTTGGTCACGATGGCATATAATACCATCGGACCTCGGCTGGTCCTGCGGAGTCGGGGCGAGTCGAACGGCCCGAGTCCGCGCGTTCTTCGCATTCCATTCGAATCGGGTTATACACTTAACCCCGTCGGAACGCGCCGGCCGGCCGCGTCAACGGCCGGTCGATTCCCCGCTGAGTGGGGTGCTTCGCGTTTACACGAACGCCGGGTGAACGTATAACCCCGTCGAAGCAGAGACGCCACGTCATGCGGTTTCATGGCTCGACCGGGGAGGCTGTCGGGAGCTCGTGACGCGAGGTCAGACGAACGGAGCGACCCGGGTGCGCCGGAAAAGAACGCGGGCTGAGTGGGCGGCCGATCTACTCCTCGTCGAGGTACTCGATCCCCTGTTTCGAGACGTTCGCCTTCGTGATGTCCTCGAGGTCGTTGAGCCAGAAGTCGTCGTCGGCGTCGTCGACTTCGGGAGCGTTCTCCTTCCACGCCCACCCCTCGTACTCGTGAACTTTTTCGGTACCCTTCTCACGGAGCCTGATGGTCGTTCGCTCCGCCTCGTCCTCGGAGGGAGCGGGCTCGAGCGTCCGGGCCGCCTTGAGCGCGGCCTGTCTCGGCATGTTGCCGGAGAATTCGCTCGGTTCCGACCCGTCCTCCTCACGGAGGGCGAAGTTTCGCTTACCGTCTTCACGTACCATGGTTTTACCTCCATGTCAACCCAACACACAGCCTGTAATAAATATATCGGCGAAGTGAAAACTGTTCGACGCCTCGTGTATCTGCCATAGGCCGGCGGGGTCGACCCGCGACCCACGACGCGAAACGAATCACAACGAGACGAGGCCGTCGTTTCGGGCGGTGTGACGGCCCCGAATCGGTAACCAACACTTATATGTCTGCTGTGGCGAAGTGCGACCCATACACCCGCGATGGTTCGCAAAAAGAAGCTCAGCCCGAGTGGCGCCAAAGACGACGACGGGGAGTACCACAACGTCCACGTGAACCTCCACGAGGACGAACTCGCCGTCGCCGGTATGGAGATCGGCGACGAGGTGTTTGTCCGGGTCCGCGACGGCAAGATCATCATCCAGAAGGCCGACTCCGACCCCGAACAGCTCCAACACGACTTCTGAGCCCATCGTGCGGGTCACGGCTCGGGTGCCGGAGAACGCGCGGGCGACGCCGCCGGGTCGGCGGATTGATACCCGTCGACGACGAGAATCGACCAATGGGCGTGTACGACCTCTTGAAGCCGGCGTTGTTCGCGATCCCGCCCGAGACGGCACACAACGCGACACACCGGCTGCTCCGCGGCGTACAGGGAACCCCCGTGACGGGAGCATTACGACGGCGATACGCCCTCGACGACCCCCGGTTGCGGGTCGACGCATTTGGCGAGTCGTTTCCCACCCCGGTCGGCGTCGCCGCCGGGTTCGACAAGAACGCCGAAACCCCGCGGGCGCTCGCCGCGCTCGGCTTCGGACACGTCGAGGTGGGCGGCGTGACCGCCGAGGGCCAGTCGGGAAACGCCCGTCCCCGGCTCTTCCGACTCCCGGAAGACGACGCGCTGATCAACCGGATGGGGTTCAACAACGAGGGAGCCGACGCCGTCGGCGAGCGTCTCGACCGAGAACCGCTGCCGGCGGTGCCGATCGGAGTGAACATCGGGAAATCCAAGTCCACGCCGCTCGCCGAGGCGCCCGACGACTACCGATACACCTACGAGCGCGTCGCCGAGGCCGGCGACTACTTCGTCGTGAACGTTTCGAGCCCCAACACGCCGGGACTCAGAGAACTTCAGAACCGAGCGGCGTTGGAAGAAATTCTGGGAACGCTCGTCGACGCCGGGGCGTCCCCGTTGTTGGTGAAACTCTCTCCGGACCTTCCGGAGGGCGCCGTCGAGGACGCGCTTGCCGTCGTCGACGAGTTAGGCCTCGACGGAGTGATCGCCTCGAACACCACCACCGAGCGTCCGACGGAATTAACCCACCCGAACCGCGCAGAGCGCGGCGGACTTTCGGGAGACCCGATAGAGGACCGCGCGACGGATCAGGTTCGGTTCGTCGCGGAACGCACCGACGTTCCCGTCGTCGGGGTCGGCGGAGTCTCCGACGCGGCCGGCGCGTACGCGAAGATCCGTGCCGGGGCGTCGATCGTCCAGCTGTACACCGCGCTCGTCTACGAGGGCCCGGGAATCGCCCGTGACATCAACCGAGGGCTGCTCGAACTGCTCGACCGCGACGGGTTCGAGACGGTCGCGGACGCGGTCGGCGCGGACCTCGACTGATCGCGGGGCGACGACTCAGGCCTCGACCGCCGTTTTGACGATCACGACCACGTCGTCGGCGTCGAGCAGTTCTCCCTCGCCCGCGTACCGTCTGTCCTCCTCGAGTGAGAACTCGTCGGGACCGAGGGTCACGCCCGCGGCGTGGAGCTCGTCGCCGACGAGTTCGTACTCCTCGTTCGCGATCGCGGCGTCGATGTCGCCGACGCGGTCGCCGTGTTTCGGACCGATCGTGGCGTACGCGAGGTCGACACCGGTGATCACCGTCTCGACGGGCGGCTCCGCGTCCGGGTGGACGGTGAGCTCGTCGACGTGCATCACGCCCGTGACGTCCGTCTCGAAGCCGCGGATGTCGGCGTACACCTCGACCGCGTCGAGGTCGGCGTTGAGCGGCAGCTGGTTTTCGCTTTTGTACCGGCGGAGCGCGCCGACGACCGCCATCGCGGCACGCCCCGCGTCCGCGTCGGCGTCGAGCCCGAGCGGCTCCGGCCAGTCGGCGAGGTGTATCGAGTCGCCCGCCTGCGGGTTCGTGGCGTCGGCGCCGACGGCAGCGTCGGTGCCCGCGGCGTCCGCGTACATGTCCTGCCAGAGCTCCTCCGTGACGTGAGCGAGAACGGGCGCGAACAGCTTCAGGAACCGGCGGTGGGCCGTCCGCAGGGTGTACGCCGCCGAGGCGTCCTCGCGTTGTTTCGCGATCTCGAGGTAGTCGTCACAGAAGGTGTTCCAGAAGAAGCTCCGGATGCCGTCGCGCGCCTTCGAGAACTCGCGGGCCGCCAGCCGGTCGGTGAGCGTCTCGATCTCGCGGTCGAGCTCCGCGAGCAGCCACCGGTCGAGTTCGCGGAGACCGTCGCTCGGGCGCTCCGGATACGGCTCCGGCGCGAGCGACTCGACGAGCTTCGAGGCGTTCCAGAGCTTTCGGATGAGCTTCTCGCCCGCGCGGAGTCCCTTCTCCTGGTACGGGAGGTCGTCGCCGATGGCCGAACCCGCCGCCCAGTAGCGGGCGGCGTCAACGGGATACTCGTCTAACACCGCGTCGGGGTCGACCACGTTCCCCTTGGATTTCGACATCTTCTCGCGGTTCTCGTCGAGCACCATTCCGTTGATCATCGTCGACTCGAACGGCACCTCTCCCGTGTGTTCGTAACACTTGATCACGGTGTGGAACAGCCAGAACGAGATGATGTCGTGGCCCTGCGGACGGACGTTCATCGGATAAATCTCCGGGCGGTCCATCTCGAACGCGCCGGCGTCGTCGTCCCAGTCCCAGCCCGCGTTGATGAGCGGGGTGAGCGAGGAGGTGGCCCAGGTGTCGAGAACGTCGTCTTCGGGCACGAACTCGTCGTGGCCGCACGCCGGACACGCGTCCACGGGCGGGTCGTCGGAGAGCGGATCGACCGGGAGGTCGGCCTTGCTGGCCAACACCTCCTCGTCACACGCCGCACAGTACCAGACCGGGAACGGAATGCCCGAGGAACGCTGCCGGGAGATGAGCCAGTCCCACTGCAACCCCTCCACCCAGTGTTGGTATCGGGTGAACATCTTCTCGGGGAACCACTCCATCTCGCGGCCGGCCTGAAGGTACTCCTCGCGTTTGTCGAGCACCTCGATGTACCACTGCTCGGTCACGAGGAACTCCACGCCCGTCTCACAGCGCTCGTGGACGTTGACGGTGTGAGAAATCTCCCAGCGGTCTAACAACGCGCCGGCGTCGTCGAGGTCCTCGACGATCGCCTCGCGGGCCGCAGACGAGTGGAGCCCCTCGTACTCGTCCGCGACGCCGGTCATGTGTGCGGACTCGTCGATAGCGACCCGGAGGTCCAGGTCGTGTGCCTGGTACCACTCGATGTCGTTCTGGTCGCCGAACGTGCAACACATCACGATTCCCGACCCCGTCTCCATGTCGACGCGGTCGTCGGCGATGATCGGAACCTCGTGGCCGAAGAGGGGGACTTCCGCCTCGTGGCCGACGAGCGCCTGGTTCGTCTCGTCGTCCGGGTGGACGAAGACGGCGACACAGGCGGGAAGCAGTTCGGGGCGCGTGGTGGAGATGGTGAACGCGTCCGGAGCCGCGTCCGCGTCGGCGTCCGCGACCGCGAACTCGATGTCGTGGAAGTGTGAGTCCCGCTCGTCGTCTTCGGTCTCCACCTGTGAGATGGCGGTCTCACACTCGGGACACCAGATCGCCGGCGCCTCCTGGCGGTACTCTCGACCCTTCTCGTAGAGGTCGACAAAGGAGAGCTGTGAGATCCGTTGTACCTCGGGAGAGATGGTCCGGTAGGTGTTGTTCCAGTCGATCGAGAGGCCGACGCCCTGCATCTTCTCGGTGAACTCGTCTTCGTACGTCAGACACACCTCCCGACACTTCTGTTGGAACTCCCGGCGCTCGAACTCCTGGTGACGGACGTCGAGTTCGCGTTCGGTGAGCCGTTCGGAGGCGATTCCGTTGTCGTCGTAGCCGAACGGGTAGAACACCTCGCTGTCGTGCATCCGGTGGAAGCGGGCGACGATGTCCTGTAGGATCGAGCCGTACACGTGGCCCCAGTGGAGGCTGCCGGAGACGGTCGGCGGGGGCGTATCGATGGAGAACGCGGTGTTCGGGTCGACCGGATCGTCGGGGTACGCGTACGTCTCCTCGTCGACCCATCGCCGCTGCCAGTGCGGCTCGGCGGTGTCGGGATCGTACTCTCCGCTGGGCATTATCGGATATAAATTCCGGCGGTT
>CAZKXC010000133.1:0-4854 GCA_964556645.1 uncultured Halobellus sp.
GAATCGATCTTCGAGGACGACACCAACAAGCAGTCTGGCATCGCGGACTTCATGTAGCCGATCGCCCTCACTCGGTCACGACAATCGAGTGCTCGACGACGACCGCGTTAGAGGGGTCGTGAACGACGAGCACCTCGATCGTGTCTCCCGGATCGATATCTCCGGTTCCCCCGCCGCTGTTGAGTTTGAACGAGAAGGAGGTCCCGACCGACCAGCGGCCGCTGCCGCCGGATCCGCCGTCGGCCTCGCCGCCAACGCAGCCGCCGCTGTAGAGGATGTTGTCGGGGTCGTCGTGCTCGTCGGCGTCGAGCGTGCTCCCGTCCGTCGGGAACCCGGTGATCGTCGCTTCCGTTCCGCCGCTGTCCGGCAGCCGAACGACCGTGCGTGTCTCAGAGAGGTCTACGGCGTCACCCGCGACGTGGCTCAGCCTGACGATGTCGGTGTCACACGTCGTCGAACCGGTCAGATACTCCGCACTCGAATCTGAGACCGTGGGCGGCGGCGACCGAATCTCCTCGGTGACCCCTAACGCGAACACCGACACCGTCGCCGCCAACACGACCACGACGGCGACCAGGAGGACGGTCGAAACGACGGACGAGACGGCGCGGGATCGGTTGCTCACGGCGGGTCTTCGACGGACTCGCGGAAAAACTGCCCGGGCCTCCTGTCACGACCCGTAGCCTGATTGCGTTCTCGTCCGACACCGGACGTATGAATCGGCGGTTCTGGCGGATCGTGACGGTCGTGACGGTCTGGCACGTCGCCGCCAGCGTCTGTTACTACGCGGTGTACGCCGGGACGCCGTTGTTCCGGGATACCTTCGCGTTGTCCGGCGTGGAGGTCGGATTCGTGATCGCGGCTCTGACCGCCGGCTACGCCCTGTCGTTGCTGCCGTTCGGCGTCGCCACGGACCGGTACGGCGAACGGGTGACGCTCACGCTCGGTCTCTTCGGACTCGCCTTAGGAACGACGGCGGTCGCGCTCGCCCCCAACTACCCGTTGTTGTTGACGGCGGCCGTCCTCCTCGGATCGATGTACGGCAGCGCGACGCCGGGGACGAACAAGGCGATCTTCGACCGCATCGACCCGGGGCTCCAACACCGGGCGATCGGGATCAAACAGGTCGGCCCCACCGTCGGCAGCGCGGCCGGGGCGCTCCTCGTCACCGGGCTCGCCGGACTGTACTTCCGGCAGGCCGGCTTTCTCGCCGCGGCCGGGATCGGGCTGTTCGTTGCCGTCGCGTTCGGCGCCGTCTACCGGGGAGCAACGCGGGACGCTGGGGCGTATCCGGACTTCCGCGGGCTGGTCTCGAACCGGACGTTCGTCGTCCTGCTGGCGTCAGGCGTCTGTCTCGGGGCGGCCTTTTACACGACCACCGGGTACACGGTCCTCTTCGTCGAGGAGTCGATCGGAGCGACCGTCGCCGTCGGCGGCCTGGTTCTGGCGGCGGTCCAGATCGCCGGGAGCGCCGGCAAGGTGGTCGCCGGCGTCCTGGCGGACGTGCTTCCGGGAGCGCCACAAACTCGAACGAGCGCGATCCTCTCCGTTCAGGCCGCCGCCGGCGGGGTGCTGTACCTGGCGCTTCCGCGGGTCGAGACGCCGCTCGCGGCGGGCGCTGTGTTCGTCGGTCTCGGCGTCTCCGTGCTCGGCGCCTCCGGGCTGTACTACTCCTGTCTCTCGACGCTCGTGGCCGACGAGCGACTCGGGGCGGCGTCGGCCGCGGGCCAGTTGGCCGTCACGGCCAGCGGCCTCTTCGCGCCGCCGGCGTTCGGCTACCTGGTCGACGCGGTCGGCTACTGGGCCGGCTGGGGGCTGCTCGGCGGACTGTCGTTTCTCGCGGCCGGATTCGCGTCGCTGGTGGCGTTCGACCTCGCGTGACCGTGGCTCACTCGTCTCCTCGCGCCTCCTCGACGATTTGCGTGAACTCCCGGGCGGTGTCGGTGATCGTCTCGTACTCGCCGCGGGCGGCGGCGTCGTAGTCGACGAGCGCGCCGCCGGCGCCGACCGCGAACGCCCCGGCGTCGACGTAGTCGGCGGCGTTGTCGGGAGCCACGCCGCCCGTGGGCATCATCGGAATCTGTCCCAGCGGCCCGCGCATGGCCGCGAGGTGGTCCGGGCCGACGGTCGTCGCGGGAAACACCTTCACGAAGTCGGCGCCGGCCTCGTACCCCCGGATCGCCTCCGTCGGCGTCATGATCCCGGGGGCGCTCACGGCGCCGTATCGGTTGCACGTCTCGATGACGTCCTCGTGGAGGCTCGGCGAGACGACGAACTCCGCGCCGGCCAGCAGCGTCGTGCGCGCGGTCTCACCGTCGAGGACGGTCCCGGTGCCGACGACGACCTCGTCGCCGAACGCGCCCGCGACGTCGCCGATCTTCTCGGCGACGCCGGGCGTGTCGGCGGTGATCTCGACCGCGGTGACGCCGCCCTCGCGGAGCGCGTCGGCGATCCCGATGAGCTGGTCGGCCTCGACGCCGCGCAACACCGCGACGACGCCGCTGTCGGCGATCCGTGAGAGGGTTTCGTCCATGCGTCTCCGTTGCCGACCGACGAGATAAAACCGTGTGGGGTCACGGCTCGCGCGCCCCGGGAGGCCGTACGACACGAAACCCACCGCGACCGGCCCCGAACGTCGCCGATCTCCCGGGACGAAACACTACCCTTTTGACCCTGCTGTCGGTAACAACCGGTATAATGGGCCGACGCAAAAAGATCGTTCAAGAGTGCGAGCGGCTGATGGACAACCCGGAGCACATCCGGAACATCGCCATCGCCGCCCACGTCGACCACGGCAAGACGACCCTCTCGGACAACCTGCTGGCGGGTGCCGGAATGATCTCCGAGGACACCGCGGGCGAGCAGCTCGCGATGGACACGAAAGAAGACGAGCAAGAACGCGGGATCACCATCGACGCGGCGAACGTCTCGATGACCCACGAGTACGACGAGACCAACCACCTGATCAACCTCATCGACACGCCGGGTCACGTCGACTTCGGCGGAGACGTCACCCGCGCGATGCGTGCGGTCGACGGCGCGCTGGTGGTCGTCGACGCGGTCGAGGGCGCGATGCCCCAGACCGAGACGGTGCTCCGGCAGGCGCTGCGCGAGGGCGTGAAGCCGGCGTTGTTCATCAACAAGGTCGACCGCCTCATCTCGGAGCTGCAGGAGGGCCCCCAGGAGATGCAAGAACGGCTCCTCTCCGTGATCGCCGACGTCAACGAGCTCATCCGCGGGATGGCCGAGAACATGGACGACATCCCCGAGGACTGGACCGTCTCCGTCGAGGAGGGGACGGTCGGGTTCGGCTCCGCGTTGTACAAGTGGGGCGTCTCGACGCCGTCGATGCAACGCACCGGGATGGACTTCGGCGACATCATCGACCTCGAACAGGCCGACAAGCGCGAGGAGCTCCACGAGCGCACGCCGTTGTCGGACGTGGTGCTCGACATGGTGTGTGAACACTTCCCGAATCCGGTCGACGCTCAGCCCCGGCGTGTGCCCCGCATCTGGCGCGGCGACGCCGAGTCGGAGTTAGCCGACACGATGCGGCTGGTCGACGAGGACGGCGAGGTCGTCTTCATGGTGACAGACATCTCGATGGACCCGCACGCCGGCGAGATCGCGACCGGCCGGGTCTTCTCCGGCACGCTCGAAAAGGGCCAGGAGCTGTACGTCTCCGGCACCGCCGGCAAGAACCGCATTCAGAGCGTCGGCCTCTTCATGGGGTCGGAACGCGAGGAGGTGGAGCACGTCCCGGCGGGCAACATCGCTTCCCTCACCGGACTGCGCGACGCCATCGCCGGCTCGACGGTTTCGTCCGTCGAGATGACGCCGTTCGAGTCGATCGAACACATCTCCGAGCCGGTGATCACGAAGTCCGTCGAGGCACAGAACATGGACGACCTGCCGAAGCTCATCGAGACGCTGCAACAGGTCGCCAAGGAGGACCCGACGATCCAGATCGAGATCAACGAGGACACCGGCGAGCACCTGATCAGCGGCCAGGGTGAGCTCCACCTCGAAGTGATCACCCAGCGGATCCGCGACAACCAGGGGATCCCGGTCATCACCGGCGAGCCGATCGTCGTCTTCCGCGAACAGCCACAGGAGGCGTCTCGCGAGGTCGAGGGCGTCTCGCCCAACCGGCACAACAAGTTCTACCTCACCGTCGAGCCGATGGATCAAGAGATCGTCGACGCCATCCAGCTCGGCGAGGTGTCGATGGATATGCCCGAGTTGGAACGCCGCGAGGCGTTGCAGGAGGCCGGCATGGACAAAGACACCTCCCAGAACGTCGAGGACATCCACCGGACGAACGTCCTCATCGACGACACGAAGGGGATCCAACACCTCAACGAGACGATGGAGCTGGTGTTAGAGGGGCTTCAGGACGCGCTCGACGACGGGCCGCTGGCCGCAGAACCCGTCCAGGGGGCGTTGTTCCGGCTCCACGACGCGAAGCTGCACGAGGACACCATCCATCGGGGTCCCGCACAGGTGATCCCCGCGGTCCGCGACGCGGTTCACCGCGCGCTGATCGACGGCGAGGTCCGCCTGCTCGAGCCGATTCAGGACGTCCGGATCGACGTTCCCTCCGAACACATGGGCGCCGCCTCCGGCGAGATCCAGGGCCGCCGCGGCCGCGTCGACGACATGTACCAGGAGGGCGACCTCATGGTCGTCGAGGGGATCGCGCCGGTCGAGGAGATGATCGGCTTCTCCAGTGACATCCGCTCGGCCACCGAGGGCCGCGCCTCGTGGAACACGGAGAACGCGGGCTTCCGCGTGCTCGTCGACAACCTCCAGCGCGAGAAGATCATGGAGATCCGCGAGCGCAAGGGGATGAAG
>CAZKXC010000134.1:0-3181 GCA_964556645.1 uncultured Halobellus sp.
TCGCTCGGTTCTCAGTTGCTACTCCTGCGGGGACCACCTCCAAAGCCCCAGTCGCTCGGTTCTCAGTTGCTACTCCTGCGGGGACCACCTCCAAAGCCCCAGTCGCGAGGACTCGCGCGACTCGCTGCGCGCTTCACTCGGTCGCTCACTCAGTTCGCTCCCTCGCTCCAGTGCTTTCGTCGTCGTGTCTCGTCCTCGCGACTGCCCCTTTGAGTCCCGCCCCGCACAGCGCCTCGCGCCTCCCCAGCCTCGTCGGTGGTCCTCCGCTTCGCTCCGGACCACCGACTCCCTCGCGCGTGCGACTCACGCCCTTCGGGCGCTCGTCGGCACGCGCCACCGCGTCTGGGAATAAAAACCGTGTATGATCCCGCGTTGTCTCGACTACTCCAACTCGAGCAGCGTCGCGATCTCGTCGAGGTAGCCGTCGTACACCTCGACGGCCGACTCGATCGGGGCGGGCGAGGACATGTCGATTCCGGCGAGTTCGACCACCGCGAGCGGGTAGTCGGAGCCGCCGGCCGCCAGCATCTCCCGGTAGTCGGCGGCGGCGGAGTCGCCGTCTTCGAGCACGCGCTCGACGATCGCCGCCGCCGCCGAGATGCCGGTCGCGTACTGGTAGACGTAAAAGTTGTAGTAGAAGTGCGGAATGCGCTCCCACTCCCGCTCGATGCCGCCGGTGAGCGCGGCGGGCTCGTAGTAGTCGCTTTTGAGGTCGACGTACAACTCGTCGAGAACGTCCGGCGTGAGCGCCTCGCCGCCGGCGACGCGCTCGTGGATCGCCTGTTCGAACGCGGCGAACATCGTCTGGCGGAACAACGTCGACCGGAACCGCTCGAGGTACTCGTCGAGCACGTGCGTCCGCAGCTCGGGGTCCTCGACGGTTTCGAGCAGGTGGTGGGTGAGAAGCGTCTCGTTGACCGTAGACGCGATCTCGGCGACGAATATCTCGTAGCTCGCGTCGTGCCACGGCTGGGCGTCGCCCGCGAGCTCGGAGTGCATCGAGTGGCCGAGCTCGTGTGCCAGCGTGTACATCGAGGCCACGTCGTCCTGGTAGTTCATCATAATGAACGGCTGGGTGTCGTACGTGCCCGACGAGAACGCGCCGGAACGCTTCCCCCGGTTCTCGTAGACGTCCACCCACCGGCTTTCTAACCCGTCTGCCATCCGTTCTTGATACGCCTCGCCGAGCGGGGCGACAGCCTCGATCACCCACTCGACCGCCTGCTCGTACTCCACGTCCGGCCCCTGGTCGCCCGTCAGCGACATGTACAGGTCGTGGCTCTCGAGCGTGTCGACGCCGAGTGCCGCCCGTTTCAACTCGGCGTGACGGTGGAGCACGTCGAGGTTGTCGTCGACGGTGTCGACGAGCGTGTCGTACACCTCGACGGGAACGTTCGACCCGTCGAGGGCGGCCTCGCGGGCGCTGTCGTAGCTGCGGATCTCCGCGCTCGTGACGTGTTCACGCACCGCCTTCTCAAGGCTCGTCCCCACCGTGTTCCGCACGTCTTCCCACTCGTCGTAGAACGTCTCGTGAACCCGCTTGCGGAACGCTCGGTCCGGATTCGTCTGGAGCTTGGTGAAGTTGGCCTGGGTGATCTCGACGTCCTCGCCGTCGGGGTCCTCGACGACGCCGTAGCTCATGTCGGCGTTCGTCAGCATCGAGTAGATCTCACTCGGCGCGTCGGTGACCTCAGAGAGGTCCGCGAGAACTTCTTCGACCGCCGTCGACCGCGTGTGTGGCTTCATCCGCAACACGTCGTCGAGGTAGTGGTCGTACGCGGCAAGCGCCGGCTCCGCCTCGAGAAACTCCGCGACCGCCTCCTCGGTCAACGACTGGAGTTCGGGTTGGAGATACGAGATCGCACTCGACGCCGTCGACCGCAGCGACGACGCCTTCGCCGACATCGCCTGATACTCCTGATTTCGGGTGTCTTCGGCGCTCCGGAGCCGGGCGTACGTCCCGACGCGCGCCAGCTCGCGGAACACCTCCTCGCGGAGCTGTAACAGCTCGAGCAGGGTCTCCGGGCTCTCGGTGGCGCGCCCCTCGTACGCCCGAAGCTCGTCGATTCGGCCCTCGACCGCCTCGTACGCCTCCGCCCACGCCTCGTCGTCGGCGAACACGCTCTGAAGATCCCACTTGTACGCCTCGTCGATCTCGGACCGCTCGCGAACCGAACTCATACGAGACCATCGGCCCCCGCGGCACTAAGCCTTGTTAACCACGACCCTTCGCGGGCCGGCGCGTCACCCGCCGTGGGCCCACGCGCCGAGGTCGACGGCGAGCACGAGCGCGTCTTCGCCGTCCTCGTAGTAGCGCTCGACCCGCCGCACCGGCTCGAACCCCTCGGTCGCGTACAACGACCGTGCGGGGTCGTTCCCCTCGCGAACCTCCAGCTTGGCGACGGCCGCGCCGGCCGTCCGAAGCCGCACGAGTCCGGCACGGAGCAGCGCTCGACCCAGCCCTCGCCCGCGCGACTCCGGGCTGACGGCGAGGTCTTTCACGTGACCGATGTCGCGGCCGGCGTTCGGTGTGACGTCGGCGACGAGAAATCCGACGACCGCCCCGTCGTGTTCGGCCACGAGAAACGCCGGCTCGTCGATCAGTCGCTCGAAGGCGCCGTACGGCCACGGGTCGTCGAACGACGCCCGCTCGATCCGGAGGACGGCGAGCAGGTCCGCGCGCTCGACCGGCCGGATCGTTGCCTCGACGGGAGTCACATCGATCGTTAGGGTGCGGTCGAAATAAACGCGACGGCGGCGGGACGACCCGCGAGTGGGAGGGGGGGCGACCGGTGCGGCGACCGTCCCGATCTCCCGTCTCACCGCTCGATCCACGGCGCCGCCGGATCGGCGGTGTCGGGCGTCGGCGCACGGATCTCGAAGCGCGCCCCGTCCGGGAGCCCCTCGGTGAACTCGTCGTCTCGATCGGCGATGGCGACGCGCCAGCCGTGTGCCTCGACGATCTCACGGACGATGTCGAGCCCGTAGCCGGTTCCGTGCGTTCGGGTGGTGAACCCGGAATCGAACACCTCCGAGCGGTCGGCGGCGGCGATCCCGGGGCCGTCGTCGGCGACGACGATGCCGTCGGGGGTCGTATCCACCACGACGGTGACGCCGTCGCTCGGTTTCGGGTCGTTGTTGGGCTCCGGCTGACTGCCAGTCGAACTGTGTTCGACGCTGT
>CAZKXC010000134.1:3281-4815 GCA_964556645.1 uncultured Halobellus sp.
GGCTCCGGCTGACTGCCAGTCGAACTGTGTTCGACGCTGTTCCGAAACAGGTTCTCGAACGCCTGTCTGAGCCGGCTTCGATCCGCGCGGATCCGGGCGTCGTCGGCGACGACGAGCTCGGCGCCGCCGTCGCCGGCGGTCGTCCACGCGTCGCGAGCGACGTCTTCTAACCCGAACTCGGTCGGCTCGTCGATTTCGGCGCCCTGTCTGGCGAGCGTCAACAGCTCGCTGACGAGCTGGTCGATCCGGTCGACGGCGCGCTCGCCGCGTTCCAGCGGCTCGGTGTCGGCTTTCAGCTGAGCCATCTCTATCGAGCTTCGGATCACGGCGAGCGGGTTCCGAAGGTCGTGTGAGACGATGCTCGCGAACCGGTCCAGCCGCTCGTTGCGGTCGGCGAGCCGCCGCTCGCGCCGTTTGCGTTCGGTGATATCTCGCGAGTTGATCACGAGGGCGCCAACCGCGTTCTCGGGGAGTCCCCGCGCCCGCGACTCGAGCCAGACCCAGTCGTCGTCGGCGGTCCGGTAGCGGTACTCCAGCGCCGAGACACACGTCGGGTCGGCGAGCGCCTCGTAGAACCGTTCCGTGACCCGGTCTCGGTCCGCCGGATGGACGTAACCCAGCGGCGACCGACCGACGAGCGACCCCTGCTCGTAGCCGAGCACGTGCTCGACCGACGGGCTCTCGTACCGAACGCGCCCCGCGTCGTCGACGATCGTCACGATGTCGGTACCGTACTCGAGAAACGCGCGAAACGGCTCGGGGGCGTCGCGCTCGACGCCGACGTGACGACTGGTGACGACGCGCCCGCCGAGGTCGGGAACCAACTCCTCGTCGACGACGGAGACGACGCGGCGATAGCCGCCGCTGGCGTCTCGGAGGCGGTGCGTGACTCGTCGCTCGGTCGACACCGCCGAGAGGGCGTCCGAGACCCGCGCCCGCTCGGTCGGGTGAACGTACGCGAGGAAGTCGTCTCCGCGAAACTCCCGGCGGTCGACGCCGAGCACCGCCGGCACCGACGGCCCGGCGAACACCACTTCGCCGTCGACGGCGACCACCGACACGAACCGATCCGCGTCCGACCGCGTCGGAGCCGACGCCGTCGACTCGGACCCCTCGACGCTCGGCTCTGCCGACGACATCAGCGCGGGATGTGTCGGAAACTCGATATCGATTCCGTCACCTTCCGAACCATCCGTATCTGGGCGGTCGGGGTCTCCCCGATCCGTCTCCGACCGCTCGGCGTTGCGACTCGGCGTCTCGTCGGCGGGCGAGCGACGACCGGGAGGCGGGGAACCCATGGGACTTGTCGGGTCAACGATGTCGAACGGTTAAATCCGTGCGTTCCGGATATCAGCACTGATATTGACGGGCCGCTCGGGCGTGTGAGACGCGTGACAACCGGGGACGCCGGGTGGAGTCAGAAGGATTAAACGCCCGCCCGAGAGACGATTTCGTGAGGGCGCGTAGCTCAGCGGACAGAGCACTTGGTTCCGGACCAAGATGCCGCGGGTTCAAATCCCGTCGCGCCCGTTCC
>CAZKXC010000135.1:0-4605 GCA_964556645.1 uncultured Halobellus sp.
TGGGGTTGGTCCGACCGCACACAAGCCCACGACGTTAGTCGTGGGTAACTGACTCGCTCCGTGCGGTGCTTGCTGCGGCGGGGATCGCCCTCGCGATTGCCCCTTTCAGTCCCACCCGAACCCGCACAGCCACGCACCTCACGCCTCCCCAGCCTCGCGGCTCACGACTCGCGGTTTCACCGCTCGCGTTCGCCGCGTCCCTCGCGGGCCGGTCGCGGGCCGCCGGCCCGCTCCCGGGCGCGCCGCCCGTTCGGTCCGCGACTCAGTATCGGTCTTTTCCCCATCGGCGGTCGTCGTACGTCGCCTGCTGTTCGCTGTCGAACCGTTCTTCGAACTTGCGGCGGAGCGCCGCCTTCTCCGTGGCGTCGATCCGCGCGAGTGAATCGGCCTTCCCGACCGCGGTGGGCGGTCCGCGGGTCGTCGCCACGTCTCCGAGCACCTGGCGAGTCAGCCGGTCGCGCGTCTCCGCCTCGCGGGTGAACGCGTAGGGCGCCTCGAGTTTGTACGTCACATCTGTCCGCGGGTCGTACAGGATCATGAACGTCGGCTCGTACAGCTCGGGGTCGAGCTCGCGGTCGATCCCGAGCGCGTCGGCGTCGGCGGCCATCGTCCGGTCTGCGCCGCCGCGGCTGTGAAACCAGGTGGTGAAGGTGAGGTCGTCCTCGAGGCGGCCGCCGCCGGCTCGCTCAGGGTCCCGCGGGTCGCCGGACGCCTCGCGGCGTTCCAACAGCCGGGTGAAAAGCGCGGTGTCGTCCGGCCACGGGGATTCGATCCCCTTGCGGGTCAGGCTTCGCACGACCGTCCGGCTGGACGGGTTCTTCACGAAGCCGGCGAGCGGCACCTCGCGCTCGACGAACCGCTCGACGAGCCGGACGTACTTCTCGACGACCGCTCGAGGCTTCGCCTCGCGGGCGAGCTCGCCGAGTTCGGGGTCGCGGTCCCCCCAGGTGAACAACTCCTTCGGGTAGATCGGGCCGTCGAGCACGAGCAGCTCCTCGACTCGGTCGGCGTGGGCGAGCGCGTGGGTCCCCTCCGCGAGGTACAACGCGAGCGCGTGGACGACCCCTTCGGCGTACCGGTTCACCCGCGGCGCGTGGAGCACGCGCTGGCGGGTGTGGCCCGCGTCGCGTCTCGTCCACTCGCCGTCGAAGTCGGCGGTCGAGTCGCCGGCGTGAACCGTCGCGACGATCGTCCGGTCGCGGTGGAGCTCGAGGTCCGTCGGCTCCGCGGCCATCGCCGCGTGTGCCACGTCGACGACGAGCCCGTTTTTGAACGTCGTCGGGTTGATCGTGCCGGAGTCGAGCCCGTGGACCGTCTCGAACGGGCGTTCTGCGAGCGCCACGTCGTCGATCCGGGCTCGCCGCCGCTCGTGGTCGGCGACGGGCTCTATCACGACGCGGCCGTCGTGCCGGAGTCCGGGGAGCCAGTCGTCCCAGACCCGCCCCGCGAGGTCCTCGTGGTCGGTGGTGTCCACGTCGCCCGCGATCCCGTACGCGAGCCGCGCGATGTTCTCGACGTGGATCGGGTCGAGTGTCACGGGCGTACTGTGCGCCGGGATCAGATAAATACCAGCCGACGGGTCTCGCGGCCGCTCTGTGTATCAGAACGAATATTTTGAGGGGAACGTTCTTTTTCGGGTCACGAGCATCGGTGTCATGAGCGATTCAGCGGTCGGAGCCGGCACGGACGCCGCTCAGCCCTCGGGACCAGGCAACACGATTCGCGAGATACTCCGGTACGTTCCGGACGGAACGTCGATGCCACAGGAGATGTGGTCGAGTCGGCATCGGAACATCCTGCTGCTCGTCGTCGCGCAGGTGCCGCTTCTGTCGGCGCTCGGGTTGTACGAGGGGACGGAGTCGTTCACGGGCGCGCAGATTCCCGCCGCTCCGGCGTGGATGCTCGGCGGCTTTCTCGGGCTGATCCTCGCGACCGCGGCGCTGGCGAACTGGTCGGTCTTCGACCGCCGAACCCGCACGGTGATCGCGGCGTTCAGCGCCATGACGGTGTCGATGGCGCTGGTCAAGCTCTCCGGCGGCTACATCGAGGCACACTTCCACTTTTTCGTGTTCGTCGCCGTGCTCGCGGTGTACGAGGACTGGCTTCCGTTCGCCGTCGGCATGGGGTACGTGGCGATCGGGCACGGGGCGTTCAGCCTGATCGACTCGAGTCTCGTCTACAACCATCCGGCCGCGATTGCGAACCCGATCGTCTGGGGGGGTATCCACGCGGTGTTCATCACCGCGCTCGCGCTGGCGCTGATGGTCAACTGGTACTCCATCGAGAAATCCCGCGAGGAGGCGCAACGACAGCTCGAGCTCGTCTCCGAACAGAAAGCCGAGATCCAAGACGTCGAGGAGGCCAAAGCCGAGGCGGAGAAGCGCCGCGAGGAGGTCGAGCGGCTCAACCAACACCTCGAGACGAAGGCCGACGACTACCGCGCGACCATGGGGAAAGCCGCCGACGGCGACCTGACGGTTCGTCTCGACGCCGAAAGCGACAGCGAGGCCATGGAACGGATCGGCGTCGCGTTCAACGGCATGATGGACGACATCGAGTCGACGATGCGGGAGATCCAGTCGTTCGCCCACGAGGTGTCCGACGCCAGCGAGAAGACGATGGACGGCGTGGACACCGCCGAGGGACTGAGCGAGGACGTGACGGAGTCGATCGCGGAGATCGCCGACGGCGCGGGCGAACAACGCGAGATGCTCGAACAGGTGTCCGCGGAGATGAACAACCTCTCGGCGACGATCGAGGAGGTCGCCTCCTCGACGCAGACGGTGGCCGACGCGGCCGAGCGGACGGCCGGGATCGCCGACGACGGCGAAGACACCGCCCGCCGGGCGATAGAAAGCGTCCAGGAGTCGCGAGACGCGATCGGCTCGACGGCCGAGAAGGTCCAGGTCCTCGACGAGCGGATGGCGGAGATCGGCGAGATCGTCGACCTCATCGGCGACATCGCCGCCCAGACGAACCTGCTGGCGCTCAACGCCAACATCGAGGCCGCCCGCGCCGAGGGACGGAGCGGAACCGGCACGAGCAGCGGGTTCGCGGTCGTCGCCGACGAGGTCAAACAGCTGGCGGAGGAGACGGGCGACGCCGCGGGCGAGATCGAAGAACTGATCGCCGGCACCCAGGCACAGACCGAGGCGACGGTCGCCGAGGTTCGGGCCGCCGAAGAACACATGGAGACCGGCGCCGAGGCCGTCCACGACGCCGCCGACGCGTTCACGCGGGTGGCCGACAACGCCGCGGAAACCGACGACGGGGTCCGTGAGATCAGCCAGGCGACCGACGACCAGGCCGCGAGCACCGAAGAAACCGTCTCGATGGCCGAGGAGGTCTCGGAGATCAGCCACACCACCGCGACGCGGGCCGACGAGGCGTCCACGGCGGCCGACGAACAGCTCTCCGCGATGGCGGGTGCCACCGCCGAGGCGGCGTCGCTCACCGACCAGGCCGACCGGCTCCGCCGGCTGCTCCGCAAGTTCGACGTCGGCGGCGAGTCCGCCGGCGACGACCCGGGAGCGACGGCGGGCGGACCGACCGTCGCGCTCGGCGACGGCGGCCGCTCCGACTGAGCCCTACGCGTCCCCCTCCGCTCTGACCGCGCGTTCGAGAACCGGCAGCACCCGTTTTACCGCCGCTCCGTCCTCGAGAAACACCAGCGTCCGCGGCGGGCGAACCGCCTTCGGCCTGACCCGCAATCCCCGGTCGCCGGCGGCGTCGGCGACGGCGTCAGGCGCACGAACGAACTCGATCCGCACCCGGTCGGGCTGGACGTACACCTCGGCGACGACGCCGTCGGCCCCGTCGGCCTCGCCGCCCCCTGTCGTCTCCGTGTCTTCGCGCGCCCGATTGCCGCCGCTGTCGTCGCGAACCAGCCGGTAGGCTACCGCCCCGTCGGGCGTCGGCTCCACGTCCGGGTCGGCGTCGGTCACGCCGAGCCCGCGAAGCCGGCCGTGGTTGCCGGCGACCTCCGAGGCGAGCAGCTGGCCGATCCGGACGCCGTCTGTCAGGCGGTCCGCGACCATCACTCGCCCTCCGACAGCTCGGCGCGGACGTCCTCGACGAGGTGGTCGACGCGCGCGCCCTGTTCTTTCGCGTAGAGGACGGCGGCCGCCTCGATGGTGACCGCGAGCGTCCGCTGGCGCTCGTTGATCCCGGCGACGGCGTGTTGTTTCTCCACCCCGGCGGAGACGACCGCGTCGAGCGCGGTCTCGAAGGTCGACTGCTCGCGCAACACCGCCTCGTCGGGCCGGAACCCCTCGGGCACGACGACCTCGTCGGGGTCGAACCGCGCGATCAGGTCGCCGTCTTCCTCGTCGACGAGCCCGCGCCCCACGGCCACGTCCACGAGCCGCTTCGCCTGGTCCGGCGAGAACCAGTCGCGTTCCAGAGAGAGCGCCACCACGAACTCTCCCTCGCCCAGCCGCTCGGCGGCGTGCCACTTGAACGGGGCGGCGACGGTGGCCTCGAGACTCATGTCCGTCCTCGGGCCGCCGACCGGCCTAAACGTACCGGACGACGGAGGACCGGCCGTCCCGCTCACATTGATTCCGAGGGCGGAAGCCCACGATTGTAGTCGTGGGAGGAAGCCCG
>CAZKXC010000136.1:0-4523 GCA_964556645.1 uncultured Halobellus sp.
TTCGGCAGTCGTTCGAGACGTCCGTTCGCGGCCACTCGTCGGTCGACGACATCACCGAGGTCAACTCACACAACGGCGAGACGGTGTACGCCCTGAACTGGAACCCGCCGCCGGACTCGTTTCTCCGGACGATCATGGAGATGGGCGCGGTGGTGTTGAACGCGAGCGGCGACGCCACCACATGGCGACTCGAGGTGCGGTTTCCCGACCACGAGACCCTCTCGTCGTTTCAGGAGTACTACGTGGACCGAGAAATCGCGGTGACGGTAGAACGGATATACAACCCCACGAGGCCGGACGCGGAGCCGTGGTACGGCCTGACCCAGCCACAACGCGTGGCGTTGATTGCGGCGGTCGAAAACGGCTACTACGCGCTCCCCCGCGAGATATCGACGAAAGACCTCGCGGACGGGTTCGACATCTCCGACCAGGCGATGACCGAGCGGCTGCGCCGAGGGATCACGGCGCTCGTGAGCAACACCCTGCTGGCCGTCGACGACGAGGAGTGACCGGCCGCGACGCCGCCGAGAGTTCGTCAGAGGGCTTATCATCGCGGGAGCGAAGACGTGGTATGGCACCGACCCTGGTGAACGCCGCGCTCGGCGCGTTGCTCGCGGCGGCGCTTCTGGGGGCGGCGTTCGACCGCCGGTCGGTCGCCGTCGTCGTCGCCGCCGCCGTCGCTCCGGGCGCCGACGCGGCGGCGAGTCTCGTTGTCGCGGGCGCGACGAACACGCTGTTGCACACCGTCTGGCTCCCGCTCGCGGCCGGCGGGCTGATCTACTGGGACACGACGCTCCGCGAGTCGTCCCGGCTCCGCGAACGGTACGGCTGGCGCGGCGTCCGCGTTAGCTGGGTCGCGCTGACCGCGTTCGTCGCCGCCGGCATCGCTCCGGAGGCGGTCGGAGACCCGGGAGCAAACCTGTTGTACCCGGTCGACGACGCGTACTACGTCATCGACGGGTTGTTGCTGTTCTCGACGCAGGACGGCGTGGTCCAGACGTTCGTCTCGGCGACCGCCGAGGGGCCCGGACTGCTCCCGTTCGAGAGCCTCGGAACGACCGAGACGCACGCGATATCCACATGGGTGAATCCCGACGGCCGTCCGGGCGTCGGAGGCGGCGACGAACGCGTGCTGACGCTCGTCGAGGCCGGCTGGCAGGCGGTCGTCGTCGCCGCCGCGGGCGCGTCGCTCGCGGTTCGATTCCGTCCGTGGAGCAGCGACTCCGGCGAGCGAACTGCGACGGCGAGCGCGTCCGAAGACCCGGCCGTCTCCGGAGCGAACGAATAGATGGTCTCGTCGCTCGTTCACGCCGGATTCGCGCTGGTGCTCGCGGCGGGGCTGTTGAAGCGCTCGTACGACCGGCGGGCGCTCGCGGTCGTTCTCGTCGTGATCGTGTTGCCGGAGGCCGACGCTCTCCTCGGCCCCATCATGCCCGGCGCACACCGGACCGTCGGTCACACCTTCGTCCTGCCGGCGGCGGCCGGGCTGCTCCTCTACTACGACACCCAGATCCGCGAGAGGTCGCTCCTCCGCGAGCGCGTCGCCGACACCGGCGTCCGGATCGCGTGGACCGCGGTGTTCGTCCACGTCTTCGCGCACGTCTTCCTCGACTGGGCGCACCTCGAGGGGGTGAACGCGTTGTGGCCGCTTCACGACGGCTTCCTTCGGCTGGAGGGCGAACTCCTGTGGTCGTCGGTCGACGGACTGGTCCAGACGTTCGTCGAGATCGACGTGGACCCGGAGAGCGGCCAACGACAGGTCGACGCCGGCAGCACGGGCACCACCGAGTCGGTCCACGTGAACAACCCGGTCGAGCCCGACTCGCCGGAGGAACTCGAGCGCGCGGAGACGATCGACCGGCGATTCCCGGTCGCGGGACGGGGGTGGCGGCTCTACCTGCTCGGGCTCGGGGTGTTCACCGTGATCGCCCGGTATCTTCAGGGAGACCCGCCGGACGAGCCCGCCGCGTGATCCACGTTCACGGACAGATTCTTGTCTCCGCGGTCCGTGGGTAACTGTATGTCGTTAACACCCGACGTGCTCGTTATCGGCGGTGGCGCAACTGGAACCGGAACCGCTCGCGACCTCGCGATGCGCGGCGTCGACGTGACCCTGATAGACCGCGACGGGCTCTGCAGTGGAACCTCGGGGAAGTCACACGGGCTCTTACACAGCGGCGCGCGATACGCCGAGTCCGACCCGGAGGGCGCGGCCGAGTGTATCGAGGAGAGCCGAGTTCTCCGAGACATCGCGGGCGCGTGTCTCGACGAGACCGGCGGGCTCTTCGTCGGGCTGGCCGAGGACGACGCGGCGTACTTCGAGGAGAAGCGCGCCGCCTGTGAGGAGGTCGGCATCCCGGTCGAGGAGATCGACCCGGCGGCCGCCCGCGAGCTCGCCCCCGGGCTCGCCGAGGACGTCGAGCGCGTGATGCGCGTCCCCGACGGCGTCGTCTACCCGTCGCGGCTGGTCGCGGCGAACGCGCTCGACGCCGAGGAGCACGGCGCGGAGATCCATCCGCACGCGCCGCTGGAGTCGCTGCGCGTCGAGGACGGCGCGGTGACCGAAGCGCGCGTCGGCGGAAGCGTCGACGACACGATACGACCGGAGTACGTGGTGAACGCCGCCGGCGCGTGGGCCGGCACGGTGGCCGAGATGGCCGGGCTCGACGTGGAGATGCAGCCGACCCGCGGCGTGATGGTCTCCGTCGAGTACGAGGAGCTCGGGCCGGTGTTGAACCGGTGTCGCGACCCCGACGACGGAGACATCGTCGTGCCGCACGGCTCGGAGGCCGTCCTCGGGACGACGAGCGTCCCGGTGAACGACCCCGACGACTACGAGCAGGCGCGCTGGGAGGTCGAGACGTCGGTCGAGGAGTGTGCGGCGATGCTCCCGCCGGTCGCGGACGCGCCCGTCGTCCGCGAGTGGTGGGGCGTGCGCCCGTTGTACGCCCCCGACGAGGACGAGCGCGGCGGGCGAGGAATCTCCCGCGGCTTCTTCCGGCTCGACCACGCGAACGACGGCGTCGACAACGCGGTCAGCGTCGTCGGCGGAAAACTGACCACCTACCGGATGATGGCAGAATCCACCGCCGACCTTGTCTGTGACCGGCTCGGCGTCGACGAGCCGTGTCTGACGGCAGACCGGACGCTCCCGGCAGCGGACGACCCCGAGCGGCTCGACGAGGCGGTCGCCCGCTTCGACGGACAGGGAGATACCGACGCCGACGTGGTCGACGCCGGCGCTGCGGGCGCGACGGACGCCGGCGCCGCGGGCGCGAGCGACTGAGACCGCGGCGCTGCGGGTCGCCGTAGCGGGCTTTTTTTTTGCTGCCGCTGATGCCCGTGAGTCGCGACCGCGGACGCGACTGCCAGAACCGGTGGTGGCCGGACGGAAAACTCGGTCTCGGGTCGGTCGGCGCTGAAAAAACGGACCGAACGGCGCCTCAGAAGAGGTAGAACAACGGGAAGAGGAACACCCAGACGATGTCGACGAAGTGCCAGTAGAGCCCGAAGTACTCCACCGGCCGCTCGTCGTCCAGGTACGCCCCGTGGTACGCCCGGTAGAACAGGAACCCCGCGATCAGCATTCCGCCGACCACGTGTATCCCGTGAAGCCCGGTCGTCACGTAGTAGATCGACGCCTGAACCGGGTCGCCGTGGGCGTTCTGTGACAGCGTGACCCCGCGGTCGAACACCTCGTGGTGCCACTCCCACAGCTTGATCGACAGGAACGTTAACCCGAGCAGGATGGTCGTGCCGAGCGACGCGAGCAGCCCCTTCCGGCTGTTCCGGTGGGCGGCCACCAGCGCCAGGATCACCGTGAACGACGAGGTCAGCAACACGAACGTGTTGATCAGTCCGGGCAGCGACTCCGTCAGCGGCTCCCACGTCCGCCAGCCGGCGTTGTACCGGATGAACACTGCCGCCGAAATGAACGCCCCGAAGACGATGACGTCGGACGCCATGAAGAACCACATCCCCAGTTTGACCTTCTCGACGCCGTTGAACGGCCACCGCTCGGCGAACTCGCTGGGCGGCGCGTAGAAGTCCTCGAGCCCCCACTTCACGCCGCTGTATATCAGCCCGAGCAGTCCGAGGACCGCCAGCATCGGGTACGCCGCGTTGGACACGGTTATCGCCGTCGAGCCGAGCGTCTCGCCGATCTCGAACGCCACGGAGTCGTTGAACCCGGAGAGTCCCAACAACATGATCCCCGTCGCCAGCGACAACGCGAACGGCCAGATGCTCGCGTGGCTCGGGTGTTTGTCCCAGTACGGGTACTCGCGGATGTGGTCGGAGTGGGTGTCGCCGCCGTCGGTCGCGGCGTTGCCGTTCTCGTCGGCTTTGACCGCCGGGCCGCCGTCGGGCACGTAATCTTTCACGAACTCCAGCTTGCCAGACGCGTACGACGGCCGATTCGGCCAGTTCTCGAGCGGCGGCGGCGAGGAGACGGCCCACTCGGCCGTCCGCGAGTAGTCCCAGGGGTTCTCACCGGCGTCGGCCCCCGAGACGTACGACTTCGC
>CAZKXC010000137.1:0-4425 GCA_964556645.1 uncultured Halobellus sp.
CCTCTGTAGTAACGCAAGTATGGTTGACTTGAGGACAAACAAAAAAGTTTCCACCCCCCTGCCGGCGGTCGTCGGCCAGGCGGATCTCAAGCGGGTCCTTCTCGGGTTGGCGGTCGAGCCGCGTCTCGGCGGCGCGCTGCTCAGCGGCGAGAAGGGAACGGCCAAGTCGACGTCCGTCAGAGCGCTCGCGGACTTGTTGCCCGACCAGACGGTCGTCGCCGATTGCCCGTACGGGTGTCCGCCGCCGAACGCGACCGAGACCGCCGCCGGCCGTTCCGCGGGCAGGCGGTGTGCGGGGTGTCGCGACCGCGAGGATCCGCCGGTGGAGACGAGACCGGCCCCGCTCGTGACGCTCCCGCTCGGTGCGACCCGCGATCGGGTTGTCGGAACGCTCTCGGTCGCCGACGCGCTCGACGGCGACGCCGAGTTCGACCCGGGACTGCTCGCCCGCGCCAACCGCGGCGTCCTCTACGTCGACGAGGTCAACCTGCTTCCGGACCACCTGATCGACGTGTTGTTGGACGCCGCCGCGATGGGGACGAACCGCGTGGAGCGCGACGGCGTCAGCGTCGCACACCCCGCCGAGTTCACGCTGATCGGGACGATGAACCCCGAGGAAGGGGAGCTTCGACCCCAGCTGCGCGACCGCTTCGACCTCTGTGTCGACGTCACGGGCAGCGACGAGATCGACGAGCGCGTCGAGATTCTGAACCGGGTCGTCGACGAGGGCCGGGACCTCCGCGCGGAGTTCGCGCCGGAGACCGCGGCTCTCCGGGAGCGCGTTCACGAGGCCCGGAGCCGCAGCCCCCAGATTCCCGAGGAGTTCAGGCGCGACATCGCCGAACTCTGCCGCGACGCGGACGTCGACGGCCACCGCGCGGACGTCGCCGTCGCTCGGGCCGCGCGGGCGTTCGCCGCGCTCGACGGACGGCCGACGGTCATCGAATCGGACGTGGCGGACGCCGCCGAGTACGCGCTGACTCACCGGCTACAAACCCGGCCGTTCGAGGAAGCGGTCGACCCGGAGGCGGTGGTGAACGACCACTTCGACCCTGCCGAGCGCGATCGCGACGCCGAAACCGACGCCGAGTCGCGGCGGGACGGCGACGAGACCGATGCCGGAGACGCCGACCCGGACGGGGGCGATGCCGGAGACGCCGACCCGGACGGGGGCGATCCGGACGAAAACGACCCCAATCCACGGTCCGGGGCCGACGAAGGGGCGGACGGCTGTGGAAACCGTCCCGACGCGGACGACCAGGGAAGCGCCGAGGACCCCGTCGTCGACGAGTCGGACCGCGACGCCGACGGATCCGCCCGCGATGGGGGTGCTCCCGGCGACGCCGATCCGCGGGGCAGCGGCGAGGCCGGGCGATCGTCGACCGACACGGCGGCTACATCCCACGACGACGGGGCGGACGAGGAGGCGCCCGATTCCGACGGCGACGACGAGGCCGCACCGATTCCTCCCGGAGGCGCTCGTGCGGGAACCGCCGACGCGGCGGCGCCGGAAATCCCCTCGCCTGCGGCTCGGAGCGACGCGACGGGCGAGGACGGCGGCCGACACGCGGCGACGCCGTCTCCCGACGGGCGGGGGCCGACAGTGCGAACGGAACGCACGGAGGAAACGGAGTCCGCCGACCCGGCGGCGACCGTCCGAGCGGCGGCACGGAACGGGCGGTCGCGACCGGCCGATACCGACCTCCGACGGGCGGTTCGAGCGGACGACGCCAGCACGCTCACGGTGTTCGTCGCGGACGCCAGCGCGTCGATGGCGCCGGCGATGCGCGCCGCGAAGGGAGTGGCGCTGGAGCTGTTGCGCGACGCGTACACCGAACGGGACGAGGTGGCGCTGGTCTCGTTCGGCGGCGACGGTGCCGAGGTGCTCCTCCCGCCAACGACGAGCGTCTCGCTGGCGGCGCGTCAGCTCAAACGGCTCCCGACGGCGGATCGGACGCCGCTTCCGGACGGACTCTCCACGGCCGCGACGCTCATCGAGCGGCAGGAGCCGGCCGCAGCGACGGTCGTGCTCGTCTCGGACGGTCGCGCGAACGTCGCGAGAGGCAGCCCGACGAGCGCGACCCGACAGGCGGCCGAACGGGTCGCGGAGACGGACGCGTCCGTGCTCGTCGTCGACGCGGGCGAGTCGAGGGCCGGCGTTCTCGACATCGTGTGCGAGACGACGGACGCGAGACGAATCCCGCTCGCCGCGCTCTCGCCGGACTCGGTGCTCGAAAACCACGGGAGTTTCTGAGAAGCGCAAGTTTTACAAACTAAGTTTACTTCTTACAACTCGAATTTATGTCGACGAACACCGACACCGTCGCCGACCGGTTCGCCGCGGCCGGGGCACGGATCGACCCGACAACCGCGCTTGCCGCCCTCGCGCTCGCCGCGGCGCTGGGGTTTGCGCTCGCGTTCGCTCAGGACCCGCTCGCCCACGAGGCGTTGCACGACTTCAGACACGGGGCCGGAATCGTCTGCCACTGATGATCGACCGACTGCGATCCGGCGTTGCTGCCGGCGTTCTCGCCGGGGTGGCGTACGGGCTCTTCACGTGGCTGGTCGTCTCGCCGATCGTCCGGCACTTGGAGCATCTCGCGTCTCACGGCGGCGACCACGGACACGACGTGGCGCCCGCCGTGAGCGACCCACTGACGGCGGTCGTCAGCGCCGGCGGCGGCGTCCTGTGGGGAATCCTGTTGGGAGCCGCGTTCGGCGCCGCGTACTACCTGTTCGAGCCGGGGCTTCCCGGCGGAGAACTGCGGCCGTACGTCCTCGCGGGGGCCGGCTTCGTGACGGTCTCCGTCGCCCCGTGGACCGTTCTTCCGCCGGCGACGCCGGGGATGGAACCGCTGTACGGGTCGGCGCTCCGCGTCCCGCTCTACCTCGGTCTGGTCGGTGTGGGCGGTCTCGTCGCGGCGACGAGCGTGCTCGGGTACACCCGTGCGAGCCGCGCTCACGGCCGTGGCGTCGGCGCGCTCGTCGCGGTGCTTCCGCTGGCGACGCTCGGACTGTTCTCGATAGCTGCCCCGCCGACGCTGGTCGGCGGCGACGCCCCCGCCGGGCTATCGGCCGCGTTCCGCTGGCTCGTCGGCTTCTCGCAGGCCGGCCTCTGGGCGCTGATCGCCGCCGCCTTTCGCCGGGTCGACCGACGCGTCGGTCGGCGTGGAACGAACTCGCCGGCGGCGACCGCGAGGGGAATCGACTGATGGACCGACGAACCGAACGGATGCACGAGCGCGGGGTGACCGCGACCGTCCTCGTCTGTACCAACGAGCGGACGGAGTACGCCGCCTGCGCCGCCGTCGACGGCGGCGACGTCGCCGACGCCGTCCGCGACTGGCTTCGCGAACGCGACCGCTACTGGTCGGAGGTCGCCGTCGCGGAGACGTCCTGTCTCGGGATGTGTAGCGAGGACGGCGCCGCCGTCGTCGTCCAACCGCACGACGAGTGGTTCACAGAGGTAGCGGTGGACGACGTGGGGACGCTCATGAGCGAGCTGTTCGGCGCCGTGACGGACTCGACGACGACCGGCTGAACGTCGCGCGGTCAGAACGCGTCCGAGTCGAGCACCCGGTGGGGCACGTTCCTATCGCGGAGCTTGGAGGTGTGTCGCGGTATCTCGTCTGTCACCGCGACCAGGAGAACGTCGAGACCGAGCATCGCCGCCTCGGCGACACCCTCCTCGGTTCCGAACCGGAGGTCCGGGGAGGCGTCGCTCCGAGAAACGAGCGCGTACGCCTCCGTTCCGGCGACCGCGACGAGCCCTTCCTCCGGAACGTGCGTCGAGACCGCGTCCGGATTCAGGCGGTCGTCGTCGGTGACCGTCGGGACGGGAAGCACGGAGACGCTTCCCGTGTCGTACTCCACGACGCCCTCGAAGTCGGCGACGCCGACGGCCTCGCCCTTCTCGGCGCTCGTGACGGTAACCGCGGTCGCGGTCCCGCCGGCGGGGTTGGCGTGGAGGATACCGTTCCGCATCAGCAGTCCGACCTCTCTCCCCTCCGCGACGTCGTCGAGAACGATGGCGGCGTCGACCTCGACGCTCCCGAGCACGTCGGAGTTCACCCGTTCGAGGTACGTCTCCAGGTCGTCGGTCCGCGAGATGAGCCAGTCGACCCCCTCTTTCGTCACCTCGTACCGACCGCGGCCTCCCTTGTCGACGTATCCGGACTCGACCAGGTCTCGAACGTAATCGCTGACCGCCTGCGACGTCACGCCGATCGCGTCCGCGATCTCGCCTTGACTCACCGCCGGCTGTCGGGCCGCGATCTCCACGAGCACCTGATACCGCGTCGCGCTCCGTTTGTTCTCGAGGACGTCCGGCGATCCGCCGCCCGCTGAGTCTGCCATTGGAGAACCTTTCGCTGCCATAAGTAAAGTCTTGTTGTCTAATATACGGTTTATCCGCGCCGTGTGTAG
>CAZKXC010000138.1:0-4300 GCA_964556645.1 uncultured Halobellus sp.
ACGCGGACCGCGACGGCGGTTCGACTCCGCCGATGAGCAGTACCCCGTTTCGGGGAGAATCATGACAAACAAGAATAATATCAGACTCTCGCGGCGCAAGCTGCTGGCAGGCCTCGGCGCGGTCGGGGTCGCGAGCGCGGGCGCGGGCCTCGGCACGACCGCGTACTTCAGCGACACCGAGTCGTTCGCGAACAACACGCTCAGCGCGGGTGAGCTCGATTTGAGCGTCACCTGGCAGCAACTCTACTACGGCGGCCCGCAGTCGTCGCGGGCGCAGGACTACGGAACGGCGGAGCGACCGTTCGTGAACGCGCATCCCGACAGCGACGGAGACGGGCTTCAGTCGTTCGATCGCGGCGACGGCGTCGACGAGTACGTCGACCTCGGCGAGTACGACGACCCCGTAGAGGCCGCAGCGGCGGGAACGAACCTCGAGTTCACCTGCGACGAGATCGAGACGTTCGGCGACGCCTCCTTCGCCCCGAACGAGGCGAGCCTGGTCGAACTCGACGACGTGAAGCCCGGCGACTCCGGCGAGATCACGTTCGGGTTCCAACTGTGTGACAATCCCGGATACGTCTGGCTCGACGGCGAGTTGACCGGCGAGACCGACGGCGGCCACGCCGAAAGCGGCGGCGCGGAACTCGCCGACCTGATCCGTGCTCGCGCCTGGTACGATTCCGACGGCGACAACGTCTTCGATGCGGGCGAAACGCCGATCATCGGCGGCTCGCTCCGCGAGGTCCTCGACGGACTGGCCGGCGGCCTGCCGCTCGTCGCCGATCCGGATGCGGACCTCGGCGTTCCGGATCCCGGCGACCTCGACGGGATCACGCTTACCGAAGACGACTGTGAGGTCGTCGCGCGAAACCCGACCTGCGAGGAGTTCGGGCTCTTCCGGGCGATCAAAATCGAGTCGGAAGACCTCCCGAGCAGCGCCGGCGACTCACGGACGTACGCGACTCCGGTCGGCGACGTCACCGTCACGGTGACCGAAGCCGACGACGACGTCCGCGAGTTCGACTTCGAACTCGACGGCTTCGAGGTCAGTGCCGTCGTCGTCAAAGGCGGGTCTGACGGGAACGTCTGCCGCCGCGGCGACGGCGACGGCGGTTACCTCACGGCCGACGCGGGCGTGGGTCTCGGCGCACCGTTCAGAACCGAGTCGGAGCGCTACAGCGTCAGCCACGTCAGTTTCTGTTACGACGTGGTGCCGCCGGCTGAACCGCCCGCAGAGGAAACGCCGTGTTTCCCGCCGTCGGAGACGACGTTCATCGGCTTCGGGTGGTGTCTGCCGACGTTCGTTGGCAACGAAGTACAGGGCGATTCCGTCGTGTTCGACCTGTCTTTCTACGCCGAGCAGTGTCGCCACAATCCGGGCCCAGGCCGCGGCGAAACGCTCACCGACGAGTCGGACCAGGACGGCGATCCGCTGATTGACGTTCTCGACCCGAGCTACTCGGCATCGCCCGGCGACTCGATCTTCGTCGACGTGGAGTACGCCGAGGCGAACCCCGACACGCTCGGCGCGACGATTCTCGACGGATCGATGGTACTCGCCGACCAGACCAGCTCGTCGATCACTGCGGGATTCAACACGGAGACGCTCGAGCTGGCCGTTCCGAGCGGCACGCCGACGGGGACGTACGACTTGGAGGTGCGGATGACGGACACGTTCGGCGGCGAGACGATCGTGACGGAGGTCGGTGCGGTGACGATATCCTGACCTGTCCGACACGGACACCCTACCGGACGGTTCGACGTCCGACCCGTCGGACCGTCGACGCCGGAGCGTCCGGTAGGGTGCGCGTAGATAGGTAGTCGGGTGACGTGAGAAGAATCGACGACACCGACGATCCGGCCGTTCGGAGCCGACGAGGAGGAGACGAATGACGAAACGAGACACACACATAACCCGCCGAAAGGCGCTCGCAGGCATGGGAGCCGTTGGCTTCGCGACAGTCGGAGTAGCGAGGGGGCGGCCGACGGGCGGCTGGGACCAGTACACGAACTACACATACGCGCAGTCGGACGTCCCCACGCGGCTCGTGGTCGGCTGGCGCAGCAGATACAACGGTCAGCTCGTGCGCGAGAGCCCGACCGACGCGGTCACCGAGGTCGACGAGATCGGCGCGCCGGTCCGCCTCATCGATCAGCACAACGTCCTCCCGATGGACATGGGCTCGACGAGCGTCGGCCTGCGGATCGATGATCAGGGCGAGAACGTCCCGGACGGCGTTCGGGTGTGGATGAAGATCGACCCGGATATCGGAACCGATCCGGAGAGCCAGGCCCTCGCGGAGCGGATCGAGGTCTCCGTTCGCTACGACACCGGGTTCCTCGGCGTCGGCGGCTGTGCCGGCGCGGAGAACCTCGAGAGCTTCCCGACGTTCCCGACCTTCGGCGACGGGATCTTTTTGGGAACGCTCGCGGAGCTCGACGGCGACAACCTGACCGAGGGGATCGAGGTCGATCCCGGAATACTCGACAACGGCTGTCTGGCTCCCGACGAGAGCCGCTGTCTCGCGTTCAATTGGAGGTTCCCGATCGGCGAGGGCGGCAACGACGGGAATGGAGGCTCCGTCGACTTCGACGTGAAGTTCTACGTGGTCGACTGCGCGTGGGACGGCAACCCGTTCGAGGGACCGGTGCCGGACCACGAGGACTCGGAGGGATCGGCTGACTCGACGGACTCGGAGGTGTCACGATGACCGCCGACGGGAGCGGACGAGGGGGCTCCGGATCGATCGACTTCAGCCGTCGCCGGCTCCTCGCGGGCCTCGGCAGCATCGGCGCGATCAGCGCCGCGAGCGGCGCGGGCACGTTCGCGTACCTCGCCGACGAGGAGACGCTTCCGCGCAACGAGATCAGTGCCGGCGAGGTCGAACTCGACGTGTCGTGTACGGATTCGAACGGAGGCAACTGTACCGTCTCGAACGGAACCGTGAGCTACACGCCTGAGAGCCCGATCGACCGCGGCGACTTCGGGTACGTCACGTTCGACGTCTCCGTCCGGACGAACCCGGCGAGGCTCTGGTTCGCGACGACCTGTCCCCCGACGCGGGACCCGCTCGGCAACGCGCTGGAGGTTTCGCTCTACATAGGAGGCGACGAGGAGTTCTCGGGGTCGCTCTCGGAGCTCCGCCGCGAGTTCGCCGGCGGACTTCGGATCGACAACCTCGACGACGACGCGTGTCTCGAGCCCGACGGCGACGGCATCGAGATCGAACTCACTTGGGAGCTTCCCGAGGACGCGACGGCCGACGCGGCCGGGCAGACGACCGCGTTCGAGTTCCAGCTCTACACCGAGCAGTGCCGGCACGTCTCCGAGGAGGACGCGGCGGGATCGAACCCTTTCGCCGACCAGGTCTGTGAGGAGTCGGGCGACGACTGCCCCGAGTGCGTCAAGTTCGGGAAGGCGGAATTCGGCGACTCGCCGGTCGCGGTCGGGGACACGTTCTCGCTGATCGAACTCCCCGCGGGCGCGGACGGTCACGAGATCGAGATTACCGGGGTCGAGACGAAAGACGAGGGGGGCAACGCCGAGACGGTCGGCGTCGAGTTCACCCTCCAAGACGACGACGGGAACCCCGGACCGGACATGTGTAAGGTCGAGATCAAGGGCGGGCAGGGGACCAAACCCTACGAGATCGACCCGGTCTCCTCGGAGACGGACGAGATCTTGTTCGCGCCCCTGAAACCCGACAAGGACAAGCGACACGGGATCAGCAACATCGTCGTCTTCGTCTGTTCCGATTCGGGCGACGGCGACGACCCCGACGAGGACGAGACGGTCGACTGCGTCGTCTGTGACGAAGAGAACGCCTCGCTCGCGACCCTCGACGTCCGCTACCGCGGCGACGACGAGCCGTCGGTCACCGTCGTCTCGACGAAGGGGGGCACCGGCGGGACGCTCTTCGAGGGCACGGTTGCCAACGAGGACGTGTTCACCCTCGACGGGAGCGACGTGACTCGGAGCGGGAACAACGGCAACGGCAACGGAAACGGCGGCGGCCAGACGGACCGACTCGGTCCGGAGGTCGAGATACGGGTCGAGGGCGGAGCGACGACCCCGATCCACGTGAGCTGCTCGGAGCCGCTCACGGTCGGGATGCGGTTCGGCTCCGACGGCGAGTTCGAGATCGCGGGCGGAACGACCACTGACGGGAGACCGATATGCGGCACGGAGGCGAGCTTATGACACAACTACCAACATCACCACGGACGAAACGCGCGGCGAATGTACTCGGTATCGCCCTGTTGATCGCGGTCGTCGCGCCCTTCGTGGTGTACGCGGTGC
>CAZKXC010000139.1:0-4213 GCA_964556645.1 uncultured Halobellus sp.
AACGACGGCGGCGGTGCCGACAACGACGGCGGCGGTGCCGACAACGACGGCGGCGACACCCTCGATCCTGACGCCGCAGACTCGATCGCCGACCGGCCGTTCGGGACCGTCGCGACGTCGACGACCGAGGCCACGCTCGGCGGACGGCGGGCGCTGATCACGGACACGGTCGGGTTCGTCGGCGGCGTCGCTCACGAGGCGATGGCCTCGTTTCGAGCCACGCTGGAGGCGATCCGCGACGCCGACTGCGTCCTGCTCGTGATCGACGCCAGCGACGACCTCGACACGCTCCGCGAGAAGCTCCGTGTCGTGTTGGGCGCGGTCGGGTCGACGGCCGGCCCCGTTGTTCCGGCGTTGAACAAGGCCGACCGGGTCGACGCCTCACACCTCGACGCCTGCGCCGACGCGGTGAGGGCGACGGCCGCCGCGCTCCGGGACGAGGGGGTGGCCGTCGCCGACTCGCTGGGATCGCCGATTCCGACGAGCGCGCGAGACGGAGCCGGCTGCGACGACCTCGCGGCCGCGGTGGCGGAGTCGCTGCCGACGGCGACGACGACCCTGACGGTCCCGTACGGCGACGGCGTGGAGGCCGCGCTGTCGTGGGCGTACGACCGCGAGGTCGTCGCCGACGTCGCGTACCGACCCGACGACGTCCGCGTCGAGCTCGCGGGGCGGCCGTCGACCGTCGAGGCGGCGGCGCGTCGGTTCGATCAGTCTTAAGGCCGGGCCGCACGGAGTACCCGCATGGACCCACGGGATCTCTCGCATCACTCTCCGTACGTTCCCGGGAGGGGCGTCGAGGAAGTCGCCCGCGAGCTCGGCATCGACCGGTCGGACCTCATCAAGCTGTCTTCGAACGAGAATCCGCACGGGCCGAGCCCGGCGGCCGTCGAGGCGATCCACGAGCACGCAGAACGCGTGAACGTCTACCCGAAATCCTCACACACCGACCTCACCGCCCGGATCGCCGAGAAGTGGGACGTGGGCGCCGAGCAGGTGTGGGTGTCGCCCGGAGCCGACGGCTCGATCGATTACCTCTCGCGGGCCGCCTTGGAGCCGGACGATCGGGTGTTGGTCCCCGATCCCGGCTTCGCGTACTACGCGATGTCGGCGCGGTACCACCACGCGGCCGTCGAGACGTACCCGCTCTCGATCGATGACGGGTTCACACAGACGGCCGAGGACGTGTTGAGCGCGTACGGCGGCGAGCGGGTCGTCTACCTCACCTCCCCGCACAACCCGTCGGGGTCGGTGATCTCTCACGAGGCGATCCGGACGGTCGCGGACGCGACCGCGGAGTCGACGCTGGTCGTGGTCGACGAGGCGTACGGGGAGTTCGCGGAGGTCGACAGCGCGATCCCGCTCGCGGACGAGCGCGACGACGTCGCCGTCCTCCGGACGTTCTCGAAGGCGTACGGGCTCGCGGGGCTCCGGATCGGCTACAGCGTCGTCCCCGAGGGCTGGGGAGAGGCGTACGCTCGGGTCAACACGCCGTTCGCGGCGAGCGAACTGGCGTGTCGCGCCGCGCTGGCCGCGCTCGACGACGAGGCTCACGTGCGGGAGTCCGTCGAGACCGCCCGGTGGGCGCGGTCGTACATCGCCGACGAACTCGACGCGGAGACGTTCGACTCCGACGGGAACTTCGTGCTCGCGCGGGTCGGCGACGGCGGCGCCGTCGCCGAGGCCGCACAGGAGCGCGGCGTCATCATCAGAGATTGCGGCTCGTTCGGGCTGCCGGAGTGTGTGCGGGTCTCGACGGGAACCCGCGAGGAGACGCGAGAGGCGGTCGACCGGCTCAACGCGGTGCTCGCCGCCCTCGAGCCCGGAGCGGAGGCGTGAGCGGGCGCCCGGACCCCGGCGCTCGCTCCGACACCGAGCGCAGCGACCGGGGCGACACTCCGGACCGCATCGCCGTCACGGGCACGCCCGGAACGGGAAAAACGACCGCGACGACGCTGTTAGCAGACGAGTACGACGTGATCCACCTCAACGAGCGGATCACCTCGCGCGACGAACTCTGGACCGAGCGCGACGCGGAACGGGACACGCTCGTGGCCGACCTCGACGCGGTCGCCGAACACCTCGGCGACTGGACGGGGGTGCTCGACTCGCACCTGGCTCACCGCCTCGACGTCGACCGCGTCGTCGTGTTGCGGTGTCGTCCCGAGACCGTCGAGCGGCGGCTGCGCGAGCGCGGCGAGTCGGCGGCGACCGCGGCCGAGAACGCCGAGTCGGAGGCGCTCGACGTGATCCTCTCGGAGGCCGTCTCCGCACACGGGGCCGAGAACGTGTACGAGGTCGACGCGACCGGCCGGGAGCCGGAGGCGGTCGCGGACGCGATCCGCGCGGCGATAACCGGGAGCGTCGAGCCGAGCGTCGGCCGCGTCGATTTCACCGACTACTTATGAGCCGGGCGGGCGTGGCGATCCGACACAACATGGCTCAGGAGGGTGCCGCCGCGTGACGCTCGACCAGTTTCGGCCGGTCGCGGACCGGCTGCTCGGTCCGTGGGTAGCGGCCGCGTCGCGGCTCGGGCTCTCGCCCGACCAGGTGAGCGTGCTCGCGTTCGTGGCCGCGCTGCTTTCGGCCGGCGCGTTCGCGGCCGCGGAGCCGACGTGGTACGTCGTCGGCGCGGGGCTCGTCCTGCTCAACGGCTGGCTCGACGTCGTCGACGGCGCGCTCGCGCGCCGACAGGGCGTCGACTCCGACGGCGGCGACCTGCTGGATCACGTTCTCGACCGCTACGCGGACATCGCCGTCATCGCGGGGTTCACCGCCGGCATCGACGCGTACGGACTCGGGTTTCTCGCGGTGACGGGCGTGTTGATGACCTCGTATCTCGGCACGCAGATCCAGGCGGTCGGGATCGGCCGGGAGTACGGCGGCCTGCTCGGCCGCGCGGACCGGCTCGCCCTGATGGGGATCGTCGGCGTCGTCGCCGCCGTCTACGCCGACCCGCTTCTCGCCGGACTCAACGTCGTCGGCCTGCTGCTCGCGGTGTTCGCCGTCGTCGGCCATCTGACCGCAGTCCAGCGCTTTCTCGGCGCGTGGCGAGACCTGTAGCCGCGTCGCGGCGGGAGACGCCACGGACCCCGTCAGAAGCGGGATCCGGTGTCGGGCGGGTCCGGCCACCGGTTTTAAACCGGTCCGGGCGAAAGGGAGGCCCATGCCCACCTTCGAACTGAACCTCTCGGACGACGTGTACGCCGAGTTTCAACAGCTCGCCGACCAGGAGTTCGTCACCGAAGAACAGGCCGCAGAGGAGCTCATCGCCTCCGGAATCGAGGCGTACAACGTCAGCGTCGTCGACGAAGACCCGCGCGACGAGATGCTCGACGGCGCCGAGAACAACATGTTCGACACCGCCACGGACCCGGGCAGCCTCGAAGACGACCGGTTGTAGGCCCGTTTCTGCGTCGGCGTTGCGAGATTAATACCCGAGCCCGAGCGCGCGGTTCGTCGCCAGCGCCGAAAGCCCGAGCGCCATCACGCCGGCGAGCAGGCCGAACGCGACCGCCCATCCCGCCACGTCGGAGACCGCCCCGACGACGACGCTGCCCGACGCGCCGAACACCATGTACACGGTGCGGACGAGTCCGAAGCCGGCGCCGCGCTCGGCGTCCGACAACAGGTCCATGAACCGCGATTGCAGCGGCGCCCCCCACGACATCGCCAGTCCGATGAGGAGGACGCCGGGGACGACCGGCGCACGCCCGATCCCGTTGCGGGTCGCCACGACGAGGAGGCCGTAGCCGACGACGCCCGCGGCCATGGTGAGCATGACGGTCGTGTCCCGACCGATCCGGTCGGATATCGACCCCGTCACGGGCTGGGTGCCGCCGTGAACCAGAAAGTACAACGAGAACAGAAGCGCAGACAACGCGGTCGAGAGCCCGCCGCCGACCTCGAGAAACGTCGGCAGAAAGGAGGCGGTCGCCTGCCAGGTGAACGCGCCGAGCGTCGCCAGCACGGTCGTGAAGACGATGCGTGGCCGCGAGAGAAGCTCGGCGAGCGGCCCCAGCGCGAACCGCTCGCGCATCCGCTGGTCGGGACGCAGGGGCTGTGTGGGGCGGATTCGCCACGCGAACACCGCAAACACCGGAACGGCGACGACGACGCCGAGCAGTATGCCCGTCCGCCAGCCGTAGCGCGCGCCGACGAGCGCGGCGGCCGGCGGAGCGACGAGTCCCGCGAGCGGGCCGCCGGAGACGTG
>CAZKXC010000140.1:0-4213 GCA_964556645.1 uncultured Halobellus sp.
ATGCTCGAAGATGGGCTCTCGTACCCGCTGCGGGGCGACTGGATCGGGCGGGTGATCATCGGCGGCGTGTTGGGGTTTCTCTCGGTGCTCGTGCTTCCGGCGTTCGTCCTGCTCGGCTACCTCGTTCGGGTCCTCGAGACGACCGTCGACGGATCTGAAGACCCACCGGAGTTCGTCGACTGGGGCGACCTGTTGGTGACAGGCGTGGTCGGAACGGTCATCACCCTCGCGTACACGGTCGTTCCGATCGTCGGATACGTGCTCCTCGTGGTCGTTCTCGTCGGGACGGGTGGGGCGGTCGGCGGTGACCTCGGAGCGCTCGCGGGCGTCGCCGGCCTCCTCGCGACGCTCGCGTTCATTCCGGTGGTGCTCGTCGTCTACTACGCGGTCCCGGCGGCACTGACGGCGTACGCCGCCCACGGCGAGATCGGCGCGGCGTTCGACCTGGCGGCGCTGAAACCCACCCTCTTCAGCCCGGAGTATCTCGTCGCCGTCCTCATGCCGCTCGTCGTCGCCGTCGTTCTCTGGATCGCGACCGGACTCCTCGCGATCACGATCGTCGGCCTGCTTCTCGTCCCGTTTCTCCAGTTTTACGGACAGATGGCCGTGTTCCGGATGTTCGGCTCCGCGTTCGCGAGCGAGACCGACCGGATCGACACGGACCGAGCGGAATCGCCCGACCTCGCGGGACGCTGACGGGCGGCTCTCCGGGCAGGGGCGCCGGCGTCCGGCGACGCGTTCACGACACGCAACTTAACCGGCTCGGCGGCGCAGGTAACCGCATGTTCGAAGACCGGCCGGACCGCGACGCCGAGGTCGTCCTCGTCGGACGGTCGAACGTGGGGAAATCGACGGTGATGCGCGAACTGACCGGCCACGACTTTTCGACCGGCGGAAAGCCGGGCGTCACCCGTCAGCCGAACCACTACGACTGGGCCAGCGAGTCGTTCATGTTCACCGATCTTCCCGGGTTCGGATTCATGTCCGGCGTCGAAGCGGAGCGTCGCGAGGCGATCAAAACCGACGTGGTTCGGTACGTCGAGGCGAACGCGCCGGCGGTGCTCGCCGGCGTGGTCGTCGTCGACGGGAAAAGCGCGGTCGACATCATCGACCGACACAGAGAACGAGGGAACGTCCCCCACGACGTGGAGATGTTCGCGTTCTTAGAGGACGTCGGCGTCGACCCGATCGTAGCGGTGAACAAGACCGACAAGATCGACGACCTCGACGACCGGCTCGACGCGATCTGCGACCGCCTCGGGCTGTATCCACCCTGGCAGCAGTGGTCCGACACCGTCGCGCCGATCTGTGCGAAACGCGGCGACATCGACGCGCTCGAGTCGTGTCTGCGCGACCGGTTTCACGAGCACAACCGCGACGACCTCCTGAAGTTCGTCGCCTGAGTCGGGCAGCCGCCGGTGTCGCGGAGCCACCGCCGCGAGATGGTCGGGATCGCCGTCGGGATCGCGACGGGGTGCTCATCGGCGCGCGTCGAAGACGGCGTCAGAACTCGAATCCGACGGCGTCGTCGCGGGGCGCGAGCGGGCTCTTCGGATACGGCGGCGACGCGTCGGGGTCGTTGAACGCCCGCGGTGCGACGTCGTTCGGACCGTCGGGATAAAACAACGCTGCGAGCGTCTGGATGGCGGTTCGGCCGCTCGCGAGTTCGAACTGGCCGCCGCCGTACATCGTGATTCCCGCCGCGCGGCAGTACGCGATCGTCTCGAACACGGATTCGAGCGTGCCGAACCGGGAGGGTTTGATGTTACACCAGCCGGGCTCGACGGGCAGCGACTCGAGTGTGTCGACCCCGTCGACCGGGTAATCGAACGAGAGCCGGTCCGCCTGCGGTTCGAGCAGCGGACGGGTGCTCGGGGTGAACGCCGGGTCCTCGACGACGCCCGTCGGAAACGCGGCGAGCACGTCTCGGTACAGCTCCGGGTCGGCCGGGACGTCCACGTCGGTCCCCTCGTACCAGCCTTTCAGGTCGAGAACGCGAACCGCCTCGGTGTCGCGCAGACGAACGAAGAGCGCCTCGGGCCACTCGGGCGTCGGATCGAGTTTGAACTCCACCTCGTCGTCGACCGCGAGCAGCTGGTTCACCCGGTCGACGGTCGGCGGGTCTCCGAGCCGAGTCGACACGACGAACCTGACCGGTTCCGGTTCGATCCCGAGCATGTCGCCGAGACTCGTCTCGGCCTGTCGCAGCCCAAGGTCCAGCGCGGCGCTCTCGACGGCCCAACGGCGATACTGCCGCGAGGCCTCCCGTTCCGGCGGCTTCACGGCGAAGAGATCGATGTCGTCGAGGGCCGCCGACAGCTCGTCGATCGTCCACTCGCCTTCGATGTCTATCGGGTCGGTGCCGGCGAGCGCGTCGTGGTCGGCCGGCTCGTACGTGACGTCTTCTCCGCGGCCGACGACCCTGTCGCCCGTCAGTCGGAACTCGGTCGTCGTTCGCTCGAACCCGCTCGTCGTGTCCGCGGCGTACCGCCGCCGCTCAACGGACTCGATCGTGACGCCGAGGTCCGCGAGCCGTTCGTACGCGGTCATGCCCACCTAGACGAGGCCGACGGACTTAAACCGCCGTCGTGGACGCCGGCTCTCAGGGCGGCTGCTCGGGGCGGGTTCGGAGCGTCTCGACGCGGGTCGCGAGCGCGACGAACAACGGAACGACCGTGAGAACGACCGCGCCCGCGGCGGCCACCTGGAGAACGGTCGTGGTGAACCACGGCTCGGCGTCGGCGTACGGAAGCGACGTGTGCGTGACGTCGCCGATCACGGGGACGAAGTAATCCATCAGCAGGTCGACGGTGTACCACGCGGTCGCGACCGCGACCGCCCGCACCGGAAACACGGTCATCCGATGGAGAACGAACGCCTGAAGCACCATACCGAGGTGGCTCACGAGCAGGAACGCGTACAACGGCGGCCCCGAACTCGCGAGAAACTCCGGATAAAACACCACGAGCACGTAGGGGGTCCAGAGTCCGAGTTTGACGTTTCCGAAGAAGGCGAGCGCCGCGAGGGTGTCACTCGGCTTCCCGACCGCCCACGACGCGAGCGCGAGCGCGATGAGCAGCGTCGCAGCCGGGCTGTCCGGGACGAACGCCCACATCTCGACGGGGATCCGCTGAAACTGAAACCGGTAGTACCAGAAGCCGAAGGCGGTGCCGAGGAGGTTGATCGCGACGATGACCCAGACGAACCGATAGGCGACGTTCTCCAGCGCCGCGGGCAGCGGCGCGACCCACCGCGACATCGAGTCGGCCTCTATGGAGTCGGTCTCCGTGTCGCGCGCGGGCGGGTCGCGGCCGAGCGCGCCGGCGATGTTCATGCCGGTGGCTCGCCCCCGCGGCTCAAAGCCGTGGCGGTTGCGGCCGGGCAGACCGGAGCGGCGGCGCGGCCGACACGACCCCGGCCAGCCACGACGAAAAGGGCTATGAGGGGCGGGCCGGAAGCGTGGGGCATGCGCCCGCGAACCCTGCTCGCGCTGCTGCTCGTCGTTCCCCTCGTGGACGCGTTGTTTCTCGTCTTCGTGGCGACGCGGCTCGGGGTGGCCCTGACGGTCGGGCTGGTGGTGTTGACCGCGGTGCTCGGGATGTTGTTGTTGCGCGCGGAGGGGCGCGCGACGCTGGCGCGGGTCCAACGAAAACTCGCCCGCGGCGAGCCGCCGACGGACGAGCTGCTCGACGGCGGACTTCTCATCGCCGCCGGCGCGTTTCTGCTCACGCCGGGGCTCGTCACCGACGCAATCGGCTTCCTCCTCGCGCTGCCGATCACGCGCGTTCCGATCCGGGTTGCGGTCAAGCGATACGTCGTGGTCCCGTACGTCGACAAGGAGACCGGGGGGCTCGCCTCCGGCAGCGTGTACATCGGCGGCTTTCCCGGCGGCGACGACGACGGCGGATTCGCCGGACCCACCGGGGGCTTCTCTGGCGACGGCGGCGACACCCCCGACGGCGTCGGCGGCGCAGACGCCGGCGGCGACACGGACGACGTCGTCGACGTGGAGTACACCGTCGAAGACGACGAGTCCGACCGCACCTGAGCGGGCCAATCGAAACACCGCGATGGCGTCACGGAATCCGGCCGACAAACCGCAGGACAGCGACCAACTGTGGAAAGGAAACGCTTAAAATCCTACCCACGAAAGCACCTGATGCGCTCACCTGGGCCAATAGCTCAGTCAGGTTGAGCGCTCGGCTGATAACCG
>CAZKXC010000141.1:0-4188 GCA_964556645.1 uncultured Halobellus sp.
GTGAGAACCCGGCGTCTGACGTAAGAACTAATGGCCGACCTCGTCGTATGGTCGGTATGGGTATCATGAGCAAGATCCTCGGCGGAGGGGGCCAGCGGTCCGTCAACGACTACGTCGAACTCGACATCGAAGACTTCGCCGAGGCGAGCGCCGAGGCGGGGATGCGCGTACACATCGCCGAAATCGCCGACAAGAGCGACGTCATCCCGATCAAAGACGCCGTCTACGACGGCGACTTCGTGATCGCGGACATCACCCGTCACTCCACGTCGGACCGGACGGTCGAACACATCATCGACGAGCTCCGGCAGGTGGCCGAGGAGGTCGACGGCGACATCGTCCAGAAGGGCGACGACCAGATCGTGGTGACGCCGACGGGCGTGACCGTCTCGCGTCAGAAGCTCTCGTGACGCCACGGCGGGCCGTCGTGCGGCTCGACGGCCGAACCGTGTCATATATGCCCTCCTCGCGTCCATAGCGACACGAATGGACGAGCCGGTCCTACTCACTGGCGCGGGCGGACGGGTCGGTCAGGCCATCCTCGATGGCATCGGCGACGACTACGACTGGCGGCTTCTCGACCGCGAACCGATTCCGGCCGCGAAGGTGCCAGACCGGGTGACCGACGCCGACCAGTACGTCGCGGACATCACCGACGAACGCGCCGTTCGCGACGCGATGGCCGGCGTCGGCGCGGTGATCCACCTCGCGGGCGACCCGCGAAAGACCGCCCCGTGGGAGTCCGTGCTCAGGAACAACATCGACGGCACACAGGTGGTGATGCAGGTCGCCGCCGAGGCCGGCGTCGACCGCTTCGCGTTCGCGTCGTCCAACCACGCCGTCGGCGGCTACGAGACCGACGACCGCCTCCCCGACCTGTATCGGACCGACGACGAGTACCGGCTCGACGGGGCAGAACTCCCCCGTCCGGGCAACCTCTACGGCGTCTCGAAGGCGACCGGCGAGTTTCTCGGACGGTACTACCACGACGAGTTCGGGATGTCTGTCGTCTGCGTCCGGATCGGGAACCTCACCAAGGACCACCCGCCTCGCGAGTACGAGCGCGGCCAGGCGATGTGGCTTTCTCACGGCGACTGCGCGCGCCTGTTCGACCGGTGTCTCCGGGCGGAGTACGGCTTCGAGATCGTCTACGGCATCTCCGACAACGACCGGAAGTACTACTCCATCGAGCGCGCCCGCACCGTCCTCGGCTACGACCCGCAGGACAACTCCGCGAACTACACCTTCGAGGGCGAGCCGCTCGTCGAGGACCCGCCGGCGGACGAGCCCTGATCGGTCACTCGAAGAGCCCGCTCACGTCCCGGCGTTCACGCCGCGCCAGATCCACGTGGTCGGCGATCCGCGCCGCGATCTGCGGTCTGGCGTCCGGCTGTCGGAGAAACGCGAAGAGCAGCTCCGTGACCTGTGTTCGGCCGGTCGCGTGCTCCTCGCGGGCGAGCGCCGCCGCCACTGAGAACGTCTCCTCGTCGCCGGGGTCGACCGCGGTCGCGAGCGCGGGAACAGCAGAGAGCGTCGCCGCCAGTCCGAGCGTCGAAAACCGAACCGCGGTCCCGTCGATCCGAAACGACGGGGGAGAGCCGCGCTCGACGGCCTCGGGGTCGGCCGCGAGCCGCCGACACCACTCGCGGGCGGTCTCGACCGCGAATCCGCGGTGGGTCTCGTCGACGGCGCCGAGGTAGCCGACGGCGTTCTCCGCACAGCCGACCGCGCCGGACCAGTTGCGCTCGGTCGCGTGGTGGGTGGCCGCGGCGGCGGCGATCAGCCCGTGGAGGAGCCGCTCGTCGTCGCCGGCGTCGAGCCGGAGCCACGCCGCCTCCCACGGCTCGTGTGCCGCCAGTCGGTACCCCTCGTTGAACAGGGCCGTCCCGGCGGCGAGCGCGGGACCGACGGCCGGCGAGTCGGGGGGCGAGCCGGCGATGTCGGGCGGGTCGGAGTCGTCGGGCATGGCTCCTAGTACGGCCGAGACGCACAAAAACGGGTCGCCGCGAGCCGTCTCGAGACGCGCGTCTCCGGTAGAACCAATAGCGTCGGGCCGCATCGTTGAGGAACGTGGCAAGTAGTCTGCTGCCGGTCATCGCGGGAATCCTCGTCTCGGGGCTCGCCGTCCAGCTGCTCGCCCATCGGCTGCGAATACCGAGCGTCGTGTTCTACCTGTTGATCGGCGTGGTGTTGGGGCCGGAGGTGCTCGGGATCGTCACCCTGGAGACGTTCGGCGACGGCCTCGAGACGATCGTCGGGATCAGCGTGGCCATCATCGTCTTCGAGGGCGCGTTCGCGCTGCGGTTAGAACGGGTTCGCAAGGCGTCGAGAACGTCGATTCGTCTGGTGACGATCAGCGCGGTGGTGATGTTCGCCGGAACGACGGGAGCGGTCAGGCTGTTGATCGGGACCGAGTGGGAGATCGCGCTGCTCATCGGCGCGCTGCTGGTCGCGACGGGACCCACCGTGATCACGCCGATCCTCGAGGTCGTTCGCGTCAGAGACCACGTCGCAACGGCGTTAGAGACCGAGGGGATCGTCAACGACGTGACCGCCGCGATCGTGGCGGTGGTCATCTTCGAGACGCTGCTGCTCGACGACCTCGGCGTTCCGGCCACGGTGTTCTCGTTTCTCGAGCGGTTCGGCGTCGGCGTGGCGGCGGGAGTGCTCGCCGCGGTGAGCATCTACGCGGTGTTGGACAGCGACTTAGTCCCCGAACGGGACGTACAGGCCTCGCAGTTTCTCGTGTTGGCGGCGGCGGTCGGAGCGTTCGCGGCCGCCGAGGTCGTCGCGGCCGAAGCGGGGGTCGCCGCGGCGGCGACGAGCGGCGTGATCCTGGGAAACCTCGATCTCAACAACCGCGAGGAGATCGAGCGGTTCGGAAAGAACGCGACGCTCATCGTGCTCTCGTTCGTGTTCATCTCGCTGGCGGCGCTGATCGACATCGGCGCCATTCTCGGGCTCGGCGTCGGCGTGGTGGCGCTCGTGGGCGTGATCATGCTGGTGCTCCGGCCGCTCGGAGCCGTCATCGCCACGCTCGGCGTCGAGCGGTTCACCTGGCCCGAGCGGTTGTTCATCGCGGGCGTCGGTCCGCGGGGGATCATCCCGGCGAGCGTGGCGACGCTGTTCGCCATCGAATTGGAGCTGGCCGGCAACATCGAGGCGGGACAGATACTGGTCGGAACGGTGTTCGCGGTCATCTTTGCGACGGTCGCGATCGAGGCCGGACTCGCGCGACAGATCGGACAGGCTCTCGGAGTATCACCAATGCGCACGATCATCATCGGCGGCGGTCGGGTCGGCCGGGCGCTCGCCACACGACTGGAGAACCGAGGCGAGTACGTCGTCGTTGTCGAAGACGAGGACGACCGGATCGAACAGGCACGGTCGGCGGGATTCACCGTACACGACGGCGACGGCAGCGAGGCCGAGACCCTCAGACGGGCGGGCATCGGAGAAACGAAGCGGCTCATCGCGGCGACCCGCGACGACGACATCAATCTCCTCGCGTGTCAGCTCGCGATCACCAAGTTCGGCGTCGGGTCCGTCTACGCACGGGTCAACGAGCCACAGAACGTCGACGCGTTCGAGAGCATCGGCGCGACCGCGATCGATTCGCCGACGGCCACGGCGGTGGCGATCGACGACGAGATCGAGCGCCCGGCGATCACCCATTGGATGAACGAGTTGGGCGACGACCACGACGTCCAGGAGGTGGCGGTGACCTCGGAACGGATCACCGGCAAGAGCATCGAGGAACTCAACTCGGAGATTCCCGACGGGTGTTTCGTCGCCGTCGTGAGCCACGAGGGTAAAAACGAGGTGCCGTCGGCGGATCGAATCGTCGAGTACGGAGATCACCTCACGTTCATCGGCGACGCCGACGCGGTCAGACGGGCGATGAACCGGTTCCATCCGCACGACTGAGCCGGAGAGACCGGCGGCGCTGGTCGCGACGGGGTCGTCCGGTGGTGTTCGCACACGTTCCGACCGCACCGAAAGACCACGACGGGATCAGTCCGGGAGGCGAGACGGCGACAACCCGAACGTCCTGAGGAGTCCCACGCCGGCGAAGCGAGAGTACGCCGAGACCAAATCCCACAGTTGCCGACCAGGATAGGACGGCTACAACCCGAGCGTCCTGACGGAGTCCTGCGCGAGCGAAGCGAGCGCAGGGCACGTCAGGAC
>CAZKXC010000142.1:0-4182 GCA_964556645.1 uncultured Halobellus sp.
CCAGGGACAGCTCGATCTTCAGTCGAGTGCTCTCCCAGTCTGAGCTAAGGCGGCTGGCATCTAGGCTAAGACCGATTTAGAACAAAAGGATTGCGAAAGGCGGCGGGCGTGTCGTCTCCCGGTTCGGCTCGTCAGTACACCGCGTCCTGGAGGTGTCGCCGATGAAACCGCACGGCCTCGTCGCGTCCGACGGGCGGGTATCGCGGGTTCGTCACGACGCCGTGAGAATCCACGGCGGTCTCCGCGATAGCGACGATCCGGTGAACGTCGTCTACGGTCGGCAGCGGGCGCGCCTCGCGATACCCGTCTCGAAACGCGCGTCGCAGCCCGTCGGCCTCATCTGGAACGAACCAGTCGGCGAGGAGATACTCGGTCTTCGCTACCGACAACGCCGCGCCGGCCGCCAGCGGGGCTTCCCAGTCGACGACCGCGGCGATCGTGTCGCCGGCGACCAGCGCGTTGCCCGGACGGAAGTCCCACGGGAACAGCCGAGGGGTCGGGGCGGTCTCGGGCGTCCACGCGTCGAGGCGCCCCCGTGCCGCGTCGGCGACGTCGGCGAACGCCGCCGGCAGTCGGTCGAGGCGCTCGCGGCCGCGAGCCGTGAGCCAGTCGCGCCACGCCGCTGTCCGGTCGGACCGGGCCGGCTGCGAGCGGTTCACCGCTCGGAGTTCGCCCGCGTCGACGCCGAGCGGTCCGTACTCGTCGAACCGGAACGCCGCGTGGAGTTCGCCGAGGAAGCGCCCGAACGCCGCCGCCAGGTCGCGTCTGGCGGGCGGGTCGAAGGCGACGAACCGCTCGTGAAGGTCGTCGCCCGCCACGAGCGGGGTGGCGAGCCAGCCGCCCGGTCCGTCCGGCGACGGCCCCCAGCCCAGCGGCGCCGGAGCCGGCACCGTCGTCTCCGAGGCCACGGCGGCCAACAGCTCGGCTTCCGTCTCGACCGCCGCCGCGTCGTCGCCGCGTCGAACCACGATCGGATCCGCGTCGGCGAATCGAACCGCCAGAATCGGCCGCCTGCCGCCCGCCGCTATCGGATCGACGCCCGTGACCGACCCGTCCGGTCGGACCGTCGAGAGCGCCGCTCGCACCCACGCGTCGAGGGCGACCGACGGCGCGGCTCGCCCTCGCTGTCCGTCCTCCCGCATCAGGACTCCTCCAGCAGTCCGACGAGGTCGCCGATCTCCTCGAGTACGTGCTCGGGGTGGTACTCGCCGGGAGCGTCGTGGTCGGCGGCCTGATCGCGGAGCCACGCGGCCCGAAGCCCGGCGTTGTGTGCTCCGGCGACGTCGTACGCCAGCGAGTTACCGACGTACAACGCGCGCTCTGCGGGCACCGCGAGCGTGGTCAGGGCCTCGCGAAACGGCGTCACGTGCGGCTTCCGGCGGGGAAGGTCACCCGCGTAGACGACGGTGTCGACCCGGTCGTCCAGTCCGAGCGCCTCCACCTTTCGAGCCTGTCTATCCTGTGGCCCGTTGGTGATGATTCCGTTCGGGCCGCGCGCGGCTGCGGCGTCGAGGGCGGCCGCCGCGCCGGGGAGAAACTCGACCGGAATCTCGTCGATGCGCTCGGCGAACGCCTCCGCGAACGCGATCGGGTCGACGTCGTCGCGGCCGTGATGGGCGGCCACGCGCGCGAATCCCGCGCCGAGGTAGCCGACGCGGTCGTCCGGGTCCGGCGGCCCGTCGAGTGCCGCCCACAACGCGTCCGGCTCGCCGAACGGCTCGGCACCGATGTCGTCGAACGCCCGCCGATAGGCCGTGTCCGCGGAGTCGGCGTGCTGGCAGAGCGTTCCGTCGAGATCGAAACACACGGCGTCGATATCGTCCACAGATCGTGTTGGCGCGCCACGAGAATAAGCGGACCGGCGAGACGACACAGGATGTGACCGCCCGGATTCGAACCGGACCCGGACGCGCTCGTTCGCGACGCTCGCTGCGCGCGACCGATAGGGTTCGAATCCGTTCCAGCCGTCGCTGCTCACGAATTGTTCGCAGCGACAGGATGGGACCGCCCGGATTCGAACCGGGGTCACGGGCACCCAAGGCCCGGAGTATACCACTAACCCACGGTCCCGCACCTCTCACTACCCGCATAAGCCGCTAAAGCGTTTCGTTCGCCGCCGGCTCACTCCGCGTCGCGCAGTTCGAGCTCCGCGACCAGGTCGTACGGGTCGGTGCCCGTCCGGACCGCGTCGAGGATGAAAAACGCCTCGTCGGGCGCCAGAAAGTGCCGACAGATCGCTCGTCCGAGCGGCGTCGGCGAGAAGCCATCGATGAACTCCCACTCCAACAGCTTGCCGACGGCGTGTTTTGTCGGCACGTCGCCGATCATCCGGTCGTTGAGCCGCTTGGCCTGCTTGCCGGCGACGACGACGTTCGCCAGCGTCTCCTCGACGGCCGCGGCCTCGTCGTAGTGGGTCGCGACGTCTTCCATCTCGCCTTTCAACAACGTGAACGCCACCTCGTCTTCGGTTCGGTCCATCGAGTTGTGATAGACGGCGTCGGGCTCGACGAGAAGGTACACCCGTCCGCGGTCGTGGTAGTCCGGGCGGCCCGCCCGTCCGAGCATCTGAGAGAACTCCTGGACGGAGAGCCACTCGATTCCCATCGCCAGCGTGTCGAAGATCACCTGCGAGGCGGGAAAGTCGACGCCGGCCGCCAGCGCCGCCGTGGTCACGACCGCCGACAGCTCCTGGTTTCCGAACTGGCGCTCGACGGTCTTCCGGCGGCCGTAATCGAGCCCGGCGTGGTACGGCGCGGAGTCGTACCGCAGCTTTCGGCTGATCTCGTGACACCGGCGCCGCGAGTTGGTGAAGATGATCGTCTGTCCGCGATACCCCTTCGACGATTTCGTGTCGAACTCGCGTTTGACCAGCTTGTCGGCGATCCGTGCCTTCTCGCGGCCGTCGGCGAACGTGACGTGGCGCTCGATGGGCACCGGCCGTTCCTCGAACTCGATGAGCGTCGCTCGCAGTCGCTCGGCGAGCCACTCGGGGTTGCCGACGGTCGCCGAGAGGTAGACGAACTGGGTTCCGCCGTACTCGTCGTGGGTTCCCATGCGCTTCTCGCTGTAGTGTTTGAGCCGCGAGATCAGCCCGTCGAGCCGGTGGCCGCGCTCCCCTTCTTTCAGCGTGTGGACCTCGTCGATGACGACCGTCCCCACGTCGCCGAGGTCTTTGCCCGTCCGGAGCGCGTGGTCGATCCCCTCGTACGTGCCGACGATCACGTCGGCGTTCGGGTCGAACCGGTTCCCGTCGTCGGCGATTCGCGAAGAACCCACCCGGATGGAGACGTCCAACAGGTCGCCGTAGCGGTCGGTGAAGTCCTCGTGTTTCTGGTTTGCGAGCGCGACGAGCGGGACCAGAAACAAGAACGTCCCCTCGCCGTTCAACGCCCGGTCGATTCCGGTGAGCTCGCCCACCAGCGTCTTGCCCGTCGCGGTCGCGCTCACGACGAGCTGGTCGTCGCCGTCGAGTAACCCGTTGCGCACCGCGAGGCTCTGGACGGGCAACAGCTCTTCGAACCGATCCTGGACGTGGTCGGCCAGCGCCGGGTGTAACTCGAGCTCGTCCGTCCGAACCGGCGAGACGTCGTCGACGTTGGCCGACACCTCGTCGTACTTCGTGAGGTCGGGGTCGAGCCCGCCCGACAACAACGAAATGATCCGGTCGAGGTCCTGTGAGTCGTACAACAGCTCCTCGAGACGCTCCTCGGCCGCGCCGGTGAACTCGCCTTTGTACGAGAGCTCGCGTTCGAGCTCCCGGCGGGCGCAGTCGCGACAGATGTGCTCGTCGTTGTGTTCGATCGCGGTGTCGGCGGTGATCGGCCCGTAGCGGCCGTCGTTCGCACAACGCCGACACGTTCGGACGGTGACCGCCTCCAGCTGATAGCCGTCGAGCATCGCCTGGAGCCGCTCGCGGCGCTCCGGGGCGGTCTGTTCTGAGATCCGGATTCGGTCGGCCGCGCGGGCGAGGTCGACGAACTCGTCGGGCCGGCGAGGATGGTCCTCGCCGTCTTTGATCACGCGGAACTTGCCGGGGCGGGGACCCGCGGCGGTTTCTTTGAGCTCGAGTCGCCCGCGAAGCGCTCGGCTCCCGTCACGGTTCGCGACCACGGTGTAGTCGCTCCGCGCCTCGTGGAGGAACAACGTCTCGACCTCGGCCAACTGCTGTGACACTGCGAGAGG
>CAZKXC010000143.1:0-4178 GCA_964556645.1 uncultured Halobellus sp.
AGCAGGCGTGTTTCGAGGCGGGGATCAAGTTCGGCTCGCTGTACCACCAGTTCGCCGGGACGCCGGTGAGCCCGACGAGCACGCGCAGCCTCGAGGCCGCGATGGCGGACGCGATCGAGAACCAGCCGTTCTGTGAGTCGGTGACCGTCGACATCCACGACGACCGCGTCGCCGACGCGATCGGCCACGAGAACGGCTACACCGAGCTGACCGGCTCGCTCATGGACGTGGAGATGCGGATCCTCCACGAGGACGTGACGGTTCACACTCGGATGACGATGGCCGACGGCTACCCGCTGATGGAACTGGTCGCCGTCGAGGAGTGAGCCGATGTCGCGGACCGGCTTCGGGCGGTTCTTGAGCGCGTCCAAGCGTCGCCTTCCGGCGCGGAGTTCTCGGATCTGTCCGGGCCGGCGATCGGGTCCGTCCGCGCCGATTCGGGATCCGAAACCCCTTCGTTTCCTCGCCTCGACGACACGGGTGAGACGAGCGGAACGGGGAGGAACCGACGCGCACGCGTCCGGAAACGCGCCGCCGACACAGACGAAACCGCATGGGACGACGCCACGACTCGGAGAACACGACGGGGTTTGAGGACACCAAAAACTACCTCAGCGACGCGCTCGGACGGATCATCCCCAAGCGGGTCGCCCGGCGGGCGGTCACAGTAGAGGTCGAGACGGATCAGACGGAGTACGCGCGCGGCGAACCGGTCGCGATCACCGTTCGGCTGCGGAACCGGCTCCCGGCGCCGGTCGAACTCGAGACGACCACCCGCCGCCGGTGGGGATGGCGCGTCGACGGGGTTCTGGAGGCGAGCGACGAGCGGCGGTACCTCAGAGACGAGCCGGGTGTGATCGGGTTCCGGGCCGGCGAGACGAAGGTCGCCACGGCCACCTGGAACGGCCGGTTTAGGCGCGAGCGCGAGACGGGGCTCGACCGGTCGGTTCGGGCCGAGCGCGGCGACCACACGATCTCCGCGTTCGTGCCGGTTCCCGACGGCGACGGGCGCCACGAGGACGCCACGCAGATACGGATTCGCTGACGCGTCGCGGTCACGTCGCGGGATCTGATAAACGTCCCCTCCTAATCGTCCGCCTCTGGCGCTTCCGCGCCGGCTCGCGCCGCAGCCTCGTCGACGGCGCTGGCGACCGCCTCGTTGCGGCGCAGGTGACACGCCGCGTAGTGACGGGTGTCGCCGAGAACGGACTCGACCTCGTAGGCGGGCTCCGCGGTCGCACAGACGCTCTCGTCTGCGAAGCGCTCGGCGAGGATCCGCTCGGCGTCGTCCCACTCGTCGCGCGCGAGGTGTCCGAGCGCCTCGTCGAGGAGCGTGCCGGCGTCGCCGCTCGGAATCGCGTCCTCGAAGTACCGAGAGCGAAGAACGTCGGGATCGGTCTCCTCGAACTCCCGGCGGTCGACCGCTCGCTGGAACGCCACGAGGTTCCGCCAGGCGTCGTCGCGCATGTCGTACGCCTCCGGCTGAATCACCTCCGGACAACGCGTCCGGAACCGGCAGCCCGAGGGCGGGTCGATCGGCGACGGCACGTCGCCGGACAGAAGCGTCGTCCGTCCGCCGCTTCTCGGGTCCGGGACCGGAATGGCGTCGAGCAGCGCCCGCGTGTACGGGTGACGCGGGTTCTCGAACAGTTCTTCTTTCTCGGCCAGTTCAACGATGTTCCCGAGATACATCACGGCGACGCGGTCGGAGATGTGACGGATCACGCTCAGGTCGTGTGCGATAAAGAGGTACGTCAGGTCGAACTCCGCCTGCAGCTCCCGCATCGTGTTGAGCACCTGTGCCTGAATGGAGACGTCGAGCGCCGACACCGGTTCGTCACAGACGATGAGGTCGGGGTTCACCGACAACGCCCGCGCGAGGTTCACGCGCTGGCGCTGGCCGCCCGAGAACGCGTGCGGATACCGGTTGTAGTGTTGGGGGTCGAGCCCCACCTTCGCCAAGAGCTCCTTGGCGCGCGCCTCGCGTCCCTCGTCGTCGAGCATGTCGTGGGCTTTCATCGGCTCCTCGACGATCGGCCCGACCTTCATCCGTGGGTCGAGCGACGACTGCGGGTCCTGGAAGATCAGCTGCATGTTCTTCCGCTTTCGCCGCAGCGACTCGCCGGAGAGCGACGCGAGGTCGTCGCCCCGAAAGTAGACGCTTCCGTCCGTCGGTTCGAGCAGCCGCAGAACGGTTCGCGCGAGCGTCGACTTCCCGCAGCCGGACTCGCCGACGAGCCCGAGCGTCTCTCCTCGCTTGATGTCGAAGTCGACGCCGTCGACGGCGCGAACGTCCGAGGTCGACCGGGAGACGTATGGGAACTCGTCGGTGAACTCGACGCCGGCGAGGAGCCCGCTCTCGTTGTCGAAGTGCTTCTCGAGGTTTCGGACCTGTAACAACGCGTCGGGGTCCGACTCCGGCGGACCCACCTCGCTCATTCCGCCCCACCTCCGGTCTCGGTGAACCCGGCGGAGAACCCCCCCGTCGCCTCCGTCTCGATCGCCGGGCTCTCGTCGTACCCCACGTCGAACGCGTCGTGTTTCACGCACGCGGCCGTGTGTCTCGCCTCGTCCGCCTCGCTCAGATCCCGGGCCTCGGGGTGGACCTCGCGGCACACCTCCCGCGCCTCGGGACACCGCGGGTGGAACCGACAGCCAGAAGGCGGGTTGATCGCCTCCGGCATCACCCCCTCGATCGGCCTGAGCTCGTCGACCGTCTCGTCCGGTCGCGGCATCGAGTCGAGCAGCGCCGACGTGTACGGGTGTTTCGTGTCGTAAAACAGGTCGTCCACCTCGGCCTGTTCGATGATCTCCCCGAGGTACATCACGTTGACCCGGTCGCAGATCTCCGCGACGACGCTCATGTCGTGGGTGACCCAGATGAACGCGGTGTCGTACTCCGCGCGGAGCTCCGTCACCATCTCGAGAATCTCACCCTCGACCGTGACGTCGAGGGCGGTCGTCGGCTCGTCGGCGATGATCAGGTCGGGCTGACAGGCCAGCGCCATCGCGATGAGCACGCGCTGGCGCATCCCGCCGGAGAACTGGTGTGGGTACTCGTCGTACCGCGACTCCGGTGCGGGAATGCCGACCTCACGGAGCATCGCTATCGCCTCGGCTTTGGCCTCCGCCTCCGAGAGGTCTCGGTTGATCTCGATGAACTCCCGGAGCTGTCCGCCGACGGTGAAGACGGGGTTCAGCGATTCCATCGGGTCCTGAAAGATGATCGCGATCTCGCGGCCGCGGATCTCCCGGCGCATCTCCGATTCGGAAAGCATCTCGTCTCGCGGCCGGAGATCGCCGCCGGCGTCCGCTTCGAGTCCGAAGATCGTCTCGCCTTTGAACTCGATTTCGCCGCCCACGATCTCCCCCGGGCTGTCGACCAGCCGGAGGATACTGGAGGTCGCGACCGATTTGCCCGCACCCGACTCGCCGACGAGCCCGACGATCTCTCCCTCGTGAACGTCGAAGGAGATGCCGTCGACCGCTCGGACGGTGCCGTCTTCGGTGAAAAACTGTGTCTTGAGATCGCGCACGCTGAGTAGTGGGTCGGTCATGTCAGTTGTTGATCCGCGGATCGAGGGCGTCTTGGAGGCCGTCGCCGAGAATGTTGAAGCCGATGACGGTGACTAGGATCGCCATCCCGGGGAAGAGGCTGAACGTCGGCGCCGGAAGCATGTAGTTGCGCGACGCCGAGAGCATCTGTCCCCACGACGGGGTGGGCGGCTGTGCGCCGAATCCGAGAAACGAGAGCCCGGCGACGATGAGGATGCTCACGCCGATCTGGAGGGTCGCCTGGACGAGCACCGGGGCGAAGCTGTTGGGAACGACGTGTCGAAGGATGATGTTTCGGTCCTTCACCCCGGCCGCCCGAGCGGCCTCGATGTAGTCCTCCTCGCGCACCGAGACGACTCGCGAGCGGATCAGTCGGTTGAACACCGGTATCGAGGTGATCCCGACCCCGATCATCGCGAACGTGAGGTCGCGCCCGAACGCGGTCATAAACGCGATGACCAACACGAGAAACGGGATGGCGTAGATGGTCTCCGTGACGCGCTGGAGCACGTCGTCGATCCGGCCGCCGTAGTAGCCAGACACCGCGCCGATCAGGGTGCCGCCGACGAGGCCTATCGCCGTGGCCATGAACCCGACGGTGATGGCGACCCGCGTGCCGTAGA
>CAZKXC010000144.1:0-4141 GCA_964556645.1 uncultured Halobellus sp.
GCCGCTCGCCCGAACGAGACGGACCCCTCGGGCCGGTCACCCGTCGAGCACTTCGACGAGATTGCCGTCGGGATCCCTGACGAAGAGAATCGTCGTTCCGCTCTCGGTCGTTCGAGGCTCGCTCAGCGTCTCGACGGTCTCGTCGAGCCCGGCGTAGACGGCGTCGACGTCGTCGACGGCGATCCCTATGTGCGTCGCCCCCGGTCGGTCGAGCGACGGCTCGGCCGTCGGCTCGCCGCTCGGGTCGTACTCGACGAGTTCGACGACGGCGTCGCCGCCGTCGAGGTGTACGAAGGAGCCAGAAGCGCCGGGGACGCCGACGGCGTCGGCGAACGCGTCTCCGCCGACCGCGAACTCGGCGGCGACGTCGAATCCGAAGGCGTCGGTGTAGAACTCGACCGCGCGGTCGAGCTCGGAGACGGTGACGGCAGCGTGGTGAACGGTCGGGTCTGACACGGTCGGTGGCTCGGATCGCGGCGGGAAAACGGTGTCGACCCGCGGTTGAAGCCTCCGCTCACTTCCGGGCCACGATCCGGAGCACGTCCTCGTCGGCGAGTTCGTGGCCCGTTCCGACCTGTTGTTCGTCGTGTTTCGCGCTCGGGCCCGACACCCGCGCGAACTTGAACCGCTCGTCGAACTCGCCGCCGATCTTCTCGCAGGCGTCGCCGACGGTGTCGCCCTCGAACAGTATCAGCGGCTCCTCGTAGTCGACGCCGCGGCCGGGCTTGTCCATGTACACCCGGATGAGCCCGAGCTCCTCCCACAGCCGTTCTTTGAGCCCGTCGAGACCGCGCTGCTCCTCGGCGGAGATGAAGAGCACGTCGTCGGGGTCGAGCCCGCGCTCGCGCAGCTCCGTTTTGACCGTCGGCAGGTACTCCCGGTCGATGAGGTCCGCCTTGTTCACCGTCACCATCGAGGGGAGGTACACCCGGTTGTCCATCACCGCGTCGACGAGCTCGTCGATCGTCAGGTCGTGGGGGATCGTCACCTGCGCGTTGACGTAGCCGTACTCGCGGAGGACCTGTTTCACCGTTTCTTCCTCGAGGTCGACGCCGTCGCCGGTCGTCACCTGGATCCCGTTCGTGTGGGTCTTGCGGACGGTGACGTTCGGCTTCTGGGTGTCGATGCGGATGTTGGTGGCGTACAGCTCCTCGGCGAGCCGGTCGTACTGTTCGATCTCGAACACCGACAACATGAACACGACGAGGTCCGCGGTCCGAACGACCGAGAGGACCTCCTTGCCGCCGCCGCGGCCGCCGGCCGCTCCCTCGATCAGCCCCGGCACGTCCAGTATCTGGATGTTCGCGCCGCGGTACTTCAACATGCCCGGGTTGACGTCGAGCGTCGTGAACTCGTAGGAGCCGACCTCGCTGTCGGCGTTGGTGAGGGCGTTGATCAGCGTGGATTTGCCGACGCTCGGAAACCCGACGAGCGCGACGGTGGCGTCGCCGTGCTTCTCGACGGCGTAGCCGTGGCCGCCGCCGGCGGAGGACTGGTTCTCCAGCTTTTCTTTTTTCTCCGCGAGCTTCGCCTTCAGCCGCCCGATGTGTGCCTCCGTGGCCTTGTTGTAGGGGGTGTTGGCGATCTCCTCGCGGAGGTCCGCTATCTCGTCCTCCAGTCCCATCGGTACAACGTCGGCCGGTCGACTCGTTAAACCTGTTCCTTCCGACGCCGGACGACGGGCGCTCGCGCGGCCGGCGGCGGCCGTTCGCCGCCGGCTGACACCCCTTGTCGCGGCGACACTTCGACACGGTTATTGGTCGGGTCCGCGTCGCACCGGCCGTCGAATGCCCGACGCCTCGACGTTTCGCGACAGCACGCAGATCCTCGTTCCGGCGACCGCGCTCGACGGGCTCCGCGAGGGGCTCGACGCGCGGTTCATGCTGACCATCGTCGAGACGGACGGCCGCTGCCGCATCGTCGGAAGCCCGACCGAGATCAAAGAGGCGAGCGCGTATCTCTCGCGCAACGGCGTCTCGATCGCGTAGCCGGCTGCGACAGGCGGGAGACACCGGGTCGACGGCGCCGCGGTGCTGACTACCCGACGACGCCGACGAGCAGCTGGACGGCGATCAACACGAGAAAGACCAGCCCGGCCGCGAACGACCCCGCGGCGACGCCGTGGGCGTTTCCGAGCCCGCGGCCGCGAGCGCCGAAGTAGGTGCCGAGAAAGACGAACCCGGTCACCAGGAGCCCGACGGCGGCGTACGCGACGCTCAACAACGATCCCGAGACGCCCTCCGTGAATCCGAAGTTTCCGACGGCGAGGATCACGACCGACCCGACACCCAACGCGATGACGACGAACGCGACGGACCACACCGCCGGGGTGCGGACGATCTCGCTCAGCGCGTCGGTCACCGCGGCGTACCTGTCGTCCGGCTCGTCCGCGCTCGGCGCGACGCGCTGCCCGCCGATGCGCGCGACGGCGACGAACGTGGCCACGACGAGCAGCCCCATCACCGCCGTGCTCAAGAGGGTAAGCGAAACCATGGTTTGCTCGTTACTGGTCGGTCCGGACGCGCGTACAAATAGCCTTCGTATGTCCCCCCGGCCTCGGTCAGACCCGTCGGCTACGGGCTCTGTCGGCTCCGCACGTCCGCCCTATCTCGCCGACGCAGACTCCGTCCCGTCGGATCGTCACGTTCGTCGACCGCGTCCCGTCTGCCGGCCGGTCAACACCCAAGTACACAAGAGCTAAGTGCGCCATGACTAAGGGGAGAGATAAGAGCTGAGTGACGCTATGATACACCCAATCACCCTACAGCAGGGGACCGACTGGCAGGCCCAAGCCGAGGTGTTCGAGGAGATCTTCTTCGTCTTCCTCGCGCTCGGCACCCTCGTCGGCATCGTGGTGGTCTCGTACACCTTGTGGAACGTTTACAAGTACCGCGACGACGGGAGCGAGCCGGACGCCGACTTCGACGCGCCGGTCGTCGGCGAGCTTCCGACGGGACAGGGCGGACCGAAGGCGAAGAAGCTCTTCCTGTCGTTCGGGCTGAGCGCGATCGTCGTCATCAGCCTCGTCGTGTACGCGTACGGGCTGCTCCTCTACGTCGAGGACGGTCCCGACACCGGCGAGGAGGGCGACATCGAGATCACCGTCGAAGGGTACCAGTTCGGGTGGGAGTTCCTCTACCCGAACGGCCACTCGAAGATGAACGAACTCGTCGTTCCGGCCGACAAGCGGATCGATCTCGCGGTGACCTCACGCGACGTCTGGCACAACTTCGGCTCGTCGGAGTTACGAATCAAGTCCGACGCCATCCCCGGAGAGACCAGCGAAACCTGGTTCTCCGTGAGTTCCGACGAGGTCGAAGCCCAGGGCGGCGAGGCGACGTTCCGCGTCGAGTGTTTCGAGCTCTGTGGCTCCGGCCACTCGGCGATGAAAGGCCAGATCACCGTCCTCCCACAGGACGAGTGGGAGGAGTGGTACGCGAACACGGAGGGTGACTCCGGGAACGCGAGCGTCGAGGACGCCGATCCCGCAAGCGACACCAGCCGCGTCACCGGCGCTGCCATCGGAGGTGTCGGCGCATGAGCGAGCTCCCGCCGACGACCTCTATCCGCCGCTGGCTGGTCACGACCAACCACAAGGATATCGGCATTCTCTATCTTATCACCTCGCTGTTCTTCCTGCTTTTCGGCGGCGTGATGGCGCTGCTGATCCGCCTCCAGCTGTGGGACCCCACAAATCACATTCTCTCGGGGCTCGCGTACAACGAGGCGGTCACGGCTCACGGACTGATCATGGTGTTTTGGTTCCTCTCGCCGTTCGCATTTGCGTTCGGGAACTACCTAGTGCCACTCCAGATCGGCGCCGACGACCTCGCGTTCCCGCGACTGAACGCGCTGTCGTACTGGATGTACCTGTTCTCGGGAGTGCTGCTCGGGATCAGCTTCTTCCAGGGCGGCACTCTCAGCGCCGGCTGGACGATGTACGCGCCGTTGAACGTGCCGATGTACACCCCGAGCATCGGGTCGACCGGCGCGATCCTTGCGCTGCTCATGTTCGTCGTCGGCGTCACCGCGTCGACGGTGAACTTCCTCACCTCGATCCACCACTCCCGCGCTGAGGGGATGGGGATCATGGACATGCCGATGTTCACGTGGTCTATCCTCGCGACCGTCTGGATGATGT
>CAZKXC010000145.1:0-3957 GCA_964556645.1 uncultured Halobellus sp.
CGGGTCTGGGCGTTCACCATCGACGACGGCCACCTGTTCGTCCGGCCCGACCAGATCCGCGCCGAGATCGAGTCGGTGATCGAGATGATCTTCGAGGTGGTGGAGACGCTCGGGTTGGACGTGGAGGTGGCGCTTGCGACGCGACCCGAAAAATCGGTCGGCGGCGACGAGATCTGGGAGTCCGCCGAGACGCAGCTGCGCGAGGTGCTCGACGCGGGCAGCTACGACTACGACGTCGAGCCGGGCGACGGCGCCTTCTACGGCCCGAAGATCGACTTCGGCTTCGAGGACGCGCTGGGGCGCGTCTGGGACGGCCCGACGGTTCAGCTCGATTTCAACATGCCGGACCGCTTCGGGCTGACCTACACCGGCGAGGACAACGAGGAACACCAGCCGGTGATGATCCACCGGGCGTTGTACGGCAGCTACGAGCGCTTCTTCATGGTGTTGATCGAACACTTCGACGGCAACTTCCCGTTCTGGCTCGCCCCCGAACAGGTGCGAATCCTGCCCGTCTCGGACGACACGCTCGGCTACGCCCACCGCGTGAAGAACGCGCTCGCGGACGCCGGAATCCGCGTCGACGTCGAGGACCGCGACTGGACGGTGGGCCGCAAGATCCGACAGGGACACGACGACCGGCTCCCCTACATGGTGATCGTCGGCGAGGACGAGGCGGACGCCGGCACCGTCTCCGTGCGCGACCGCTTCGAGAACCAGCGCGGCGACGTCGAGCTCGACGCGTTCGTCGACCACCTCGTCGCCGAGCGCGATCAGAAACGGGTCGAGCCGGATTTCATCGCGGAGTAGCCGGCGGGCCACCCCGGCAGGCGTCGGTCACGCGTCGACGACCCCGACCTGTTCGAACTCGAAGCGCGCGCCGCCGTCGGTCCCCTCGACGGCCGCGACCGTCCAGCCGTGAGCGGTCGCGATGTCGGTGACGATTCGCAATCCGAACCCGGTTCCTGCGTCGCTCGTCGTGTACCCCGCCTCGAACACCTGTTCGCGGCGTGACTCGGGGATCCCGTCGCCGTCGTCGGCGACGTAGAAGCCGTCGGCGCTCGCGAGCAGCCCGACACGGACCGTCACGTCGGCGCCGCCGTGGTCGATCGCGTTCCGAAAGAGGTTCTCGAGCAGTTGTCGAAGCCGCGACTCGTCGCCGCGGATCCGCCCGTTGTCGACGACGACCAACTCGGCGGCGGGCGTCTCGACGGTTGACCACGCGTCGCGTGCCGTCTCGGCGAGGTCGAGCTCGGTCATCGTCTCGACCTGGACGCCGTCGCGTGCCAGCGTCAGGACGTCCTCGATGAGGTCTTCCATCCGCGACAACGATTCCTCGATCGCGTGGAGGTGCTCGCTGTCGTGTTCTCGCGAGAACAGTTCGAGACGTCCCGTCGCGATGTTCAGCGGGTTTCGCAGGTCGTGGCTGATGACGCCGGCGAACTCCTCGAGCCGGTCGCGCTCGCGTTGTAGCTGGGAACGGGCGCGCTGGCGTTCCAACTCGTAGCTGACCCAGCGGGTCAGCAGTTCGACGAACGTCTGTTGAATCTCGGAGAACGCCTCCTCGCGCGTGTCCGTGTCGGCAAAACAGAGCGTTCCGTACAGCTCGCCGTCGATCTCGACGCGTCCACCGATGTACGTTCCGAGTCCGAACCGCTCGTAGGCGGGGTCGTCGGTCAATCCCTCGTCCGTCGGGTCGACGACCGTCAACAGGCTGTCGAGCTCGATGGTCCGCTTGCAGTACGCCTCCTCCAGCGGACAGCTCTCGCCCGGCTGGAGCGCCGGGTGTGTCGCGTGAGCCAGCTCGACGTGTTGGGTGCCGTCGTCGATGCGGGTGAGAAACGCGTTCGGCAGGTCGAGGTACTCACAGCTCAACTCGAGCATCGTCTCGACCTTCTCTTCGAAGCTCTGGTCGCGATCGGACGAGACCGCGTACAGCTGCTGGATCGCACGACGGCTCTCTCGTTGTTGGCGTTCGAGTTCTCGTCGTTCCGTAACGTCCCGGAGATACACCGACAGGCCGGTGTCGGACGGAAACACACGCGCCTCGAACCACGTCTCGAGCGGCCGGTAGTACGAGTGGAACGTGACCTGTTCTTGCGTCTCCATCGCCTCGTGGTAGCGGTCGTAGAACTCGGTATCCGTCGCTTCGGGAATCGACTCCCAGAGGTGAAAGCCGTCGATCGTCTCGGCAGACTCGACGACGCCGTCGGCCATCGCCGACCGGAGTATCTCGGCTCCCCGCTCGTTCGCGTACGTGATCTGCCAGTCGGCGTCGACCGCGAAGAACCCGTCGGACATCCGGTCGAGCACGGTCCGAAGGTCGTCGTCAGTCCTCGAAGCGGACGGCGGGTCGCTCATACCGAACGACACGGAGGCGCACACTTCAGTACACGGGATCCGCATTCTCGCTCGTTTTTCAACGAAATCGCTCGATTCCGCGGCGGCCCTGACTGGCGTGAGCCCCGCGCTTGCGTCCTTTTCTCGTGATGACACGAATGGACACGACCGATCACTGTGGATGGCCGTCGACGACCATCCTCGAGGACGCACTCGCGATTCGGGGGTTCGGCACGCAGACGCTCCGGTTCGCGTCGACGCGCGGTCGCCGCCGCCTCGGCCGCCCGCGACGCCCGGACGGCGCGGTCGGACGCCACCGAGCGGCACCCGCGACGGCGCTAGCGGTCGACGCGAAGAACGATGAACGCCACCAACAGCCCGCTCAACGCCGCGAGCCCGAAGAATCCCTCGTCGAAGTAGCCGGCGTCGGCGGCGCCTCCGAACGCCACCGGACTCAGCGCGCCGAGCATCACGTACACCGTGCGCAACGCGCCGAGCTTCGTCCCTCGCGAGCCGTCGGGAAAGCGGTCGGTCAGGTCGGAGATGACGATCGTCTCGTAGCCGAGAATGCTGCTCGCGAGCACCGTAACGGCGAGAAACGACCACACGCCCGTCGAGAACGGGAGCCCGACGAGCGCGATCGCCGTCACGGCCATCAGAGCCGCCAGCGGATACCGGACGCCGAGCCGGTCGTACGCCCTCCCCGCGACCGGCTTGACCACGGTCCCGAGCGCGAAGAAGAACCCGAAGAGGATCGTCGCGACCCGCGTGGTGACGCCTTTCACGTCGATCAGGTACGTCGGATAGAAGCCGATGAACGCCTGGACGACCATCCCCCACGTCACCAGCAGGACGACCGCGTTGCCGACGGCCGGCTGACGGACCATCGGCGCGATCCCCTCGAGCGAGAACGCGTCTCGCAGCGGCGTTCTCGCCGCGGCCGTCGACGGGAGCGTCGCCCACAACCCCGCGGCGGCGAGAACGAACAACGGCACGACGAACCCGAAGCCGTACTGCCAGGCGAGCGTCGCCGCGATGAACCCGGCGGTCGGCGGCATCACCGCGTTCCCCACGTCGCCGGCCGCCATCGTCACTCCGGTCGCCGTGCCGAGCTGGTCCGGGTAGATGTCTTTGAGAATGGTGAACCGAGAGACGCCGTACATCGCCGTTCCGGCTCCGAACAACGCGGTACCGGCGAACAACACCGCGGGAGAGTCGGCGAGGACGACCACCGAGAGCATGGCGGCCGCGAGCACCGAACTCAGTATCAACACCGGCCGCTCGCCCGCCCAGTCGGCGAGCATGCCGCCGGGCAGCTGGCCGACGCCGTACGCCACCCACAACACGGTCAACAGGAGTCCGGCGGTCGTGAGCGTGAGCCCGTACGTCGTCCGGAGGAAGGGTAACAACGCCGGATACACCATTCTGGCGCTGATCGAGAGGAACCAGCCAAAGGCGATGGCCGACACCATCCTGCCGCGGCCCTCGCCGCGAAGGTCCTCGATAACCCGCCTCGGAACGGAAACGTATCGCACGGCTCACCTACCGGGTGGAGCCACGTTCGGGACTTTACTCTTCGACTCCCTGAAAGGATCGCCGGAGTCTCCGTGACGGGCC
>CAZKXC010000146.1:0-3938 GCA_964556645.1 uncultured Halobellus sp.
CCACCCGAGGGAACGTATTTACGGCCGAAACGGCACGGTTGTACTGAGCCCGGATGCCCATTCTCGACGACCTCTCCGGATTCGAGTTCGAGGACGTCACCGAGGACGTCTTCCGGAATCTCGGCTACGAGAACGTGCGGCAAGCCGAACGGACGGCCGACGAGGGGCGTGACATTCTGATGGAAGAGGTCGTCGACGGAACTCGGCGAGGCGTCGTCGTCGAGTGCAAACACACGGGAACCGTCGGACGGCCGGTCGTACAGAAGCTTCACTCGGCGATCGCGACCTTCGAGTTCGACGGACCGAAACGCGGCATGGTGGTCACGACCGGGCGGTTCACCGGCCCGGCGACCGAGTACGCCGAGCGGCTCCGAGAGACCGACGACCCGTATCCGATCGAGCTCGTCGACGGCGACGACCTGCGTGAGATCGCCGACGAGGTCGGCCTCGACCTCTACAACGGCCGGATCGAAATCCTGTGCGACGAGACGCTGCGACCGCACGATCCGGCGACGTCGGTGACGGCGCCCGTCGACGAGGCGTTCCAGGACGTCGACAACATCGGGTCGGCGGACCGTCCCGCGCCCTCCTCCGAGGTCACGTTTCGCCCGGTCGTCGCCGTGACGGCGGAGACGAACGCGGTCTTCGAGACGTCTGTCGGCGTGATCCACCGGATCGACGAGGGGTCTCGATTCGTCGTTCACGCCGAACGTGGACGCCCGCAAGCCGCGTCGGGTGAGGTATCGGATCTCGTGGTGGAGAACCGTCACGCGGCCGTTGAGCTCGACGTGGCGCGGTTCGAGCGCACGTTCGACGCCGTCGAGAAGCGACGCTTCGGGCAGACCCAGACCGAGTACAAACAGTGGGCCGTCGAGCGACTCAGAGACCGGCACACGACGACCGTCTCGTACACCGGAGACAACAACGTCACCTACACGAAAACGTGCGAGCCGAACCGGTCCGACGTCTCGGTTCGATCGATCGAACCGGTGTACCTTCCGCAGGTCCGCCAGACGACTGACCTGGGGGAGTACTCGTATCCGTACGAGTACCTCGCGGCGGGGCCCTCGCGCGTGACGAGCGAAGACGGGATTCATCGGTGTGTCCACTGTGACACGACCGGGACCGACGCGACGTACACGTACTGTGTGAACTGTGGAAGCATCAGCTGTGACTCACACGTCGAAACCGAGCGACTGGAGGGTACGCCCGTCTGTACTGGGTGTGCGGTGACCGAACGCTTCGCGTTCAACACGAAGTACTTCTACGACGCGGAGAACCGAGACGCGTTCCGCGAACGGTACGAAGCGATGCCGGTCTACGAGAAGGCGGCGGAGAACGCGCTGCTCGCCGCCGGCGCGGTCGGTCTCGCCGCGCTCGTCGTGCTCGTGGTGCTCGGCGTGACCGTCGGATTCGGCATCTGACGCGCTGTCGGAGCCGGTGGGTGTCTCGGCGCCGGAACGCGCCGCGAAGCGGAACCGAGCCCGGAGCTCGACGCCTCCAGGAGCGTGACGGACCCGTTGCCGGCCCTGTCGAGACGCGGGGATAACTTATTTATCTGAAGCCATCCACAGCCGTAACAAGTCCAGTTGTAGTAGGGCAACAAAAATTGTACACATGCCACGAGAAACACTAGTCCTCGTCGGGCGGGACGAGGTGCAATCGGTCGCGAACCACCACGCCGACCGAGTACGGGACGCTGGTATCGTCGACGCTGTCACTACCGCGACGTACGAGGTAGAGCCGGAGTTCGAACTCAGGGAAGCGTTGTCGGGCGTTCGTGGCGACCGGATCTATGCGGTTCCGCTGTGTTTCGCTCACACCCACGAGACGCTGAAAGGCGTTCCCAGAGCGTTGAGCCGGCTGTCCGGCGAGGTGCGATACTGCGACCCGATCGGGAAGCGTCGAGCCGTGACCCGGGCGATTCGGAATCGGGCCGAGGCGGCGAGCGACGCCGACGCGCTCGTGCTCGTCGCCCTCGGAAACAGCCGCGACGAGTACGCGCGAACGGCTGCCGCCTCCCACGCGGCCCGTCTGCGAGCCGAGTTCGACGAAGTCCGAACCGCGTACCTCCTTCAGAGTCCGGCCGCCGAGTGCGCGCGGTACACGCTGGAAGCCGATCACGCCGTGGCGTGTCCGTTGTTCGTCGGCGAGTGTGAGGCGACCCGGAGCCGAATCCCCGAGCAGCTCGAGTTACACCGCGGCGGCATCGACTACGCCGATCCGTTCGGGACTGACGGGGCCGTCACCGACGCCATCGCCGTCGCCGTCGAGCGCGCCCGCACGAGCACGACGTTCTCGACGCCGGGATCCGATCGCGTTGCCGACGCCGAGCCCGTGGCCACGGACGGCAGCGGACGCGAGTGAGGCGGATCGCCACGCCCTCTCCGACCCGCCCCGCTCAAGGCCGGTCGCGGGCCGCCCCGGGTCCGTCGACCCGCCTCGCTACCGCCGAACGACAAGCACGGAGAGGTCGGAGAACGGCGAATCGGCCGGCGTGTCGCCGCCTGCGTGTTCGGCGAGGTCGCGAACGGTCGTTCGGGTGACGCGCTCGTCGTCGTGGGTGAGGCGCTCGCAGACGAGCGCGTCCGCCTCCGGGTCACCGCCGTGTTCGAGCAGGTCGGCGGCGATGTCGCCGGGCATCCGGTCGAAGGGACGGGGTAACACGAGCAGGTGACGCCTCCCGACGTTGCGGCGGAGTCGAGTCATGTCGTCGGTGAGGTCGCCGCTCTTGTGGAGCGTGACGAAGACCGCGGCTTCCATCGGCGTGCGCGCTCGACTGGCGGCGACCTGTAGCGACGAGATCCCCGGAACGACGCGCACGTCGACCGAGCCACCGGTCGCCTCGTCGACCGCCCGCTCGACCTTCCCGACGAACTGGTAGCCCGAGTGGTTCGGATCGCCCATCAGGACCGCGGTCCCGCGTTCTCCGGCCGCGACCCGGTCGGCGAACGTCGCCAGCGCTGCCGCCTCGTCGCGGTACCCACACGTCAGGCAGTCGGCGTCGGTGCGGTCGCGAACGAACTCGACGACCGTCTCGAAGCCGACGACGACGTCCGCCTCCCGGATCGCGCGCTCGCTTCTCGCCGCGAGGTACTCCGGATTTCCCGGCCCGATCCCGACGGCGTGGACGGTCGGCGCCGACTCGGCCGCCCGGTCGGGCTCCGGACGGTCAGCGGCGTACGCCGCCGGATCCGGCCCCTCGTCGAGGTCGTACTCGTCCGTCACGGGTCCTCACCGCGAAGCGCTTCGAGCGTCGTCTCGCCGTTTCGAACGTCGCTCGCGGCGTGGACGAGCTCGTTGGTGAGACCGGCCGCCACCCCGGAGCCGCCGCGCCGGCCGACGTTCGTGACCGCGGCGACGCCGCGTTCCTCGGTGACCTCTCGGAGCCGCGTTCGACTCTCCGCGGCCTTCACGAATCCGACGGGCGTCGCGACGACGACCGCCGGCCGCGTTCCCTGCTCGATGCAGTCGGCGAGCGCGAGCGCGGCGGTCGGCGCGTTGCCGACGACGGCTATCGCGCCGTCGTAGACGCCGCGTTCGTCGAGTTCGAGCACGCTCGCCGCCGTGCGGGTCATCCCGGTCTCCGCGGCGAGTTCTGCGCCGTTGCCGATCGCCTTCCTGACCGCGCAGTCGTGCCCGCGTCCCGTGACCCCCGACTTGACCATCGTGATGTCGGTCACGATCGGTCGCTCGTCGAGGACGGCTTCCGCTCCGGCCGCGACCGGGTCGCCCGCAAACCGCAGCAGGTGTGCGAACTCGGGGTCGCCGGTGGCGTGGACGGCCTTCGCGCGCAGGCGGTCGGTCGGCGTCTCCTGTGCGACGAGCTCGTGAACGCGGTCCATGCTCGTCTCGGCGATGGCCATCGCGTCCTCGGTCGTCGCGCCGAGGTCGGCGTACGCGGCGGTCCCGTCGCCTTCGACCGTCTCCTCGCCGTC
>CAZKXC010000147.1:0-3898 GCA_964556645.1 uncultured Halobellus sp.
TCCATCCCGCGGAGCAGGTCGCCGAACACCTCGTGGACGATCGTCCCCTTGACGACCGGGTAGTTCAGCGGGATCCCCGAGAGCTTGTTCAGATAGTACATCCGGGGACACTGGACCCACGACCGGATCCCGGTCACGTCGACCAGAAAGTCGGGTTCGAGCACGACCCACGAGTCGCCCGTCGTGGCGTAGCTCGTCTCGCCGCGGTACTCGCCCTCTTCGGGGTCGGTGACGAGCAGCTCCATCCCCGGCTCCGCGTGCTCGCCGGTCTCCGCCCACTTGCCCCACAACGTCACGTCGACCGGGTCGCCGGCGCCGCCGTCGGGCCGGATCCGAAGCTCGCGGAGCTCGCGGTCGCCGCCCGACGTGGATGCCGTTCGCGTCTCCCCGACCGAGACGATCGGTCCCCGAACGTTCACGCCCGTTCTCCTCGCGCGCGGCGAAAAACGCTGTCGGTCCCCCACCCGAGCGACCCGTTCTGCGAGCGGCGCGACCGGGGTCGAGAAACGCGTCGTGCGGTCCCGTGTGACGGGCGGACCGGTCGCCGCGACCGACACGCTCATGCGGATTCCGCCGCAACTGTTCGGTGACATGCGGGTACGCGACTGGCAGGACATCCTCGCGGACGTCGCGGACGACTCGACCGACCCGGACGGCTGGCGCGCCGTCGCCGGCTCCAGACGAGAGGGGCTCGGCGAGGACCTCTACTTCGGCCACCCGAGCGTCGGCGTCTACCACCTGAAGACGTACGCAAAGAACCCGCGGGACCTCCGCGGGGTCGGCACGCGAGTGGCCCGACGGGTCGACGACGACCTCGGTCCGTTGCTCCCCGACGCCGAGTCGCCGGGGCGGTTCGCGGTGCGGCGGCCGCCGGAAGACGAAACCGAGGCGAAAGCGGTGGCGACCCGGCTGGAGGAGACGCTGAAAGTCCACGCGGAGACCCCCACGGAGCCGGACCACCTCTTCAGAGACGTGATGGAGGCGGTCGACTCGCCCGCGTTCGGCCCCATGGAGTACGCGTTCGACGGCCGCCCCGACGAGCTCGACGAGCTGGGAGAAACGTTCGAGGAGGCCGAGGAGCTGCTCTCGGCGGAGCTCGACGACCTCATCGACGACGACGACGTCGACCGCGGCTTCCACTGATCTCGGCTCACACCAGTTCGTCGAACGCCTCGCCCGCGAGCCCGGGACCGGCAGGCACCTCGATCCGCCCGTCAGACACCGGACACGGGTCGGGAGCGAGCGCCTCGGCGAGCAGGTCGGCGGTCGCGAGCCCACAGGCGGGGACGTCCGGAACCGCGCTCGCGACGTGGACGGCCGCGGTCCGCGCGACGACGGCGTCGACCGTGGTCGTGATCACCGGGTCGACGCCGGCCTCGCGGGCGCGACACGCCGCCTCTATCGCGCGGTCCGGCCCGCCGAGCGCCATCGGCTTGATCACGACGACATCGGCGGCGTCGGCGCGTAGCACGGTCTCGACCGACCGCTCCGCCAGCGACTCGTCGAGGGCGATCGGCACGGTCGTCTCCGCCCGGAGCCGCGCGGCCCCCGCGAGGTCGGCGGCCGGCAGCGGCTGTTCGACGTACGCGAGATCGAGCGGCGCCAGGCGGTCGAGCGCCTGCCGCGCGGTCGCACGGTCCCACGCGCCGTTCGCGTCGGCACGCAGGTCGACCGCGGGACCGACGGCGCGTCGAACCGCCCGCAGCCGCTCGACGTCGTCGTCGAGCGGTCGCGCGCCGACCTTCACCTTCAGACACCGGTAGCCGTCCGCGACGGCGCGCTCGGCCTCTCGTGTCGCCGCCGCGGCGGTGCCGTCTCCGATCGTCGCGTTCACCGGGACGGAGCCGGCGGGGTCGGGAAGCCCCGCTCGGTCGGCGAGCCGCTCGGCCAGCGACCGGCCGGCGTCGCGGGCGGCGGCGTCGGCGAGCGCGAGCCCGAGCCCGTGTCTGGCGGCAGGCGTCTCGTCCGCGTCGAGGTCGGCGAGCGCACCGGCGGGACCGGTCTCTGCCGCGTCCGCGAGCGTCGACGCACACGTCGCGAACGACTCGGTCCAGCCGGGCAGCGGGGTCGCCTCGCCAATCCCGGGCGCGGACCCGAGACCGGAGCCGTCCGTGGCGCCGGCCGTCTCGTCGCCTCCGGGGCCGACGCCCACGAGAAACCCGGTTCGTTCCGTCATCTCCTCGCGGGCGGTTCTCAGCGGGCTCGCCAGCGCGACCGAGAACTCGCGGAGTCGCATCACACCGCGAGGCCGACGGCGAACGCGACCGCGTACGCCGCGAGCAGTTTGCCGGTCGATTCCAGCGCCGGGTTGAGCGCCTCGCCGCCGGTCTCCGTCAACACGGTCTCGGCGACGCCGACCGCGAGCGGCAGGGTCGCGAGCGGGAGCAGAACGGCGAGACCGTAGCCGTTCGCGTAAAACCAGAACGGCGCGGCGTACGCGAGCGCGAGCAGCCCGACGTACTGCGCCCGCGAGAGGCCGTAGCCGAACCGGACGGCGAGCGTTCGCTTGCCCGTCTCGGCGTCCTCCTCGCGGTCGCGGACGTTGTTGACGACGAGGATGTTCGTCGACAACGCGGCCACGGGGAGGCTCGCGACGACGGCCGCGCGGGTGATCGTTCCCGCAGGCGGCCACACGGGAACCGCGCCGCCGACGAGCGCAGCGGCCTGAACGTAGTACGTTCCCGTGACCGCGATCAGCCCGAAGAAGACGAAGACGAAGAGGTCGCCGAGGCCGTGGTACCCGAGCGGGTAGGGGCCGCCGGTGTACGCGATTCCGGCGGCGACCGACGCCAGTCCGATCACGAGAATCGGCACGCCGCCGACGTAAACGAGAAAGCTGCCGACGAGGATCGCGGCGCCGAACGTCGCCCACATCGCCCGCTTGACCTCGTTCGGCTCGATGAGCCCGCTGGCGACGACGCGGGTGAACCCCTCGCGGTCGTCGGTGTCCGCGCCCTGGATCGCGTCGTAGTAATCGTTCGCGAAGTTGGTTCCGATCTGGATCAGCGCCGCGCCGACGAGCGCCGCGAGCGCGGGCAGCGGCGCGAACACGCCGGTCTCGACGGCGAGGCCGACGCCGACGATCACGGGCGCGGCGGCCGCCGGCAGGGTTTGTGGCCGGGCGGCGATCACCCACGCCCGTCGACGCGACACCTCGGTAGCCATCGTCGACGCTTGGGGTGTGACGCTACTTAACCTTCCTCTCCCGCGACCGCCGCCGTCGCCGACCGGCACCGTCGCCACCCAATGTCGACGCTCCCACGATCCGGCGAGCGCTACCGTGGCACGCACACCTAAGCGCCGACGGAACGCACGGCACGCATGGCGCGTGTCCCATACGTCGACGCGGCGGACGTCCCGGACGACCACGAGGCGCTGCTCGAATCGTCGCTCCAGAACAGGCCGCTCAACGTGTACCGGTCGATCGGCAACAACCCGGCGGTGCTCGCGGGGATGCGCTCGTTTCTCCGCTCGTTGTGGAACGACAGCGGGCTCTCCGACCGCGAGCGAGAACTCGTCATCCTCGCGACGGCCGCCGAGATCGGCAGCCGCTACGAGTGGCACCAACACGTCACCATCGCGCGCGACGTCGGCATCGACGACGCCGTCATCGCGGCGATCGGCGCTGGCGGCGTCGGCGGCGGCGTCAGCGGCGCCGCCGGCGACCCGGGCGGGCTCGACGCCGACGAGCGAAACCTGATCGGCTACGTCCGCGCGGTCGTCCGAGGGGAGGTCGACGCGGTCGCTCACGCGGCGATCGCGGCGTCGTACGACGAGGCGGCGATCGTCGGGATCGCCGCCCTCGCGCAGGGGTACGTCGCGCTCGGCGGACTCATCCGCGCGTTCGACCTCGAACTCGAACCGGGACGGGCGTTTCACGGCTGGGACCCGCGGTAGC
>CAZKXC010000148.1:0-3790 GCA_964556645.1 uncultured Halobellus sp.
CGAACGCCCGGATCCCGTCGTCGGTTCCGACCGCGATGAGTTCGTTGCCCGGCTCGACGGTCGTTCGCGGGCCCATATCCGTGATCACGTCCGCGTCGCGCTCGCTCGCCATCACGGTACAATCCGTCGTTTCTCGACCGTCGGCGTCGCCGAGCGTGCGCCCGACGAGCCCGGGCGCTTCGACCCGGACCACCTCGACGTTGTTCGACGGAGAGCACGTCGCGCCCCTCGAGCAGCCGCGCCGCGGACCTTCGACCCAACGACGACCGACCGCCAACGGGTCACTTTAGCCGCCGCGCGCCCAACGCCGTCCATGACACGGCCGGCGATCCCCGAGGACCATCCGCGATACGCATCGCTCGTCACGCGCCACCGGATCGAGGCGGGCGTCGAGCAGGGGATAACCTCCACACAGGGGCTCATCGCACAGGGCCGCGGCGAGGCGTTCGACTACCTGCTCGGCGAGCGCACCCTCCCGAGCGCCGACGACGCCGCCCGGGCGGCGGCCGCCGCGCTCCGCGCCGCCGACCGCCCGGTCATCTCCGTGAACGGAAACGTCGCCGCCCTCGTTCCCGACGAGACGATCGAACTGGCCGCCGCCGTCGACGCCGACCTCGAGGTGAACCTCTTCAACCGCACCGACGCCCGAATGGAGGCGATCGCCGACCACCTCCGCGAACACGGGGCAGAACGGGTGAGAGGGTTGACCGGCGACGGCTCGATCCCCGGACTGGACCACGGTCGCGGCACCGTCGACGCCGACGGGATCGGCGCGGCCGACGTGGTCGTCGTCCCGCTCGAGGACGGCGACCGCGCCGAGGCGCTCGCGGAGATGGGCAAAACCGAAATCGTGATCGACCTCAATCCGGGGAGTCGGTCGCCGCGCACCGCCGCGATCCCGATCGTCGACAACGTCATCCGCGCGGTGCCGAACGTGACGGCTCACGCCCGCGACCTGGCCGACGCGTCGCCGGCGGCGCTTCGCGAGGTCGTGAGCGCGTTCGACCCGGACGCGGCGCTCGAGGCGGCCGAAACCGCGATCCGCGAGACCCGTTTCGGCGACGAGCCGGCCGAGTGACCGCAGGCTCACGGCGCCCTGTCCCCCGCAGAACCCAACGTACACCCGTCTCGGCTCCGTACTCGCGTCCCATGGCAGACGTCGTCTGGGCCGTTCGACACGGCGAACGACGGGACAGCGTCGACCCCGACTGGGAGACCGTCGCCGAGCGCGTTCACGACCCGCCGCTGACGGAGCTCGGGCGCTGGGCGGCGTGGCGGGTCGGCCGGCGGTTCGCAGAGCGCGAGCCGTCGGTCGACGCCGTCTACGCGTCGCCGTTTCTCCGCGCCGTCGAGACGGCCGCAGAGATCACCGCGGAGACCGACGCCCACTTTGTGCTCGAGCCGGGGCTCGGCGAACACCGGAACGCCGACTGGTTCGACGCCGAGCCGGAGACACTCCCGTTCGAGCGACTGACAGCGCGCTTCGAGCGGCTCTCCGCGGACCACGAGCCGCTCGTCACCCCCGGGTTTCCGGAGACACACGCCGAGGCGACGGCGCGCATCGGCCGAACCACCCGGCAGATCGCGGACGCGACGGACGGGACGGCCTTGCTCGTCGGCCACGGGGCCACGATCGGCGGCGTGGTCGCCGGACTCGTCGGCTCCGCGGACGCGGCGGACGCGCCGCTGTGTGGGCTGACGCGTCTCGTCCGCGACGACGACGGGTGGCGGCTGGATTTCTCCGGCGACACGACACACCTCGACGTTTGACCCGGCGGCCGCGGCCGCGCGCTCGAAGCCGCTCACGGGCCGTCCGAAGCCGGACCGGTGTCGACGCAACTTCAAAGTCCTTCGCGGCCTATACCCGCACATGGAACTGGACGACACGGACAGAGAAATTCTCCGACTCCTCCAATCGGACGCGAGGACCCCTTTCTCGGAGATCGCGCGCCGGATCGACATGTCGAGCGCGACGGTCCACGACCGTGTCGGCCGAATGGAGGACGCGGGAGTGATCGAGGGGTACCACGCGTCGGTGAACGCCAAGGCGATCGGGTACGGCGTCAGCGCGCTCGTCGGGCTCAGAGTCGAGCAGGGCCGCGAGGAGGACGCGCTCGAGCGGCTCAGAGACATCGAGGGCGTCCGCGAGATCCACCTGACCACCGGCGAGTGGGACGTGATGCTCCGGGTCGTCGCCGAGGACACCGACAGCCTCCGCGAACTGATGTTCGAACGGGTCGCGAACATGGACGGCTTCTCGCGGTCACAGACGATGATCATTCTCGGTACCGACTACGAGACCGACGGGCCGCCGATCTGACCGCGCCGCGGCCCTCGACCCCCGCCGACGAGCCGTTCCGGACCGGAACGCTCAACTTCGAAACCCGCCGAACCCCGGGTATGAGTGTACGGGCGGCTGACCGGTTCGGGCTCTCGCCGGAGCGCGCGTGGGGGACGGCGGTCGCCGTCGTCACCGGGCTCCTCGTCGTCGGATCGATCGTCTTCCCCCGAGTGGTGTACGACCGATTCCTCTGGCGGTACTTCTGGGGACCCGTCGCGGCCGACGGACAGGGCGCTCGGTGTGCGGTTCGCACCGCCGGCGGAACGGAGCTTCTGTCGAGCGCGTCGGCCTGTGCGGAGGCGGCCGCGGCCGGCGGAGTGGTGGCCTCGCCGGGATACACCACCGTCTCGACGCTGAGTTACGTCGTGATCCTGCTCGGCATGCTGATCGGCGTCGTGTTCCTGTTGCGCCGGCTGGATATCGCCACGGAGTTTCGGTTCTTCTACGCGTTGTTCCCGTTCATGTTGTTCGGCGGTGCGCTCCGCACCGTCGAGGACGCGGGCATCTCGGCGCTGGACGCGGGCGCAGACCCGCTGATCTCGTTTCCGTGGAGCGCGCTGATCATCAGTCCGTTCATCTACTTCACCGTGTTCGCGGTGACGCTCGTGTGTGTGGTCGGCGCGTACGCCGCCGAGCGACAGGGGCTCGTCGACGACTACGCGAAGCCGTTGTTCGGAAGCGGCGCGGCCGTGCTCGCCCTGACGGTCGGCTACCTCGCGTATCTCGCGGCCGCCACCGACTACGTGACGGTGTACCCGCAGGTGATCGGGACGGTACTCGTGCTCGCGACCGTCTCCACGGCCGCGACGTGGGCGCTCATCGCCCGCTTCAAGCCCTCGATCAACCAGGGGACCGGTATCGCCGGCTTCGTGATCATCTGGGGGCACGCCGTCGACGGAGTCGCCAACGTGATCGGCCTGGACTGGATGCCGGCGCTGACCGGGACCGCGAACCTCGTGCCGAAACACGTCGTCAACGAGCTGGTCGTGGACTGGACGGCCCGGCTGCTTCCCGATCCGATCCTCGCGGTCACCGGCAACGCGTGGCCGTTCCTGCTGGTGAAACTCGGCGCCGCCACGTTCGTCGTCTGGGTGTTCAACGGCGAGCTGTTCGAGGAATCGCCGCGGTACACGTTGTTGCTACTGATCACCGTGTTGGCCGTCGGGCTCGGCCCCGGCACGCGCGACATGCTGCGGGCGACGTTCGGGGTTTAACATCGGGCGGTTGCTCCGCCGTACTTCAGGGTTCTCGGAGATACGCTCGTTTATGATTGGCTACCGGCGGATCGGCGGCGAACACCGCCAAAGCCCCAGCCGCTCGGCCGTCTGTTGGTGGCAATTGATCGACTCAAAACACCGCCAAAGCCCCAGCCGCTCGGCCGTCTGTCGCTGGCAACTGCTCGACCCGGCACACCGCCAAAGCCCCAGCCGCGAGGCGGGCGCACGCTCG
>CAZKXC010000149.1:0-3575 GCA_964556645.1 uncultured Halobellus sp.
GCGAGTATCACGCGAACCTCGACTCGTGGGGGTCGGTCTCCGCGATCAACGCGGGACTCACGGAACTCGGCCAGATCGCCTGTGAGGTGCTCAAGGACGAGTACATCGACTGGGAGTCCGAGTACGAAGCCCCCGACGATCTTCCGGACTTCGAGGCCTGAGCGCGTCGCGCCGTCGAACACCGCCGCAGATCCACGCGCCGCGCCCGTCTCGGCTGAGCGAACAGTTCGCCGTATTCAAATACGCGGACGGGATCAACACCGTATGGAGCAGATCGACGACCAGTACACGCCCGCGGACGTCGAGTCGGCGGTCGAGGAGTACTGGGACGACCACGACGCCTACGAGTCGGCGGTGGCGGCACACGCCGACGACCCCCCATTCTTTTTCGTCGACGGACCGCCCTACACCTCCGGACAGATGCACCTCGGGACGGCCTGGAACAAGACCCTGAAAGACGCCGTCATCCGACACAAGCGGATGACCGGCCACCGGGTCACAGACCGCCCCGGATACGACATGCACGGGCTCCCGATCGAGGTGAAAGTCGAGGAGGAACTCGGCTTCGAGAACAAACGAGACATCGAGGAGTACGGCATGGAGCCGTTCATCGAGCGGTGCAAGGAGTTCGCGGAGTCGAACCGCGAGGCGATGGACGAGGATTTCGCGTCCATCGGCGTCTGGATGGACTGGGACGACCCCTACAAGACCGTCTCGCCGGAGTACATGGAGGCGGCCTGGTGGGCGTTCGCACAGGTGGCCGACAGGGGGCTCGTCGAACAAGGGAAACGCTCGATCTCACAGTGTCCGCGGTGTGAGACCGGCCTCGCGAACAACGAGGTCGAGTACGAACAGATCGAAGACCCCTCGATCTACGTGACGTTCCCGCTGGCCGAACGCGAGGGGAGTCTCGTGATCTGGACGACGACGCCGTGGACGATCCCCGCGAACACCTTCGTCGCGGTCGACCCGGACCTCACGTATCAGGCCGTCCGTGCCGAGAAGGACGGGACCGAAGAGGTGTTGTACGTCGCCGCCGGCTGCGTCGAGGACGTGCTCGCCGAGGGGCGCTACGAGGAGTACGAGATCGAAGCGGAGCTGTCCGGCTCGGAGCTCGTCGGCTGGGCGTACGACCATCCGCTCGCGGACCACCTCGCCGAGTATCCCGACTTCGAGGGGGCCGGCGAGGTGTACGCCGCCGACTACGTGGAGGCCGACCGCACCGGCTTGGTCCACTCCGCGCCCGGCCACGGCGAGGAGGACTTCGAGCGAGGCACGGAGCTCGGCTTAGAGGTCTTCTGTCCCGTCGAGCCGAACGGCGAGTTCACCGACGCCGCCGGCGAGTACGCCGGCGAGTTCGTGCGCGACGCCAACGACGACATCGTCGCAGATCTGATCGACGAGGGGGAGATGCTGGCTCACGGCACGCTGACACACAGCTACGGCCACTGCTGGCGGTGTGACACGGGGATCATTCAGCTCGTCACCGACCAGTGGTTCATCTCGATCACGGAGCTCAAAGACGACCTCCTCGAGAACATGGAAGACTCCGAGTGGCATCCCGAGTGGGCTCGGGACAACCGGTTCCGCGACTTCATCGAGGACGCTCCCGACTGGAACGTCTCCCGGCAGCGGTACTGGGGCATCCCGATTCCGATCTGGGTGCCCGAAGACGCCGACCCGGGCGCCTTAGACGACGATATGGTCGTGATCGGGTCACGCGAGGAGCTCGCCGAGCGCGTCGAAGAACCCGTCGACCCGGACGCGATCGACCTCCACCGGCCCTCGGTCGACGACCTGACGATCGTCGAGGACGGCACGACGTACCGCCGCATCCGGGACGTGTTCGACGTCTGGATCGATTCCTCGGTCGCGAGCTGGGGCACGCTCGGCTACCCGGGCGACGAGACCGCCCACGACGAGCTGTGGCCGGCCGACCTGATCATCGAGGCGCACGACCAGACCCGCGGCTGGTTCTGGTCACAGCTCGGGATGGGCACCGCCGCGGTCGGCGACGTCCCCTACGAGGAGGTGATAATGCACGGGTTCGCCAACGACGAGGACGGCCGCAAGATGTCGAAATCCGTCGGCAACATCGTCACTCCCGAAGAAGCGATCGACCGGGGCGGCCGCGACCCGTTGCGCACCTACCTGCTCAGCCACGACCAGCAGGGCGTCGACCTCGCGTTCGAGTGGGAGGGGCTCGGCGAGATTCAGGGGAAACTCAACATCTTCTGGAACGTCTTCCGGTTCCCGCTGGAGTACATGACACTCGACGGCTACGACCCCGCGACGGCGTCGCTGACCGACGGCGAGCTCGAACTCGTCGACGAGTGGGTGCTCTCCCGGCTGCAATCGGTCGAGACCGAGGTCGTCGCGGCGTGGGACGACTACCGGGTCAGCGACGCGGTCAACGCGCTGATCGAGTTCGTCACCCAGGACGTCTCGCGGTTCTACGTCAAAGCGGTGCGCGATCGCATGTGGGAGGAGGCCGACTCGGCGTCGAAACGCGGCGCGTACGCGACGTTGTCGGTCGTTCTCGACGAGGTGATCCGCCTGCTCGCGCCGATCGCCCCGTACCTCACGGAACGGATGTATCAGACGCTCGACGGCTCGGCGACGACCGTCCACGCGTTGTCGTACCCCGAACCGACGGACGCGCTCCACGATCCGGCGCTCGAACGCGACATCGCCGTCGTCCGCGACGTAGAGGAGGCGGCCGCGAACGCGCGCCAGCAGGCCGGCCGCAAGCTGCGCTGGCCCGTCCCGCGGGTCGTCGTGGAGACCGACGACGACGCCGTCGCGGGCGCGGTAGACCGGCTCGACGACCTCATCGCCGAGCGCGTCAACGCCCGCTCGGTGACCGCAACCGACGGCTTCGACGAGCTGATCGAGCGCGCCGAGCCGCGGATGTCGGCGATCGGTCCGGCGTTCGGCGCCGACGCCCAGAAGGTGATGGCCGCCGTCGACGGGGCGACCCGCGCGGACGTCGAGACGGGACTCACCGTCGACGGCGAGCCCATCGACCTCGACGACTCCATGGTCGAGTACGCCGCCGAGCCGCCCGAGAACGTCACCGGCGTCGACTTCGACGGCGGCACCGTCTACGTCGACACCTCGCTGACCCCCGCGATCGAGTCAGAGGGGTACGCACGCGACGTGATCCGCCGGGTCCAGGAGATGCGAAAGGACCTCGATCTCGACGTCGAGGCACGGATCCGGCTGGGCGTCGACGTCGACGACGACCGGGTCGCCGGCTTCGTCGACGAGCACGCGGAGCTGATCGCGACCGAGGTTCGCGCCGACGCGTGGCTCGACCGACCGGCCGACGCCGAGGGGCTCGTCGAAACGTGGACGGTCGAAGACGTCAGCGTCACCATCGGGATCGAACTCGCGGAGTGAGCTCTCGCCCCGTCGGCGGTCTCTCACGGGCCCCGCAGAGGAAGCGACGTCCGAATAAAACGGCGACAAAAACCACGACTGCGCCGGCGTCGTCCGACTCGTGGCAGTCTGTCCGCGAATAGGCTACGTCTCGTGGTTCCGTGCGAGGGCTGCGTGCTCCGATACGTTCCGAC
>CAZKXC010000150.1:0-3567 GCA_964556645.1 uncultured Halobellus sp.
CGGATCGTCTGGTCGTTGAGCGCGAGCAGCCCTCCGTTTACGCCCGCGATGGCCAACGCGAGCGCGACGACCCCGAACCCGGGAATCGTCACCCCGGTGACGTACTTGAAGCCGAAGCCTAACACTCCCGCGACCAGCGCCGGGATGATCCCGGTGAGGATCCCTAAGTAGACGCCGAACAGGACCTCGATCGGAAGCGACATACCCCCACACTATCCGGTGTACGTAAACCAGTACCGCCGTCGCCGCCTCGCGCTCCGGGCGTTCCCGACGTCCTCGGTGGATTTAACTCCGGGGTCGGACACCGGAGCCGTATGGAACGGAACCGCGAGCGGGTCTCTGTCCGTGTCTCCGTTCTCTTGACGTTCGGCGTGGCGCTGCTCTCGGTCGTCGTCGGGCTGTTGCACATCGGCGGCGTCGGCGTCCAGGGACCCCTCTCGCCGTACGTCCCCGAGTTCGTCCGGCGGACGGTCGGATTCACCGGGACGATCACCGGCTTCGCGGTGCTGGGCAGCGGAATCGCTCTCCGACGAGGGTACCGGATCGGCTGGCGCTCGGCGGCGGTTCTGCTCCCGCTGACCGCCGTTCAGGGGTTGTTGCAGGTGTCTGTGTTCTCGCTGCCGCTCGTCGCGTTCTCGCTCGTCTCCATCTCGGCGCTCGTGATCAACCGCGGCCGGTTCGACCGGGAGTTCGCGCCCTCGCCGACCCAGCTGGCGGCCGGCACCTCGCTCGTCGCCGCCATCTCGTACGGGACCGTCGGCTCCTACGCGCTCCGCGAGGAGTTCGCCGGCGTCGACACCGTCGTCGACGCGTTCTACTTCACCGTGGTCACCGCCTCGACGGTCGGCTACGGCGACGTGACCCCCGATACGGGCATCACCAAGCTGTTCGTGCTCTCCTCGCTCGTGATGAACGTCGCCGCGTTCGCGGTCGCGCTCGGCGTCCTCCTCACGCCCGCCATCGAAGCGCAGCTCTCCAAGGCACTCGGAAAAATGACGACAAAACAGTTCGACCTGCTCGACGGCCACGTCCTCGTGTTGGGATACGGGGACCTGACGGAACCGATACTCGAAGAACTCGCCGAGCGCGACGGGGTGGCACACGCCGTCGTGACCACGGACGACGCCGCGGCGCGCCGGCTCGCCGAGCGGTCCGTCCCCGTGCTCACCGCGGACCCGAGCGACGTGGAGCCGCTCCACCAGACACACATCGAGGACGCCCGCGCGGTGGTGGTCGCGACCGAAGACGACGCCCGCGACGCGCTCGCGATCCTCACCGCCCGCCAGCTCAACCCGGACGTTCGGATCGTCGCGGCCGCGACCCAGCGAGAGAACATCGACAAGCTGCGCCGGGCGGGTGCGGATCAGGTGATCTCGCCGTCGACGCTGGGCGGACACATCCTCATCGACTGCGCGTTCGGCGGCGACGGCGGCGACGCGCTCGCGGCGTTGTTCGACGACGCGTTCGACTCGGCCGAGTAGCCCGCGGCGGACCGGCCCGTTCTCAGCGGCTCCGTCGTCCCTTCGTCTGGCGATAATCGCGGCTCAACACGTTCTCGCGCATGTGGTCGCGAAACGCCGCCGCGTCCGCGTCCGTCATCGTCGCCGGGTCACACATCGGGACGATCTCGAAGCCGCGGCCGCGGATCGTCGTCGCGTGGTCGGCCTCGATGTCGAACGAGTCGGGCCGCCGGGTCGTGTACGCGACCGCCAGCTCGCGGAGGGGCCGCTCGCCCACGGGAACGATGATCTGCGGGTTGATCATCCGGACCTCCGCGTTGAGAAACGGCTCGCAGGTCGCCACCTCCTCGTCCGTCGGCGGGCGTTCCGGGTGTCGACACCGCGTGATGTTGGTGAAAAAGACGTTCTGGACGTCGGGCTCCGTGGCGTCCGGCGCCGACCGCACGAACCCCAGGTCGGCGAAGATCGATTGGACGCGCTCGCCGCCGCCCGCGCCGGTGAAGGGGACGCCGTTGCGCTCGGCGGCGGCCGTCGGCCGCTCGCCGACGACGAGAAACTCGCCGCCGACGTCGCCGTAGCCGTGGACGACGCGGTCGCGGCTCTCACAGAGTCCGGGACAGTTCTCACAGTCGGGATCCATCCCGAACGGGTTCGCGAGCTCCTCCTGATTTGCGTCCACGGTCGCCATCCGGCTCACGCGGACCTAAATCCTGCGGGTGAGTCGCCCTACGCCACCGTGTACGCGTCGCCCTCGCGAGCGACCATGTCCTGTTCGCGCAGCGTCTTCAGAATGCTGTACAACGACATCTTCTTCATCCCGAGCGAGTCGCCCATCTCCGAGACCGTGGCGTCTTCGTTCGTCGTCAGATAAAGGTACACGAGCTTCGCCCGGGGAGACTGCAACTCCGGCGGCAGTGTGAGTGCCTCCGTGCGTGCCGGCTCTGTCTCTAACATCTTGACCGAGACGATGGGTTCGACGATAATAAACCCCCTCTTCAACGATCGTCGAAAGCAAACGAACCGGCGTCGGCGGCCGTCACCGCCGCGTCTGCGGGCGAATACGCGCTCGGCGGCCGGCGATCCGGTCCGGATCGCGGCGATTTCGGCGGTCGGTTTCGACCGTTGACGGAGACGCCCCGTCGGACCGGTCAGTACGACCGAACCTTCGGCTCGTACGTCTTGGATTCTCCCTCGAGAATCGCGGGTTTGTACCACAGCTCGGGCTCGCCGCCGTTCCACGAGACGAGCGTGTGTTTCAGCCAGCTCTCGTCTTTCCGCTCCTGGTGTTCCTTCCGCCAGTGGGCTCCGCGGAACTCCCGGCGGGCGAGCGCGCCCATCGTCAGCGCCTCCGCGATGTCGAGGATGTTTCGCGTCTCCATCGTGTGGATGAGGTCGGTGTTGAACGTCCGCGACGGGTCCGAAACCGCGACCTCCTGGTATGCCTCGCGGGCCTCGCGGAGATCGGAGAGCGTCTCTTCGAGCCGGTCTTCCTCGCGGAACACGTTGACGTTGGCCGTCATCGTCTCCTGGACCGTCGACCGGATCTCGGCGTGGTTTCGGCCCGTCCGCGAGAGCAGCGTCTCGACGCGGTCGCGGGCCCGCTCGACCGCCGTCCGCAACAACGCCTCGGCGTCCGTCGCCACCGCGCCGCCGTCGGCCGCCGCCGGTCCGCGGCCGCCGACCTCGCCGACCGAGATTTCGAACTCGTAGTCGGCCGGCTCCCACTCGCCGGTTTTTCCGGTCGGGATCTCCGCCTCGCCCATCTCCTTGCCGGCCGCGTGGTAGCCGGCGCGCTTCCCGAAGACGATGAGCTCCGGCAGCGCGTTGCCGCCGAGGCGGTTCGCGCCGTGGACCGACGCGCAGGCGCACTCGCCGGCGGCGTAGAGCCCGTCGACGACGGTCTCGCCGTGCTCGTTCGTCTCGATGCCGCCCATCGCGTAGTGTTGACCGGGCTTGACCGGCATCGGCTCCGTGAGCCCGTCTGCGCCCTCGAAGTCCTCCGCGAGGTGGAGAATGTTCTCCAGGCGGTCGAGGATGCGCTCCTCGCCCAGGTGGCGCATGTCGAGGTGGACGTACTCGTCTTCGATCCCGCGCCCCTCGTTGACCT
>CAZKXC010000151.1:0-1029 GCA_964556645.1 uncultured Halobellus sp.
GCGGAGGCGGCGGCAGCAGTAGCGGACGCACCTCTTCGAGTAGCTCGTCGTCGGACACCGACGAGGGCGACGTCGACGCGGACACCGCCGCCGAGGGAGGTGAGTCTCCCGTCAACGAGCCGGATGCCGAATCCGTGACCGGCGGCCGGTCGTCGCGGTCGAGCGTTGACCCGACGACAGCCGGGGACGAGGAGGCGGCCGGCGACGGGTCGGACGCGTCCGCCGCGGGCGACGACGCCACAGCGGAGACCACACCGCGGGACGCGTCTGTCGGCGGCGACGCCGACCGGCTGCCGGGGCTCGACGACGCGCCGTTGCGGTCGACGATCTACGACGTGCCGGCGTTCGGCGTCGGGGTGGTGGCGCTCACGCTGGCGTTCGCGGTCGGGATCGCGGTCTGGCGACGGGGCGGCTGACGCCTTCGGCGGTATTCTTTTGCTGACGCGGCCAGTACCTGCGTCTATGAGCGTCACCATCTCCCCGCCGACGGAACGGACCTGCGAGCTGTGTGGCCGTACCGAGCGGTGGGACGCCGACGCCGAAGGGTGGCGAATCGACGACGACCCGGGCAACGTCTACTGTATCCACGACTGGGATATCAACGGAACGTACGCGCCCTTCGAGGAGTGAGCGGCGGATCGGCGCCGGCTCGCCGTACCGACCCACTGTACGATCGTCCGGGACACTCGTGTCTTAACACCGGATAATCCACTCTACTCGGACGCTCTAAAACAACTCGCCACTCGATCGCCCCCACAGTGTGCGTTTGTGTATTATGATTACGGGAATATACCCATGATGAACAATTACCTTATATTCCCTAATGTGTGTACGATGGATCCTACCCGTATCAGGGTCATACCTTTAAGTTCCAATCCGTAGCTAACAGTATGACCAAGTCACGTTCTACCACCCGCGAGTCGGCCGCGGCCGACGGCGACCGCGACGTAGGGCTCGCTTCTCCGACCGACGACCGCTCGAACTGCGGGATCGGCGGCGTCGTCGACCTCGACGGGGCGCCGTCACACG
>CAZKXC010000151.1:1039-2366 GCA_964556645.1 uncultured Halobellus sp.
ACACCGTTGCCGACGCCATCGACCTTCTCGAACGATTAGAACACCGCGGGACGACCGGCGCCGAGGAGAACACCGGCGACGGCGCCGGGATCATGGTATCGCGTCCGGACGCGTTCTTCGAAGAGGTTGTCGACGCCGACCTTCCCGAAGAGTACGCCGTCGGCTCCGTGTTCATGCCGACGGAGCCGAGCGTTCAAGCCGAAATTCACGACGTCATCGCGGAGGTGCTCTCGGTGTACGGTCTCGAAGTGCTCGCCTGGCGGGCGGTGCCCACGAACAACGACGACCTCGGCGCGACCGCGCTCGACTCCGAGCCCCACGTCGCGCAGGTGTTCGTCGCTCCCGTCGAAGGGGCGGGCCTCGCCGAGCGGTTCACCGATCCGGCGGCCGAGTCGTTCGAAACCGACCCGGCACTGCTCGGCTTCGACCGGGCGTTGTACGCCGCCCGCCGCGAGATCGAGACGGCCGTCGCTGACATCGACGGCGCCGGGCGGTTCTACGTCTGTTCGCTCGACCGGCAGCGCGTCGTCTACAAGGGGTTGTTGAAGGGCACCCAGCTCGAGACGTACTACCCCGACCTGGCCGACGGGCGGTTCCGGAGCCACGTCGCGTTGGTTCACGCGCGCTTCTCGACGAACACGCTCGGCGCGTGGCATCTCGCACACCCGTACCGCAACATCGTCCACAACGGCGAGTTCAACACCATCCGAGGAAACGTCAACTGGATGCGTGCCCGCGAGACCGACCTCGACCATCCGGCGTTCGGCGCGGAGCTGGAGACGGTGCTGCCGGTGATCGACGACCCGAACCAGTCGGACACCGCCAGCGTCGACAACGCGGTGGAGCTCCTCTTGCAGACCGGCCGGGACCTCCCGCACGCGCTCCGGATGCTCGTTCCCGAGGCGTTCCGCGGCGACGACCTGATGCCGGACGACCGAGCCGACTTCTACGACTACCACGCCTCGCTGGTCGAGCCCTGGGACGGGCCCGCGCTCGTGATCGGGTTCGACGGCGACCGCGTCGCGGGCGTGCTCGACCGCAACGGGCTCCGGCCGTGTCGGTACGAGGTGACGACCGACAACCGGCTGGTCGTCGGCAGCGAGGTCGGCGCGCTCCCGACCGACGCCTCGAACGTCAAGCGGCGAGGCCGGCTCCAGCCCGGCGAGATCTTCGTCGCCGACCCCGAAGAAGGGCGGATCGTCCCGGACGACGAGGTGTTCGACGAGCTCACCGACGAACGCTACGGCGAGTGGGTCGACGAAGAACAGCTCGAACTCGCCTCGGTCGTCGAGGGGAGCGACATCCCCGCCGACGGGCTCGCGGCCGG
>CAZKXC010000151.1:2466-3538 GCA_964556645.1 uncultured Halobellus sp.
CACCCCCTCAGTGCGGACCTACCAGGCCGCGTTCGGCTACACGAACGACTCGTTGAACAACATGGTCGAGCCGATGGCGGAGTCGGGCAAAGACCCCGTCGGGTCGATGGGCGACGACACCCCGTTGTCCGTGCTGACCGACGTCGACCGGCCGTTGTTCACCTACTTCAAACAGCTGTTCGCACAGGTGTCGAACCCGCCGATCGATTACATTCGCGAGGAGCTCGTCACCTCTCTGGAGTCGCGGATCGGCAACCAGCGCAACCTGCTCGCCGAGACGCCCGAACACGCCCGGCAGATCGTCGCCGACTCGCCCGTTCTCACCGACGCCGAGACGGCCGCGTTGAAATCCATCGGCGACGACGTCGAGGCGTTCGACGCCGTCACCGTCGACATCACCTACGGCCGGGATCGGTCGCTCACCGACGCCGTGAGCCGCGTGCGGCGCGACGCCGCGGACGCGATCGAGGCCGGCGCCGACGTGATCGTCCTCTCGGACCGAGCGGTCGGCCCGGAGCGGCTCGCAATTCCGAGCCTGCTCGCGACCGGGGCGGTACACCACCACCTGGTGCGCGGCGGGCTTCGGAACCGCGCCGGCGTCGTCGTCGAGTCCGCCGAACCCCACGAGGTACACCATCTCGCGACGCTCGTCGGCTACGGCGCGGACGCGGTCAACCCCTACCTCGCGTACGCCTCCATCGCCGACGTCGTCGCCGGGCCCGACGGGGCCGACGAGGAGACGGCGCTCGGGGCCTACCGCAAGGCGCTCGAAGACGGCCTGCTGAAGACGATGGCGAAGATGGGTATCTCGACGATGGAGTCGTATCAGGGCGCACAGATCTTCGAGGCGGTCGGACTCGACTCCGAGTTCGTCGGCGAGTTCTTCGAGGGAACGGAGATCCGCACCGAGGGAATTGGGATCGAACAGATCGAAGACGACCTCCGCACGCGCCACGCGATGGCGTTCGGCGCGGACCCCGAACTGGAGACGATCGGCGAGTACGAGAACCGGTCGTCGGGCGTCAAACACGCGTGGAACCCCCAGACGGTCGGCACGCTCCAACAGGCCGTC
>CAZKXC010000152.1:0-3498 GCA_964556645.1 uncultured Halobellus sp.
CGGTCCCTGGCTCCGCAAGCCAAGAGGATAGTCCACTACCCTACCAGGACTCACCTGAGCCTACCGCCGAGGCACATAAGACGGTTACGGTCCGGCGGTCGCGTGTCTGGTTCTCACACGGCCCGCGCCGCGGGTCGCGACTGAACCCTTTTGTATCGAACCGCCACGAAGGAACGTATGACGCGGGAATCCACGAGGCCGATCGGACCGAACCACCCGCCCGGGCACGCGGCGAAACCGGCGGAAGGACAACGCTTATCCGCGGAGTCGACGACCCACGAGGTACGCGTATGGGAGCTATAGAGGACGTGTACGAGGACCTCGAGACCGACGTCGAGTTCGAGGAGTTCGCGGCCGCCGTCGAGGACAAGGTCGAACAGATGGGCGGGCTCGCCGACGAGGAGACCGCGGCGATGCTCATCGCCCACGAGCTCCGCGACGAGCAGGCGGACGCCATCGCCGACATCGAGCCCGGCATGAACGAGGTGAAGTTCCTCGGAAAGGTGACCTCTATCGGCGACGTTCGAACGTTCGAGCGGGACGGAGAGGACGCGGAGGGACGGGTGTGCAACGTCGACGTGGCCGACGCGTCCGGCTCCGTCCGGGTCGCGCTCTGGGACGAGATGGCGACCGCGGCCGACGAGCAGCTCGAGGTGGGCCAGGTGCTCCGGGTGATGGGCCGTCCGAAGGAGGGATACAGCGGCCTCGAGGTGAGCGCCGACAAGGTCGAGCCCGACGAGGACGCCGAGGTCGACGTCCAGGTGTTCGACACCTACCGCGTCGAGGACCTCTCCTTGGGAGCATCCGACGTCGACCTCGTCGGAAAGGTGCTCGACACCGACGCGGTTCGGACGTTCGACCGCGACGACGGCTCCGAGGGGCGGGTGGCGAACCTCACCGTCGGCGACGAGACGGGGCGGGTTCGGGTGACGTTGTGGGACGAGAAGGCCGACCTCGCCGAGGAGTTCGAGTCGGGGGAGGTGGTCGAGGTGGGCGACGGCTACATTCGCGAGCGCGACGGCGACCTCGAGCTCCACGTCGGCGACCGTGGCACCGTCGAGCGCGTCGACGAAGACGTCGAGTACGTGCCGGAGACGACGGATATCGGGGACGTGGAGATCGGACAGACTGTCGACATCGGCGGCGGGATCATCGAGACCGACCCGAAGCGGACGTTCGACCGCGACGACGGCTCCGAGGGGCAGGTTCGGAACGTGCGGGTCAAAGACGAGACGGGCGAGATTCGGGTCGCCCTGTGGGGAGCGAAGGCGGACGCCGACATCGACCTCGCCGACCGGGTCGTCTTCACCGACGTCGAGATCCAGGACGGGTGGCAGGACGACCTCGAGGCGTCCGCGAACTGGCGCTCGACCGTCTCCGTTCTCGACGCCGACGCGGCCTCGGAGGGGGGCGGATCCGCCGAGGCGGGCTCCGGGGGAGCTGAGTCGACAGAGGCGGCCGAGACGGGTCTGGACGCGTTCGGCGACACCGCAGAATCGGGCGGGAGAGCGTCGGCCGACGGCGGCGACGGCGACGCGGCGCGCAACGGGGAGGCGACCGGCGACGTCGAGTTCACCGGAACGGTGGTACAAACCGGCGACCCCGTCGTGTTGGACGACGGCCAGCAGACAAAAAGCGTCGAGACGGGAGCGAGCCTGCGACTCGGCGAGGAGATCACCGTTCGCGGCCCCGAGCGCGACGGCACGATCCACGCCGAGGACGTCTTCTGAGACGGACTTCCGGCCGGCCGAGAAGAGGCCCGCGAGCCGAGGCGTCGACCGCGGTCGGTCGCGCGGCGAGGCGGCGTGAAACGATCCACTCACTCGCCACGAGGCCGGCGTTCGGGCGAGGAAACGCCGGTAACGGAAAGCGTTATACGCTGGACGGACGCGACTGTGTGTATGAGCGTCGAGTTGCCGTTCGCGCCGGTCGACGAGATCATCCGGCGGAACGCCGGGGAGCTCCGGGTCAGCGCCGGCGCGGCCGAGGAGCTCGCCCGACGGATCCAGTCACACGGCGCGGAGCTGGCGATCGACGCCGCCGAGCACGCGACGGCGGACGGGCGGAAGACCCTGATGGCGTCCGACTTCGGCGTCGAGCAGGTGATTCCCCGCGAGCAGCTCTCGTTGCCCGTCGCGCCGGTCGACCGAATCGCGCGGCTCCGGATCGACGACCGCTACCGGGTGGGCGTCGACGCGCGGGTCGCGCTGGCCGACATTCTCGAGGATTACGCCGACAACGTCGCGAGCGCCGCCGCGACGCTGGCCCGCCACGCCGACCGCCGAACCGTACAGGCCGAGGACATCGAGACGTACTTCGCGTTGTTCGGATAGATGCGCTTCGGCTACAGCGAACGGTGTTTAGCCCACGACACGGGCGATCGCCACCCGGAGAACCCGGACCGGTTGCGCGCGATCCGCCGCGGGCTCGCGAAACGGCACGGCGTCGAGTACACCGAGGCGTCGCCGGCGAGCCGGGAGGCGGTGACCGCCGTCCACGACGACGACTACGTCGACGAGTTCGAGGCGTTCTGTGCGGACGGCGGCGGCAACTGGGATCCGGACACGGTCGCCGGCGAGGAGACGTGGGACGCGGCGTTGTCCGCCGCCGGCCTCGCCGAGTGGGCGGCGACCGCGGCGCTCGACGGCAAAGACGGTCGACGAACCCCGTTCGCGATCGGGCGGCCGCCGGGCCACCACGCGGTCACCGCCGACGCCATGGGGTTTTGTTTTTTCAATAACGCCGCGGTCGCCGCCGAAAGCGTCATCGACGACGGCCGCGCCGGCCGCGTGGCCATTCTCGACTGGGACGTCCACCACGGCAACGGGACCCAGGACATCTTCTATGACCGCGGCGACGTGCTGTACGCGTCGATCCACGAGGACGGGCTGTATCCGGCCACCGGCGAGTTGGGCGAGACGGGCACCGGCGCGGGCGACGGGACGACGGTGAACCTCCCGCTTGCGGCCGGCGCGGACGACGACGATTACCGCTACGCGATCGACGAGGCGATCGCGCCGGCGCTCGAACGGTTCGCTCCCGACCTGGTGATCGTTTCGGCGGGGTTCGACGCCCATCGGCACGACCCGATCTCGCGGATGCGGGTCTCTTCGGAGGGATACGCGGTGTTGACCGACCGGATCCGGAGCGTCGCTGACGGGGTCGGCGCGGCCGTCGCGTACGTGCTCGAGGGCGGGTACGGGCTCGATACGCTGGCGGACGGCGTGTCGATGGTTCACGAGACGTACGACGGGCGAGAACCGGTGGCTCCGGACGGCGGTCCCGACGAGAAGACGGAACGCCGCGTTCGCGAACTCCGGGAGGCGCTGGGGCTGTAGGGTCGAGTCGGACCCGGCGGAGAAAGCGCCCGGAGCCGCGTGGCCCCGCTGGGACCGAATCCGCGGGTCGCCGTGCTCACCGCTCAACAGGTGGTTACAACAAAGCGCCCGGAGCGGGATTTGAACCCGCGTCACGACCGTGACAGGGTCGTATGATGGG
>CAZKXC010000153.1:0-3418 GCA_964556645.1 uncultured Halobellus sp.
CTGGGTGTGGCGTTCACCGAAAGGGCAATCGTTTTACTCCCCGCCGAGTACCAACGCGTTAATGCGATCCTCGGGTGGAGCCTCATGGAAGTGATCGACGACGAGGGCGACCTCTTCGGCGTCGTCAACGTCGTCGACGCGCTCGTCGTGTTGCTGGTGCTTGCGGTCGTCGTCGCGGGCGCCGCGCTCGTTTTCTCTGACGATCCGGCGCCCGAGCCCGAGCGCGCGACCACACACGCCACCCTCGATATGGGCACCCAGCCGACGTACATCGTCAACGAGATCAACGAGGGCGACTCGTACAGCCCCGACGACGGCTCGAATCTCACGATCACCGACGTCCACCTGACGCCGCGTGGCAACGACGTCGGCGTCACGCTTCGAGTCGCACTCGAGGGCGAGGCCGGCGAGGAATCGATCAGCTACGCCGGCGCGCCGCCGCGGCTCGGCCGCTCGCTGGCGATCGAAACACCCCGGTATCAGGTGAGCGGCCAGATCCGCGCGGTGGGCGGCGGCGACGCGCTCGACCGCGAGTCGACGACCGTGATCGTTCGCGACACGCTCGACGCAGAAACCGCGGCCGCGGTCGCCGCCGGCGACGAGGTGCGGCTGGCGGGCCGCACCGTCGCCACCGTGGAAAACGTCGCGATCTACGCGACCGGCAACCCCGATCGGAGCCGGGTGTTTCTCGAGACGACGGTCGACGCACACCGCGAGAACGGCCGGATCCGATTCGGCGGCGTCCCCCTGCGGCGCGGTCAGTCGCTCACCCTGCCCGCGGACGCCTACACCGTCGACGGCACTATCGAGCGAGTTGACGGCGACCTCCAGTTGGGCGAGACCGCAACGCGGACGGTGACGCTCCGGATGAACGAGGTGCGCGAAGACCGCGCGGAGGCGATCCGGCCGGGGATGCGTGAAGGCACCGTGACGAACCCCGTCGCGGAGATCGTCGGCGTCGAGACCGAACCTTCGATCATCATCGCGACCGGCGACAACGGCAGCGTCAACGTCGTCGACCACCCGGTCAACCGCGACGTGACGATCACCGCAGATCTCCAGGTCCGCGAGACAACGACGGGCGTCCAGTTCAAGGGAGAACCCCTGCGCGGCGGGTCGCGGGTGACACTCGATCTCGGAACCGTCATCGTCGAGGCCGAGGTGGTGAGCGTCGCGAGATGAGCCGCGGCGACCGCCCTCCTGACGGTCACACGCGAGGCCCGAGCGGTCGCTTCCGGTGTCCCCGAAGCGTGCGCCCCATCCAATCGAGTCACCGCGGCCGTCACGGCCGGCTCGCCGACCAGCCGGAGGCGTTCGCCGAATGACCGCGAGTCCGACGGACGATTCCGGACGCGCCGACGCCGGAGCCTCCGGCGACGAGCCGACTGTGGTGGCCGGCTCGACGATCGTCGCCGCGAGTCGGGCCGCCGGTAGACGGGTCGCCGCGTGGGTGCGCGGCTCCGCGATCTACGAGTGGTTGACCGCCGAACCCGATCCGGACGTGATCGTGATCGACCTGCGTGAAACGTGGACCGTCGGTCCGTTTCTTGTCGTCCTCGACCGGGTGATCGACGCGCTCGTCGCCGCGGCGAGCGGCTCCCGTCTCGTCGCGGTCGGACTCGCAGGCGTCGACGCGGTCCGGGCGGCCCCGCTCCGCGTGGGTGGGCTTGCTGCCGCCGTAATCGGTCTGCTCGTCGCCGTCCGCGGCGTGCTCGGTGGCCCCGCGATCGCGCCGCTCGCGCTCGGCGTCGCCGTGGTCGCCGGCGGACTCGTCGCCATGCGAGACGACCGTGACTGGGAGACGCTCCGGGAAACCCGACCCGTCGAACTCGCGCTCGCCGCGCTCGAGCCGCCAGAACCGCCGGAGTCGACCGAGGGGACAGAACCCGCCGGTGAGGGCGTGGACGGTGGAGCCGAGACGGCGGACGGACGGACAACTCCCGAAACAGAGGCGAACCACTCCTCTACTGCCGACGACGACGAGGACGACCGAGCAGGGTCGGCGAGATCGCTGTTTACCGACGACACGCTGGGGCTCTCCGTCGACGAGGACGCCGACGACGAGACGTGAGGTGAAGTGAGGACACCGGCTCCGGCGACCCGGATCGGCGCCGATTAAGTGGGTGGATCACACCACTACCGGTCGTGAACACGACGGACCTCCTCGTCGCGGTCCTCGCCGGGATCGTCCAGGGCATCGTCGAGTGGCTCCCGGTTTCGAGTCAGGGGAACCTCGCGTTGTTCCTCACGCTGGTCGGGACCGAGCCGGACGCCGCTCTCCAGCTGGCGTTGTTCTTACAGCTCGGCACGACCGTCTCGGCGGCGACGTACTACCGCTCGGAGATACGGACGGCGCTACAAGCGACGCCGGGGTGGCGGCCGGCCGCCGCGTACGACGGCGACAACGCCATCGTCTCGTACGTCGTCGTCGCCTGCGCGATGACCGGTCTCGTCGGCATTCCGTTGTACGTCTTCGCCGTCGACGTAGCCGGCCAACTCACCGGCGGCGTGTTCATCGCCGGCATCGGCGTGCTGCTCGTCGCGACGGGCGTCCTCCAGCTCGCCTCCGAGTCGGTGTCGATGGGGGGGACAGTCGACCCGACGCTCGCCGACTCCCTTCTCGTCGGCGCCGTCCAGGGCGTCGCGATCCTTCCGGGGATTTCTCGATCGGGCGTGACGACGAGCGCGTTGTTGTTCCGGAGCTACGACCCGCCGACGGCGTTCCGGCTCTCGTTTCTGTTGTCGATTCCCGCGAGCGTCGGCGCCGCGACCCTGACCGTGCTCAGCGCGGGCGGATTGCCCGGGATCAGCCCCGCGGCGGCGCTCACCGCTCTCGGCGTCAGCGCGGTCGTCGGCTACGCCACTATCGACGCGCTCATGCGAGTCGTCGACCGGATTCCGTTCTGGAGCGTCTGTTTCGGTCTCGGCGGACTCGCCATCGTCGGCGGCGGGGTCGTCTCGGTCGTCGCCTGAGTCACACCCCCGGCTCGGCGGGGATCACGGCCGTCGACCAGATTGTTCATCTGCTCCGAGAAACCACTCCGTGAGACGACATCGGCGTGGAGCTAATAAAGACCGAGACACGGCGATTCGATCGCGGCGTGTCGAGACGCGGCGTGAAGTGCCGTGTGGGGGCCTGAGAAGGCGATATTTCGCAGGCTCGAAACATTCAGATTCGCAATCATTTTATACAGATCCCTGAGGAGTAGCGAGTATCCCGCGGCGTGCGACTGCCGACGGTCGCGCGGGCTTGCGGCGTCGAGGTCAGCGGCGCGTGAGTACCGCGTTAGCGGCGGCGCTGTCGCTCGCGGGCCGCCAGCATGAGACGTGAGAACCCGCTCAAGACGGTCCCGATCGGCACAGTACTGATGACCGCCGCGATGATGCTTCTGGTCGGACTCGGTGTCCCGCCGGTGGG
>CAZKXC010000154.1:0-3414 GCA_964556645.1 uncultured Halobellus sp.
CCGAGCAGGTGTTCGACCACGGCTTTTCGACGGCGAGCGACGGCAGCGGCTACGGGCTCTCGGTCGTCCGAACGATCGTCAACGCCCACGGCTGGGACATCGTGGCGACCGACGCCGACTCCGGCGGCGCCCGCTTCGAGGTTACCGGCATCGAGTTTCTCGAGTGACCGCCGGCCGAAAGTATTCGAGTGTCGGTCCCGAACGGCACCGTGATGAAGGTGGGACTCGTCTCGGACGTCCACGCGAACCTGCCTGCGCTGGAGGCGGTCCTCGACGATATGCCACCGGTCGAGACGGTCGTCTGTGCCGGCGACGTGGTCGGGTACAACCCGTGGCCGGCCGCGTGTCTCGACCGCGTCCGCGACCTCGCCGACGCGACGGTCCGCGGCAACCACGACCGCACCGTCGAGACGCCCAGCCGATACCGCGGCAACCGGATGGCCGAGGCCGGACTCGAACACGCGAAGGCGGAGCTTTCGGCCGACGAACTGGCGTGGCTCCGCTCGTTACCGCGGGCGGCGTCGTTCGCGGACGGACGCTACCTGCTCGTCCACTCGCACCCGGCGCCCGAGCGGGAGGACGCGTACGTGTACCCGGAGAAGTTCGGAACGCTCGACAGATATCTCGACGACCTGGACGGCGACCTCGACGGACTCGTCCTCGGCCACACCCACGTTCAGGGATTCCGGTCGGTCGACGGCCGGCTCGTCGTCAATCCCGGCAGCGTCGGGCAGCCCCGCGACGGCGACCCCGACGCGGCGTACGCGGTGCTCGACACGGACGCCGACACGGTCGACCTCTGCCGGGTCGCGTACGATATCGACCGCGTCGTCGAGGCGGTTTCGGCCGCAGAGCTCCCGGAACGGACCGGCACGCGGCTACACCACGGCAAGTGAGCCGACCGCCGGGTCATAGGGTGTGAGCCGACGGTCGGGCCACAGGGTGTGAGCCAACCGCCGGGTCACGGCCAGTACCCCGCGATGAGCAGCACGTTCCGGCCGGCCGCTAAAAGCGACAACGCGCCGACGCCGGCACACATCAGCGTGGCCACCTGCCGACGGCTGCCGCCCGCGACCGTGACCGGGACCCCGATGACGGCCATCCCGACCGCCTTCGTGAGAAGCATCCCGCGCAACGGGCCGAACCGGGTGATGAAGGCCCGTCCGACCGGCGATCCCTCGACGAACTCGCCGGTCGAGACCGCGAGGTACGTCGACCACACGTCGGCGACGGTGCCGACGGTCAGGAGAACGACCGCGGCGACGAGGCGAGCGAGCACGACGACAAGACGAGGTGACCGGCGGTACATACCCCTGACGGATCGACGGGAGCCGGCGGGCCGCTCGGCGTCGGTCGCGCCACCGGTTCGCGACGCGGATGGTCGACGACCGCACACGCCACGGGGGTATTTAACCCGATCCGGTCCGTACTAATATCCGATGAGTGCTTCCGACGAGAAGACGTACGAGGTCGCGGTCGTGGGCGGCGGTCCGGCCGGACTGACGACCGCGCTGTACGGCGCGCGACTCGGCCACGAGACGGTACTGATCGACCGCGGCGGCGGCCGCGCGGCGATGATGGCCGACACCCACAACGTGATCGGCATCACCGAAGAGGTCTCGGGCAACGAACTCCTCGCGACCGGCCGCGAGCAGATCGTCTCTTACGGCGGCGAGTTCGAGCGCGGATTCGTCGACGACGTCGAGCGAACCGACGACGACCGATTCCGGCTCTCGGTCGGCGACGACCGTATTCTCGCCGACCGGGTCGTTCTCGCGACCGGGTTCTCCGACGAGCGCCCGGACCCTCCGCTGCCGCGGAACGCGAAGGGACTCCACTGGTGTCTCCACTGTGACGCCTACATGTTCGTCGACGAGCCCGTGTACGTGATGGGCCACGGCGAGGCGGCCGCCCACGTCGCGATGATCATGTTGAACATGACCGACGACGTGGACCTGCTGACCCGCGGCGCGGAGCCGACGTGGAGCGAGGAGACGGCGGCACAGCTGGAGGCGCACCCGGTCGACGTGGTTCACGAGGACGTCGCCGGCGTCCAGAACGACCCCGACTCCGGCTGGCTCGAGGCGATGGAGTTCGAGGACGGCACCCGCCGCGAGTACCGCGGCGGCTTCCCGATGTACGGCTCCGACTACAACACCGCGCTCGCCGAGGGGCTCGGCTGTGACCTCACCGAGGACGGCGAGATCGACGTCGACGACCACGGCCGCACCAGCGAGGACGGCGTCTTCGCGGTCGGCGACGTGACGCCCGGTCACAATCAGGTGCCCGTCGCGATGGGCCAGGGCGCGAAGGCCGGAATCGCGATCCACAAGGAGCTCCGGGAGTTCCCGCGGTCGACCGAGGCGATCGCGAGAAACGGCCCCGTGGACGAGACGGCGGTGCCCGCCATCTCGCCGGCGCTACTCGAGACGGCGATCGCCCACGAGGGACACGCCGGCGGGCCGCGGACGTCGCCGCCGGAGCAGGCGGCCGACGACGACTGAGCCGACCCGATCGCGTGAATTCCGGGTTTCGCGAGGCGCGTCCGCAGTCCAGCCGGCAGAGCCGCGATAACGATCCTTTTTGATCCGCCCGCTCCGAGCACTCGTATGGGAACCATCGACGCGAACTTCGCCGGCGAGACGGTCGTTGTCACGGGCGGGTCGAGCGGCATCGGCCGCGCGGTCGCGACGGAGTTCGCCGACGCGGGAGCGACCGTGATCAACGCCGACGTCCGGGCGGCGCCCAAAGACGTCGACGCCGAGATCCCTACACACGAGGTGATCGAGGAGCGCGGCGGAACCGCCGCGTTCGTCGAGACCGACGTCTCCGAGCCGCGCCAGATCGAGTCGGTGATCGAGGCGGCCCGGGAGTTCGGCGGCGTCGACGTGATGGTGAACAACGCCGGCGTTCACCGCAGCCTCGAGTTTCTCGACGTGGCGCCCGCGGACTTCGAGTTCGTCCACGGCGTCAACCTCGGCGGCGCGTTCTTCGGCACGCAGCTGGCCGCCAGAGACATGATCGACCGCGGCGTCGCGGGCGCGATCGTGAACACGTCGTCGACGACGGCCGAGCGCGCGGAGTGGAACCACTCGCACTACGCGGCGACGAAGGGCGGCGTCCAGATGCTCACGCGGAGCGCGGCGCTCGAACTCGACCCGCACGGGATCCGCGTCAACGCGGTCGCTCCCGGACCGATCGCCACCGAGATCCGCGAGGGGTGGGCGGGAGAGGCGCGGAGCGCCATCGAGGAGTCCGAAGGGCTCCCGTCTCGGGCCGGCACGCCGGACGACCTGCCCGGCGCGTACCTCTATCTCGCCTCGGAGGCGGCGAGTTACGTGACCGGCGAGACGGTGTGGGTCGACGGCGGAGCGAGCCTGTAGGCGGCGTCTCGGGGACTCGGCGCGTGGGGTG
>CAZKXC010000155.1:0-3386 GCA_964556645.1 uncultured Halobellus sp.
GTCTCGTCGCCGTCGACGCGAACGGATCCGGCGTGTTGTGCGGTGGCGTGATACCCGCCGACCGCCTCGTAGTCGAACGTCGCCGTCGCGGTCACGCTCACCGCCGTCGCGCCGTTCCGTGCGTGGTGGTTGTAAGCGTACGTCTCCTCCGTGGCAGCCACGTAGTCCGCGACGGCCGTCGGGGTCAGCGTCTCCGGCCGGTCGGGGGGTTCCCGCTCGGCGACCGCCGGGCCGCCGAGCCCGACCCGCTCGACACAGCCGCCGACGCTCGCCGTCGCGCCGGCCGCCGTGACGGCGCCGATCGTCGAGAGAACGCCGCGCCTGTCCATGGAATCGCGGTCGACGGTCGCGGGCAAAAACGCGCCGAAGACACAAACGCCGATTGTGGTTACCGGTTCAGTCGTCTGCCGCGCCGACGACTTCGCCGTCGTCGTATCCCGGGACCGTTCCGTCGTCGTTCCAGCCGCGCACCGCGTAGTACTCCGAGAGCGCCCGCTCGAACCCGTCGATCTGGTACGGGAGCGTGTCGTCGGCGCGATCGAAGCCGCGCGCGTTGTTGAACGCGCGCTCCAGTTCGACGATGCGCCCGCCGAGGTCGATGAGCGCCTCGTAGTCGGCGTCGAGCAGGGCCGCGAGCCGGTCGTCGGTGACCGTCCCCCGCGAGAACTTGCAGATCACCGCCGAGTCGAGCACCGCGTTGCGGTTCTCCTTTTCGACGAGCTTCGGCGGCTTCCCCTCCAGCCCGCTCGGTTCGAGCGCCTCGTCCTTGCCGACGAGCGGGTACTCGTACGGGTAGAACTCCCCGTACATGTGGTCGGCGCCGCGGTTCGCGGTGGCGAACGCGAGCCCCTGTCCGTTGAGCTTGCGGCCGTCGTGGCCCGAAAACGCCATCCCCTTCACCGTCCAGTCGTCGACGCCGAACGCCTCGTGTGCCCGGTGGACCCCCTCGGCGAGCTCGTCGCCGACGCCCTCGCGGTAGGCGATCTGTTCGACCACCGAACGAACCAGCTCGGCGTTGCCGAACTCGTCTTCGCTCGCGAGGTACATCGACACCACGTCGCCACACGAGATGGTGTCCATCCCGAGCGTATCACACAGCTCGTTGGCGGCCATCACGTCGACGATGTCGTCGACACCGGCGTTGCTCCCGAACGCCATCACGGTCTCGAACTCCGGCCCCTCCGTCTCGATTCCGCGTTGCTCGTCGCGCGTCGGGAGCTTGCACGCGAACGCACACTGCGAGCAGGTTCCTTTCTTGTACTTCTTCTCTTCGACGCGGTCGCCGGAGATCCCCGACACGCCCTCGAAAGAGCGCTCCGAGAAGTAGTACGCGGGGAGCGCGTCGACCTCGTTGGCGAGCTCGGTCACGCTCGTGGTCCCCTGTCGTTTCATGATCGAGTCGGAGGTCGCCGCCTCGCGGTGGACCTCGCCGGCGTCGTCGGGCCACTCGATGTCGATCGCCGCGTCCGCGTCGCCGTCGAACGTGAGCGCCTTCACTCCCTTCGACCCGAGCACCGCTCCGAGGCCGCCGCGTCCGAACGCCCGCGAGTCGGAGGTCATGATCGACGCGAACCGAACCCGGTTCTCTCCGGCAGGGCCGACACACGCGACGTGTTCGGGCCCCAATCCGCGGTCCGCCTCGAACCGATCCGACACCGCCGGCACCGGCGCCTCGGCGAGGTCGGCCACCTCCTCGAACTCGACCGCCGGCGTCCCGTCGTCGTCGGGCTCGCGGACGTGTATCGCGAGCAGGTCGTCGCTCGCGCCGACGAGTTCGACCGCGGCGTACCCGGCGCCGGTGAAGTTACGCGAGAGGAAGCCGCCGGCGTTCGACGAGACCAGCCCGTTCGTGAGCGGCGAGACGGCCGTCGCCGCCATTCGACCCGTGAACGAGGTGGTGGAGTACTGCATCGGCCCCGTCGAGAAGAACAGCCGATTTTCGGGCCCCAGCGGGTCGGCGTCGAACGGAATCCGGTCGTACGCGAGCCGGGTGTTGAGGCCGCGTCCGCCGACGAACGCCGCGAGTCGATCGTCTATCGGCTCCGTGGAGGCGGTCCTGTCGGTCACGTCGATCGTGAGGAGTTCGCCCTGTGCGTGTCTCATGCGATATCCTACGACGGCGCGGCGATAAAAACACCGGGTGACTCGGTCCGACGCCGGGCCGGCTCACCCGTCCAATCGATGGTGCGTCACCGCGTCCGCGCCCGCCGCCGCCGTGTCGAGCGTCGCCGCCCGAAAGGCGTCGTCGGCGCCGTCGACCGGAATCGGGAGGCCGCCGGGATTGACCCGGACCGTCCCGTCGCGCTCCTCGACGGCGTGTGCGTGTGTGTGGCCGTGGAACACGTAGTCGTAGTCGCCGCAGTCGACGAGCGCGTCCACGACGACTGCGCTCGTTCCGTGGGTGACGGCGACGTCGACCGCGTCGGCGCCGTCGCCAAACGCGAGCGTTCCGGCCTCGCCGAGGTACTCTCCGAAGCCGTCGACGGTCGACTCGACGGCCCACTCGCCGTCGTTGTTGCCGCGGACCGCGTAGAACGCGAACTCCGCGTCGAACGGCGTCACGGAGAAGGGAGCGACGAAGTCGCCACAGTGGACGACCGCGTCGACGCCCGCCGACTCGAACAGCTCTACCGCCGCCTCGACCGCGGCGCGGTCGTCGTGCGTGTCGGAGACGATGCCGATGAGCATTGTCGTTCGGAGTATGTGTGCGCGGCGAAATAAAACGGTCCGTGCGAGGCGGGCGGCTTACTCCTCGTCGAGCGCCCGCCAGGAGAGCCGGGGGTTCCGGGCGGCTCCGACCTGGTCGATCCGGGACGCCGCGGTCCGGTTGGGCGCGTTCTCGAGCGCCTCCTCCACGTCCGAGTACGCGAGGTTGAACGCCGACGCCAGGTCGTCGAGCGACGACTTGTTCTCGATCTCGGTCGGCTCCGTCAACATCGCCTCGGGCACCATCTCCGGCCACTTCGTCGTCGGCGGGTGGACGCCGAAATCGAGCATGCGCTTGGCGACGTCCGCGGCGTCGCGGTCGCCGGCCGTCGCCGCGAACTCGTGGTGGAACGGCCCGTGTGGCACGTCCAACTCGATCCGCTCGGCGAGGTAGTTCGCGTTGAGCACGGCCTTGGCCGCGGCGTCCGCGAGCCCGTCGTCGCCGAGCCGGGCGATGTACGCGTACGCCTTGATCAACACGAGCCAGTTGCCCTGGAAGCCGTGGACCTTCCCGATCGACTCGGCGGGCTCGAACCGCTCGTAGCCGCTTCCCGTCTCGGCCTCGCGGACGCGCGGGCTCGGGAGGAACTCGGCGAGTCGGTCCGTGACGCCGACCGGGCCGGCTCCCGGGCCGCCGCCGCCGTGGGGCGTCGCGAACGTCTTGTGGACGTTGTAGTGCA
>CAZKXC010000156.1:0-1998 GCA_964556645.1 uncultured Halobellus sp.
ACGACCGACTGGCAGACGATGACCTCGATCACGCTGCCGGCGGCGTTCTCGGGCGTCTCCGCCGCGGTCCTGCTCGGCGTCGGCCGCGCGATCGGCGAGACGATGGCCGCCACGGTGATGCTCCGCGGCGTCCCGCGCCTCACGGAGCCGCTCGTTAACGTCTTCTACGGCCAGGAGACGCTGACCTCGATCATCGCCCGGAACTACGGCGAGGCCGACGGGCTCCAGATGGACGCGCTGTTCGTCGCCGGCGTCATCCTGTTCGTCACTGTCCTCGTCATCTCGATCGGCGCGCAGTACATCGAGTGGCGGATGCACAAGCGGCTGGGGGGTGAGATCTGATGGCGGGAGCGGGCCGGACAGACACACGGCTGGTCGAGTCGGAGACGACCGAAACGGACGCCGTCGCCGCGGTGGCCGTCGGGCTCTCGGCGACCCTGTTCGCGCTCGCCATCGCGGCGATGTTCGAACGGATCAGCCTCACCGGCTCGCTGCTCGGGGTCCAGACAGTGACGCTGCTCGGCGGCCTCCTGACCGCGCTCGGCGTCACGGTGATCGGCTTCGGCGTCGGGTCACGGTTCGGCTACGTCGAGACGAATCCGGACCCGAGCGCCGGGCTCATCGCGGGCTTCGGCGCCGCCGTCCCGTGGGTCGTCATCGGGGGTAGCGTCGCGAGCCAGACGCTCGGCCTCGGCGCGGGAGTCGGCGTCGTCGCCGGGGTCGCTACCGGCGCCGTCGCGTTCGCGGCCACCGTCCTCCCGCGCGAGGACCTCGGATCGACGGTCCCGCTCGGAGCCCTCCTCGGGGTGACGGGGCTCGTCTTCTTGACGGGCGCCATCGGCCCGACGTGGGTGTGGGAGCTCGGCTGGGAACAGCAGGCCGCGATCACCGCGGAGTTCCTCATCCCCGTTTCGACGCTGTTCAGCGCGCTGTACGGAGGATGGGCGTCGGCAAAGGCGTACGGCGGCTTCGGCGCCCGCGGGCGACACATGGGCGCGTACGTGCTCGTCTACGTGAACGCGCTCTCCATCGTCGCCTTCCTGTTCATCCTCGTCGCCTTCGTGGTCGTTCAGGGGATCCCCGGCCTGCTGAACGGCACCGAGTTCGGATTCGGGACCGGACCGACGATGTCGGTCTTCGGCGTGTCGGTCGCGCTCCCGGTCTCGGTTCCGTTCCTGATGAACGGCGTCGCCCTGTTCAACGACTTCCAGGGCGTGCTGCCGGCGATCGTCGGCACGGTTTGGCTCGTCGTCGGCGCGGTCGTGCTGGCGGTCCCGCTCGGCGTCGGTGCGGCGCTGTTCCTCACCGAGTACGCCGAGCGCGGTCGGTTCACGCAGGTCGTCGAGGTCGCGACGAACGGGCTGTGGAGCACCCCGAGCATCGTCTTCGGGCTGTTCGGATTCGCCTTCCTCATCCCGCGGTTCGGCAACGGGAAGTCGCTGCTCTCGGGCATGATCACGCTCGGCTTCATGCTGCTGCCGCTCGTGGTCATCACGTCCCGCGAGGCGATGCTCTCCGTTCCCGACGAGTACCGCGACGCGAGCGCCGCCCTCGGCGTGTCGAAGTGGCAGACGATCCGCAGCGTCGTCCTCCCCGCGGCGCTCCCGGGCGTCGTCACCGGCGTCATCCTCGGCGTCGGCCGCATCGCCGGCGAGACGGCACCGATTCTGCTGACGATGGCCGGCGGGACGTTCGTCCCGGGCTCCCAGACCGCGGACGTCATCGGCGGCTTCCAGTTCACGTCGGCGCCGCCGTTCGTCGCGAACCCGGAGCTCCTCCAGGCCACCTCGGCGCTCCCGTACCAGCTGTACGCGCTGATCACGGCCGGCGTCGGCGCGAGCAGCAACGTCGGCAACGCGGACGAGTTCCGCTGGGCGACGGCGCTCGTGCTGCTCGTCGTCGTCCTCTCCTTCTACGCGATCGGAATCGCGACGCGCTACTACTTCCGGCGGCGGCTCAGACACACCTGATCACCAATGAGCGAGAACACCAACCCAC
>CAZKXC010000156.1:2098-3364 GCA_964556645.1 uncultured Halobellus sp.
GTCGAGCTGCGGAAGCGGGTCGGCATGGTGTTCCAGTCGCCGAACCCCTTTCCGAAGTCGATCCGCGAGAACATCGCGTACGGGCCGAAGAAACACGGCGATCTCGACACGGGCCTCCTCGCCAGACTGTTGAACCGCAGCGACGCGGAGGAGCGTGACGAGCTCGTTGAGCGGTGCCTCCGCGACGCGGCGCTGTGGGACGAGGTGAGCGACCGGCTCGACGACAACGCGCTCGGCCTCTCCGGCGGACAACAGCAGCGCCTCTGTATCGCCCGCGCCCTCTCCGTCGACCCGGAGATCATCCTGATGGACGAGCCGGCGTCGGCGCTCGACCCGATCGCCACCGCGAAGATCGAGGACCTGATCGACGACCTCTCGGAGGAGTACACGGTCGTTATCGTCACGCACAATATGCAACAGGCCGCGCGCATCTCGGATCAGACCGCGGTCTTTCTGACAGGTGGCGAACTGGTCGAGTACGGCGACACGGATCAGGTGTTCGAGGACCCGAGCAGCGAACGCGTGGAAGACTACATCACCGGTAAGTTCGGGTGATCGCGTGGCTCGAGAACGGTACCAGGAACTGCTCGACGAACTGCGCTACAGTACGCTTGCGATGGGCGACGAGGTGGTCAGGCGGCTTGAGGAGAGTCTCGAGACCATCTACGGCGACAACCGGTCGGCAGCGCGGGCGATCATCGACGACGGCGAGATCAACGAGACGTATTTCCGACTCGAGAGCGGTATCTCGACCTGATGGCCCTCCAACAGCCCGTCGCGGGTGACCTCCGGTCTGTCACCGCTTCGTTCAAGAGTATCACCGACCCCGAGCGGATCGGCGACCTCGGAGCTGTGGCTCGTTCCATGGTCGAGCGCAGCCTCGCGGCGTACGAGACCGAGGATGCCGAGGCGTGTCGAGCGACCGCTGCCGACGACGAAGTCGACGCGCTCTGTCAGCGCGCGAGCGAGCGGGTCACGCGCGGGCTGATCGCGGAGACGGGCGACGACGGGTGGAGCGTCGAGCAGCTGCTGGACGATGTTTCTCTGGTGTTGTTGACGGTTCGGGACCTGGAACGAGTCGCAGACCACGCGGTGAACATCGCGGCACGGACGCTGTACATGATCGAAACCGACCCGGAGCTCATCTGCTGAAAAGAAAGACGGGCGAGTCCGAACAGTTGAGAACAGAATGTACGTCGTTCCACCGCTAAAGGGTGGGACAGGGTCGCAGACAGAGGCAGTTCTAAGCCGGAGGAGGGATTTGAA
>CAZKXC010000157.1:0-3361 GCA_964556645.1 uncultured Halobellus sp.
TCGCCGGCGTCGTGCGGGTCGTCGGAGCCGGCGGACTGACGGCGCGGTCGGTCGCCGTTCTGTTCACCACACCACCGCTGTGCCGCCCTCCGCGACCTGTCGGAGCTCCTCGCCGTACACGATGGAGATGTACAGGATCGTGAACAACACCGCGTTGTGGAGGCCGTGTAACAACGCCGGGACGACGAGGTTGTCGGTGTACTCGTACACCGCGCCGAAGACGAGACTCGGGAAGAAGAGAATTCCGACCGTCGTGAGCCGTCCCGAGAGCCCGCCCGTCAGCGCCATCACGTGAATCAGCGCGAAGATGCCGGACGCGATGGCGATCGCGGGGGCCGCCGGCAACGACTCGCGGAGCCGCCCCTGGACGACCCCGCGGTAGAGAATCTCCTCGGAGGGGCCGACGACGAGGAACATCGCGACGATGAAAAGCGGGATGATCGCCGGGTTCTGCATCGCCACCTCGGCGCTCTGGTTCGACGCGGTCTCGGTGCCGAGCAGCTGGACGATCGCCGAGACGACGAACAACGTGACCACGATCACGACCCACCCGCCGACGACGAGTCCGAGTTCTTTCAGGCTCGGCCGCCGCACGCCGAGATACGAGACGATTCCCGCGCGGTCGAACCCCCGCCACGCCAGGTAGCCGACCGCGAGCCCGCCGAACGCGACGTACTGGCCGACGATCAGCGTGAGCACGACGTTGACCGCCAGCGACACGCCGCCGACGACGGCCCCGAGCAGGCTCACCCCGAGCCCGCCCACGAGCGCGATCGCCGGCCCGAGCACGCCGAGCCCGATGGCGACGACGACGGCGACCGCGGGAGAATCGTCGTCGGCCGCGTCGCCCAGGTCGACCGGGCCGACCGACTCGGTGCCGACCGAGTCCGGGTCGGCCGACTCGGCGTCTCCGGTGCCGTATCCGGCGTCTGCCGGAGGCGCGTCGACCGGGTCTCCGCCGTCCGGTGCCGGATCGGCCGGGGATGCCCCGTCGTCGTCAGAGGTGTCCGTCATCGCCGTATCGTACGGACTGGTCGCTCAAAGGGTTGTCCGTCGGCCACCCGCTCGTCTCGGCTCCGTCCGGTTCGCCGGCGTCCCGTTCGGCCCGTCGCGGCGGCGAGTCACCGATACAGCAGTTCGTACCACAACACCGCGGTCACGGCCCGGCCGTCGCGGAGCTCGTCGTCGACGACCGCCTCGAGCATGGCGTCGTACCCCACGGTCTCGACGGCGATCGACTCGTTGTGGTCGAGGTCGCGCTCCGCCGTCGGCTCGCAGCCGGTCGCCAGAAAGTGGTGGTGGACCGCGTTCGCCACGCCGTTGGCCGGCTCCACCGTCGTCAGCCGCTCGAACGCGGCGGCCTCGTAGCCGGTCTCCTCGGCGAGTTCGCGGGCGGCGGCCCGTTCGAGGTCGTCGCCGTCGGCCGCCTCGACCGTGCCGGTAGGGATTCCGCGGTTGACCCGCCCGACCGCCTGTCGCCACTCGTCGATGACCACCACGTCGCCGTCGGGCGTCATCGGCAACACGACCACCGTCGGCGACTCGTCGACGTAGTGGTACTCGCCCGCCTCGCCGTCCGGAAACCGCACCGCGTCGCGGCGCACGTCGAAGCCGGGACAACGGTAGTCGATGTCGGTGTCGGTCGTCTCCCACGCGAGATTCTCCATGTACCGACGTTGGCGCCCGGAGCGTAAACGCTGTGCGTTCGCCGCCTCACCGCGGTCCCGCCCCGCCCCGCCCCTACCCGTCTCGCCGAGACACCCCGTAGCGGCGGCCGAGCGCCGTGCCGGCCAGCCCGACGAGCCGCCCGGCGATCCACGCGAGCGTTCCGATCACGAGCGCCTGGACGCCGAGATAGACGAGTCCGTCGACGCCGAGCAGGGCGACGAGCCGGTCACCGAGTGACCGCCCGGAGAGACCGAGCAGGTAGTGGTCCGCGCTGTAGCCGAGCAGGGCGGCGTAGACGACGGTCCACGAGGCGACCAGGCCGTTCCGGCGGACGGCGAGCGCCGCGGCCGCGAGGCTTCCGACGGCCGCCGCGTCGCCGGCGAGAAACACGACGCCGCCGGCGACCTCGAAGATGCCGGCCGCGTAGGCGGCGAAAACGAGCGCGAAACACGCTGGCGGCGCGAGAAGCCGCGGATCGAGGCGGGAGCGATCACGCTTCCGGCCGAGGAGGAGCGCGCGAGCGGAGGACACGCTCGGGAGATGCCGGCGATAGCATAAAAACGTCCGCTCGGACCGCCGGTCGGGCGGGTCAGCCCCAGTCGCCGAGCGACGCCTGGTCCTCGTCGAGATCCGGCGGGCGGCGGCCGCTGTGGTCGGCACCGTCGTTCTCGGCGGTCGGCTCCGCGCCGATCCAGTCGGTGAGCCGCTCGCCGTCGCCGCGGTTGTCGTCGACCGATCCCGGCTCGGCCCGCGGCCGGTCGTCGTCGGCGTCGAACCCGGCGAGGGTCGCCTGGTCGCTGTCGGCGAAATCCAGGTTCGAGACGCGGACGCCGAGTTTGCGAACCGCCTCGTCGTCGAACTCCTCGAGCAGGTCGAGCGCGACCGTCTCGACCAGGTCGGGGTCGTCGACGGGACCGGAGAGGCTCCGCGCGCGGGTGTTGACGTCGAACGGCGGACAAACCGCCTTGATGCCGATCGTGCGGTACAGACAGCCGCGCTCGCGGGCGCGGCGAGCGACGTCGGCCGAGAGCGCCGAGACGGTCTCGCGTTTCCGCTCCTCGTCGGCGGTCGCCGGAAGCGACGATTCCCGCGAGAGGCTCTTCGGCCGCCCCCGCGGCGTCACCGCTCGGTCGTCGTCGCCGCGGGCACGCCGGTACAACTCGCGGCCCCGCTCGCCGAACTCGTCGGCCAGCGTCTCCGGGTCGGCGGCGGCCACGTCGCCGGCCGTCTCGATGTCCAGCGCCGAGAACGCCCGCTCGGTCACCGGTCCGACCCCGTGGAGCGCCGCCGTCGGCAGCGGCGCGAGAAACGACTCGACCGAGCCGGGCGGAACGACGACGAGCCCGTCCGGCTTGTCGGCGTCGCTCGCGACCTTCGCGGCCGACATGTTCGGCGCGACGCCGACGCTCGCGGGGACGCCGGCCGCCCGCTCGATCCGTTCTTTGACGTGTCGCGCGTACCCCTCCGCGAGCGTTCGCGTCTCGCTCGGCCCGGCCGCCGCGCTGGGCGCCGAGCCGTCGTTGGCGGCGTCCCAGGCGGTCCGGTCGGTGACGTCGAGGTACGCCTCGTCGATGCTCACCTCGCGGACGACGTCGGCGCAGTCGTGGAGGACCGCCTTCACGTCGGCGGCGACCGTCTCGTACCACTCCATGTCGACGGGGCGGTAGTGGCCCGCCGCGTCTTCATCCGGCGC
>CAZKXC010000158.1:0-3306 GCA_964556645.1 uncultured Halobellus sp.
GCGTGGCGAACCGCACGATCCTCATCGGGATGACCGCGACGTTCGTCGGGCTGACGGCCCTGCTCGTCGTCGCCGGGGTGGTCGTCAACCCGTTGTTGCTGGTCGTCGCCGTGCCGTTCGGGATCGCGGCGTATCTCATGTGGTATCACGCGAGCGGGCGGCTCAGAGAACGGACGCGCCGCGAGGCCGACCGGATCGGCGCGACGGAGCGCGAGCGCGCCAGACAACGGGCCAGAACCGCGGAGAACCGACGGGACGCCTACCGGACCGCTCGGGGGTCGCGGGCGGCGGCCGGCCGCCGGCGGAACGGCGACCCCGGAGACCGAGCCCCCTCCGCGAGCGCGATGTCCGAACGCGAGGCGTACGCGACGCTAGAACTCGACCCCGCCGCCGACCAAGAGGCGATCCGAACGACCTACCGCGAGCGCGCAAAGCGGCTCCATCCCGACGGCGACGAGGGCGACGAGGAGGCGTTCAAGCGGCTGAACCGCGCCTACGAGGTGCTCAAAGAGTAGCGGCGTCAGGCGTGCTCGGCGAGGTACGCCTCCGCGTCCGCGAGCTCCTCCCGGGTGTTGACGTTGGTGAACGTGTGTTCGGTCGTGCGCTCGCGGATCGTCGCCTCGTCGACGTGGACGACGGACAACGCCTCGACGGCCGCGAGCACCTTCCGGTCGCCGCGGGCGAGGGCGCGCTCGCAGGCGGCGGCCATCGCGTCGGCCCGGTACACCGCGTGGGTGGTCTGGAGCCACCGGTCGGAGAGACGGGGGATCGCGGCGTCGGCGTCGGCCGCGTCGGCGAACAACGCGTCGACGAACGCCGGGTCGACGAACGGGGTGTCACAGGCGACGACGAAGACGAGCTCGCCGGGAGCGGCCCGGCACGCGTTGCCGATGCCCGCCATCGGGCCGCGGTCCGGCTCGTCGTCGAGCGCCCACCGCACCGACAACGGGAGCCCGCCGAGCGCGGCCGCGATGGCGTCGCGCTGGTCGGGCCGACAGTTCACCACGAGGTCGTCGACGACGGGGTCGCCGCCGGCGGCCCGTTCGGCGCCCGGCGGGACCGGGTCGCCGGTGCCCGCCAGCCGTTCGGCGACCCGCCGGATCATCGGCACACCGCCGAGGTCGGCGACCGACTTGTCGGCGTCGCCGAAGCGGGTCGAGCGCCCGCCGGCGACGATCGCACCGGTGTGCATACGGGGATATGGGGCCGGATCGACTTCGAATTTGGGGTGGTGATCCCCCCGATGCGGCCGGCAGAATCCCACAAAAAGCGACCCGTTAAGTGACCCGCGCCCGTACCCGCACACATGCCAGAGGTAACGGACCTAGAGGAGCTGAGACAGGGGACCGAACTGGTCAAGCGCGGCTTCGCCCGGATGCAGAAGGGCGGCGTCATCATGGACGTCGTCAACCGCGAGCAGGCCCGCATCGCCGAGGACGCCGGCGCGGTCGCCGTGATGGTGTTGGAGAACGTGCCGGCAGACATCCGCAAGCGCGGCGGCGTCGCGCGGATGCCCGACCCGGAGCGCGTTCCCGAGGTCATCGACGAGGTGTCGATCCCGGTGATGGGGAAATCGCGCATCGGCCACCGCAAGGAGGCGGAGATTCTGGAGGCGCTCGGCGTCGACATGATCGACGAGAGCGAGGTGCTCACCCCCGCCGACGACGCGTACCACACCGACAAGCGCGACTTCACCTCCCCGTTCGTGTGTGGCGCCCGGAACCTCCCCGAAGCCCTCCGACGGATCCGCGAGGGCGCGGCCATGATCCGCACCAAGGGCGAGGCCGGCACCGGCGACGTCAACCAGGCCGTCCAACACCAGCGCACGATCAAAAACCAGATCCGGACGCTCACCGGGCTCAACTACGAGGAGCGCGAGAAGTGGGCCCGCGAGCACGGCGCGCCGCGCGACCTGGTCCACGAGACCGCCGACCTCGGCCGGCTCCCGGTCGTCAACTTCGCCGCCGGCGGCATCGCGACGCCCGCCGACGCCGCGCTGATGATGTACCACGGCTGTGACGGCATCTTCGTCGGCTCCGGCATCTTCGGCGCAGAAGACCCCGTCGAGATGGGCAACGCGGTCGTCGAGGCCGTCAACAACTGGGACGACCCCGAAGAGCTCGCCCGCATCGCGAGCGGAACCGGCAAGGGGATGAAAGGCCAGTCGAACGAGGACATGGCCGAAGCCGAGAAGATCCAGGGCCGCGGCGTCTGAGCCGGCCGACGCGGTCTCGCGGTACGACTTTTCTGAAACGACCGGTGACCGGCCCGGTCAGTCGACGTCGTGGTCGAGCACGGTCACGTCGTACAATCCCGTCCAGCGGTATCGCCGGCCGTTCCAGACGAACTCTCGCCGAGCGAGCCCGTAGAGCAAGAGCGGCAGGCTCGCCAGATACGCCGGCACGGCGAACAGAAACGTCCAGCGGCGAACGCCGCAGTACGCGTACGCGGCGGCGGCGACGCCGGTCACGAGCGGGACCGTCACGAACGGGGCGAGTATCGTCCCGAGAAGCACCGCGAGCGGGATCACCGCGCCGGCGACCAGTCCGCCCGGGTCGACGTACGCCGCCGTCAGAGTCCACCGGACCTGTCGGGAGAGGGTGTCAGAAAGGGTTCCCGAGACGGGCATCTCGGAGATGAGATCGGGAACCGAGTGGACGCCGTCGACCCGTTGGGTGAGGAGGGCGTCGTCGCTCACCGTCCGCCGCAGGTCGGCGGCGTAGCCGTCGATGTCGACCGCCTCACGGCGAAACGCCATGGTGCCGCCCCAGACTGTGGTGTCGAAACGCGTCGTCATCGCGGCGCCGACGGCGCCGGGCCCCTCGAACGGCTTCATCAGCGGCCCCTCGCTCACGAGCACGGGGGCGGTCGAGACGACGTGTCCCGGCGGGGCGTCGGCGAGGTGTGCGAGCACCCGCGAGAGCCACGCCGGGCCGTGTTCGAAGTCGGCGTCCGTACAGACGATGACCGCGCCGGTCGCGCGCTCGAGTCCGGCGGCGAGCGCGTGACACTTCGCGGAGCAGCCGGTCGGTTCTCCCGCGACGACGACCTCGGCGGCAGATCCCGCGGCCGCGTCGACGACGGGGTCGTCCGGGCGGTCACAGACGAGGAGCAGCTCGTCGTCCGGGCGGATCTGGTCGGCGAGTTCCGTACAGGCGGCGGTCCAGCGGCGGGTCGGGAGCACGACGCTGACGGGTCCGTCGAGGTCGGCGCGTGGGTCCATGCGACGAGCCATCGTACCGACCCGGCCGGGAAACATCTCACGGCCGCCGCGGTACTCGCGGCGTCGCCGGCGCGTCCGGCCGT
>CAZKXC010000159.1:0-3266 GCA_964556645.1 uncultured Halobellus sp.
CGACGACGTCGAACCGAAGCGCCGCGAGCGGCAGCGGCGGAACCGATGGCAGCGCCGCGCGGGTCGCGACGAACGAGACCCCCCACACGGCGGCGAGTGACACGAACAGGCCGGCGGTCGCCCATCGCATATCCCCGCGTATCGGATCGAGCCGTGGTAGTTCTTTTCATCGTGTTGATACGTGTTGACACGATTACTCCGCGCCGAGTTCTCGGTAGGCGGCGAGATAGCGGTCGAGCACCGCCGCGTGGTCGTACGTCTCGAACGCCGGGTCGACCGCCAGGCGCTCGCGGTCGCCGACGGCGGCGATCGCGTCGGCCAGCTCCGCGGGGCTGGTGACGAGCCGTCCCCGCTCGCGTCCCTCGACGAGCTCGTGGGCGCTCGAGTCGGCCTGATACTCGACGAGTCCGACGCAGCCACACGCCAGCGCCCACAGGAGCTCCGTCGCGAACGACTCCCAGCTCGCGGTCTGTGCGAAGACGTGCGTCCCCTTGAACACCGAGACGCGCTCGGCGAGCGGGCGTTCTCCGAGAAAGGTGACCCGGTCGTCGATCCGGAGCTCCGCGGCCGTCGACTCGATCCGATCGCGTTCGGGGCCGTCGCCGATGACGGCGGCACGCCAGTCGCGTCTCCGCAGTTCGGCCAGCGCCAGCAGGAACGTCTCGGCGTTGGCGTGGCGGTCGAGCCGCCGGGAGTAGACGACGTCGAAGCGGTCGTCCGGCGTCGCGTCGGCGACGAGGTCGGCGTCGATGCTCTCGGGTATCACCCGAACGTCGTCGTCCGCCGCGCCGTGTTCGCGGACCCGGGTCTTCGTCGTCCGTGAGGGGGCCACGACCGCGTCGGCGGCGCGAGCCACGAGCCGGTACGTCCGCCGCGAGTCGGCCGGGTGGTCGCGCCACCAGTCGACGAGCACCGGCGGTCCGCGGAGTCGCCCGGCGAGACCCGCGGCGACCGCCGCGGCCGGCGGGCTGTTGACCGCGTGAACGACGTCCGGGCCGAGCCGGCGAACGGCGGCCGGGAGCCGCGCCGCGAACCGCGTCGGCGACGGGTCGACGACGACGGACCGGTACGCGATGCCGTCCGCCTCGAACCGGGACGCTCCGCCGCCCCACCAGCGACCGCACAGCCAGGTCACCTCGTGGCCGCGCGCGGCGAGCCCCTCGGCGATCCGCTTCGTCCGGGAGCGCGCCGGCGTGTCGCCGTGGTCGGGAGTGAAAAGCGAGACGAAGGCGACGCGCATACCCCGACCGGAGGGCAGGACCGAGTAAAAAGCCACGCCCTCCCGCGGACGCCGCGGACCGCGCCGTCTCGACCCCACCCGAAACGGTTTGCCGCCGGCGGCAGAACGGGCGGTATGCGCCGATACGACATCGAACGCTACCTCAACGTGCGGAGCGCCGGCGGGGCGGACCTCGGCCCCGGCGGCCGGCTCTCCTTTCTGCTCGACACCACCGGCACCCCGCAGGTGTGGTCGGTCGAGGCTCCGCTCGCGTGGCCCGACCAACACACGTTCTTCGAGGAGCGCGTCACCTTCGTCGACTCCTCGCCGGAACGCTCGGAGGCCGTCTTCGGGATGGACGAGGGGGGTAACGAGCGGACACAGCTGTACCGGCTCGACTTCGAGGCGGGAACGGTCACGCCGCTCACCGACCGCCCGGCGGCGAAACACCGATGGGGCGGCTGGGCGAACGACGGCGACCGGTTCGCGTTCACGTCGAACCGGCGCGAGGCGTCGGCGTTCGACGTCTACGTCCAGGAACGCACGGCGGTCGGCGACGCGGCCACGCTCGTCCACGAGGACGACGGCCAGCTCTCCGTCGCCGGCTGGTCGCCGAGCGACGACCGGCTGCTCGTCCACGAGGCGCACTCCTCGTACGACCACGACGTGTACACCCTCGACCTCGCTTCGGGCGAGCTGACACACCACACGCCTCACGAGGGAGACGTTCGGTACGCCAGCCCCGAGTGGGGCCCCGACGGAGACGCGGTCTACCTCGTCACCGACCGCGAGAGCGACACGCTCCGGCTCGAACGCCTCGAGCTGGCGACCGGCGCGTTCAGCGTCGTGGTCGACGGCGACGACCCGGACGCCGACCGCAGCTGGAACGTCGACGGGGTCGCGGTCCACGAGGCCTCACGCCGGGTCGTCTACTCGCGGAACGTCGACGGCTACACGGAGATCACGGTCGGCGAACTCGTCTCGCCGGACCGGATAGACCCGTTTCCCGCCCCCGACCTGCCCGACGGCGTCGCGGGCGGCGCGAGCTTCGGCCCCGACGGCGACCGCGTCGCGCTCACCGCCACCGGGCGCACGATGAACCCGAACGTCTACGTCGTCGAGACCACCACGGGCGAGACCGAGCGGTGGACGACCGCCTCGACCGCGGGCATCCCGCGAGACTCGTTCATCGAGCCCGAACTCGTCCACTATCCGACGTTCGACGGCCGCGAGATTCCGGCGTTCTTCTCGGTTCCCGAAAGCGAGACGCCCCCGGACGGCTACCCCGTCGTGGTCGACATCCACGGCGGGCCGGAGTCACAGCGGCGGCCCTCCTTCGGCTCGGTCACGCAGTACCTGTTGAACGGCGGGTACGCCGTCTTCGAGCCCAACGTTCGCGGCTCCTCGGGCTACGGCACGGCGTACGCCGCGCTCGACGACGTGGAACGCCGGATGGACTCGGTGGCGGATGTCCGGGCCGGCGTCGAGTGGCTCCACGACCATCCCGAGGTCGACCCCGACCGCGTCGTGGCCATGGGCGGCTCTTACGGCGGGTTCATGGTGCTCGCGGCGCTGACCGAGTATCCCGACCTGTGGGCCGCCGGCGTCGACATCGTCGGCATCGCCAACTTCGTCAGCTTCCTCGAGAACACCGGCGACTGGCGACGCGAACACCGCGAGGCGGAGTACGGCTCGCTCGACGAGGACAGGGCGTTTCTGGAATCGATCTCGCCGATCAACAACGTCGACCAGATCGCGTCGCCGTTGTTCGTCTTGCACGGCGCGAACGACCCCCGGGTGCCCGTCGGCGAGGCCGAACAGATCGTCGAGACGGCCCGCGAGCAGGGGGTTCCGGTGCGCAAACTGATCTTCGACGACGAGGGCCACGGCTTCTCGAAGCGCGACAACCGGATCGAGGCGTACCGCGCGGTCGACGAGTTTCTCGACGAACACGTCCTGAGCGACGAGTGACGCGGACCGGCCGACACACCGAGGCGGCGTGACGACCCCGCCGGCTCACATTGATTCCGAGGGCGGAAGCCCACGA
>CAZKXC010000160.1:0-3126 GCA_964556645.1 uncultured Halobellus sp.
CGTTCGCCTTCGAGAGGTTCCCCTCGCTGTTCTCGAAGTCGATCGGGTTCACCTTGTGTGGCATCGTCGACGAGCCGGTCTCCCCGGCGGCCGCGCGCTGCCCGAGGTACCTGTCGGAGACGTACAGCCAGGCGTCGACGTCGAGGTCCAAGAGGACGTTGTTGACGCCACGCAGCGCGTCGAACACCGCGGCGAGGTCGTCACACGGATTCACCTGCGTCGCGAGCGGCGCGTGCTCCAGCCCGAGCCTGTCGACGACCGACCGCGAGACGGCCGGCCAGTCGACGTCGGGATAGGCGGCGACGTGGGCGGCGTACGTCCCCGACGCGCCGGCGAGCTTTCCGGAGAGGTCGTCGGCCGCGGCCTCGAGGCGTCCGAGCGCCCGCCCGAGCCGCGCGGCGTACACCGCCATCTCCTTGCCGAACGTGGTCGGCGTCGCCGGCTGGCCGTGGGTCCGCGCGAGCATCGGCGTGTCGCGGTGGTCGTGAGCCAGGTCGACGAGCGCGTCGCGCACCTCCCGGATCGCGGGGACCAACACCGCGGTCACCGCGGGCCGGACGAGCAGCCGCTGGGCGAGATTGTTGACGTCCTCGCTCGTGAGCCCGAAGTGGATCCACGGGATCACCGCCTCCGCGTCGTCGACCGGCCCGTCTCCGTCGGCCGCCTCCGACAGCCGCACTCGCAGGAAGTACTCGACGGCTTTCACGTCGTGGTTGGTGGCGGCGTACCCGGCCGCCCCCTCGACCTCCAACGCCTTGATCAGCCGGGCGTCCTCCGCGGCGAACGACTCGTACAGGTCACACAGCGCGTCGACCGTCGGCTCGTCGAACGCGAGCGGCGTCTCGTCGAGCGCGGCCAGCTCGATCAGGTACTCGACTTCCACTCGGGTGCGGGCGCGCATGAGCCCCGCCTCGCTCGCGTACGGAGACAACGGCGCGGTGCGGCCGGCGTATCGGCCGTCGATCGGCGAGACGGCCGAGAGCGGATCCGAGCGGGAGAGTCCGGGAATCGGGTCGGCGGGCATGTCCGCGAGTGTCCCCGGAGCGCGCAAAAGCGTGTCGATGGCTGTATCCACGGAGGTGGATAGCGGCGGGCGAATACCCGGACGCGACCGGCGTATCTGTCCGTAATCGTGTACACTCACTCCGTCCGACCGTAACCGATAAACGCGACCGCTCGGACGGTCGCGTATGAAGATCGCCGGACTCGCCAGCAACCGCGGACGAAACCTGTGTCACCTCGCCGACGCCGCGCCGGGAGGCGCGGAGCCCTCGGTCGTCTTGACGAACCGTGAGGGCGCGCCGGTGTTGGAGGCCGCCGCAGAACGCCGGATTCCGACCGAGGTCGTCGTCCGCGGCGACGACGAATCGCGCGCGAGCCACGAGCGCCGGATCCTCGACCGCCTGTCGGCGTACGACGTCGACCTCGTCTGTCTGGACGGCTACATGCGCGTGCTCACCGACGAGTTTCTCGACGCCGCCCCGACGACGCTGAACGTTCATCCCTCGTTGTTGCCGGCGTTTCCCGGCACCGACGCCCACGAGCAGGCGCTCGCGGCGGGCGTCAGAACCACCGGCTGTACCGTCCACGTCGTCACCGAGGCCGTCGACGACGGGCCGATCGTGACCCAGGAGCCGGTCCCCGTCTACGAGGACGACGACGTCGCGGCGCTCGAACGCCGGGTTCTCCACGAGGCGGAGTTCGTCGCGTACCCGCGGGCGGTCCGGTGGTTCGCGACGGGCGACGCGACGGTCGTGACCGGCGACGACGGCACCCCCGAGTCGGTTCGGACCGACGGCGACACCGGGGGTGCGTTTCCGGCCCGACGGTTCGTCTCCGAGGACCGCACCGCCTCCCTGCGATACGGCGAGAATCCACACCAGGACGCCGCGTTGTACGCCGATCCCGCCTGCGAGGAGCCGAACGTCGTCGGCGCGGCCCAGTTGAACCCGGGCGCGAAGGCGATGGGGTACAACAACTACAACGACGCCGACGCCGCGCTCGGACTCGTCACGGAGTTCGCCGATCCCGCGGCCGCCGTGATCAAACACACCAATCCGGCGGGGTGTGCGACCGCGGACACCCTCGCGGAGGCGTACGACCGGGCGCTTCGAACCGACGCCAAGTCGGCGTTCGGCGGAATCGTCGCCCTCAACCGGCCGTGTGGCGCCGACACCGCCGAGGCGATCGTCGACTCGTTCAAGGAGGTGGTCGTCGCGCCGGGGTACACCGACAGCGCGCTCGACGTGCTCCGCGAGAAGGAGAATCTCCGCGTGCTCGACGTCGGCCCGCTCGACGAGGGCGACGAGGCCGTCTCAGAACGGTTCGCCGAGAAGTCGATCGTCGGCGGACGGCTGATACAGGAACGGGACCGTCAGTCGCCGACCGCGGACGACCTGGAGGTCGTCACCGACGAGGCCCCGACGGACGCCCAACTCGAGACGATGGTGTTCGCCTGGAAGACGCTCAAACACGTCAAATCGAACGGGATCCTCTTTGCGACCGGCACCGAGACCGTCGGCGTCGGGATGGGACAGGTCTCGCGGGTCGACGCCGTCACGCTCGCGGCGATGAAAGCCGAGAAGGACGCCGACGGCAAATCCGCCGCGGGAGCGGTGATGGCCTCGGACGCCTTCTTCCCGTTTCCGGACGCGATCGAGGAGGCGGCCGACGCCGGCATCGACGCCGTGATCCAACCCGGAGGCTCTGTCAACGACGAGGACGTGATCGACGCCGCCGACGACCGCGGGATGGCGATGGCGTTCACGGGCACGCGGTGTTTCCGACACGACTGAGCCGGCGAGACCCGGAACGGACTGTCGCGGCGTGAGGCGTCAGTATCCGTCGAAGGCGAAGACGGCGCTGAAGTGGTTGACGTGCCAGGGGCCGGGATACACCCCCCACACCTGGTCGTCGTAGTGATACGCGCCGACAAAGTGAATCTCGTCCTCCTCGCGGAGGTCGTTGGCGATTCGGATCAGGTCCTCGTTCGACTGCTCGTAGTCGTCGGGGTCGCCCACGAACGGCACGGGGCCGTCCTCGACCGGATCGTCGATCCCCTCGCCCTCGAGCGGCCGGAAGCCGGGGACGCCGGTCAGTTCGCCGCCCTCGGTGAACACGTTGATA
>CAZKXC010000161.1:0-3125 GCA_964556645.1 uncultured Halobellus sp.
GTGAGAACCGAACGCGGTCGAGCCGGCTACGCGACGAGCAGCTTTTCGCCGCGGTCGACCGTGATCCGACACGGCGGCGAGAGCTTGTTGTACGCGCGGCGGAACGCTTCCTTTACTGCGGGCGCCTGGTCGGCGGTGCAGTACGCCGAGAACACGATGTCGTCGGCGTTGAGACGGGCGGCCGTCCCGACGGGCTTGCCGAACGCCTGGCGCATGCCGTCGGAGACGCGGTCCGCGCCGGCGCCCGTCGCCTGTTTGTTCTCGCGGATGACCTGGTGGGGGAACTTTCGGAGGGTCATCTTGTAGGTTCCCTCGCCGAGTTCCTTGATCAGGTGGCGGTTCGCCGACAGCCGCGCGCTCTCGAGTGAGCCGTGGCGGACCTGTAGCTCCTCTTCGACGCGGAGGCTGATCTGGACCGGGTAGTCGTCGGGCTCGGACGAGAGGTCGCCCATGTTGTGTTGGGCGATCTTCGAGCCGGGGATCCCCGTGATGTACTCGCGTCGGGTGTACGAGGGTTTGTCGATCGTCCGGTACATAGAAGCGGGTTTGTCGGACATGGTTACTTGTCCGATGTAGCCTCCGCTGCGTCGATAAAGCCTTCGATACGCCGACGGAGCCGGCGAGACGACCGTCTCCGTCGCCGACGTGATCGCCGGTCCCGGCTCAGTCGTCCGCGGTCGGATCGAGCGCGACGTGGTCGAACCCGTGGTCCGCGAGCCGTTCGGCGGCGCGGTCGGTGACGGACGGAGCGACGAGCACGCCGCGGACGGCCGCGTCCGGGTCGGCGGCGTCCGGGTCGACGCCTCGCTCCTCGCGAACCGCTCGCACGTAGCGGGCGAGTTGGCCGACCGCGTCGGGGCCGACCCGCCGGCGCTTCAACTCGACGACGACCGGAGTGCCGTCGGCGTCGACGCCGAACACGTCCATCGGCCCCGCACTCGAGGGGCGTTCGGTCGCCGTCGGCTCGAATCCGGGCTCGATCAGCGCGGGACGCTCCACGATCCGCGTTCGGAGATCCTCCTCGCTGCCGTGAACGTCGAGGTCGCGCCCGCCCGTGACCGACATGGCAGAGAACTGACTGACGGTCGAAAACCGGACCGTGAGACGCTCGTCGGGACTGGTTCGTGTCGAGCGGACCCGCAGGCGTCCCTCGCGGACCGCGGCGTGGTGTGTCGAGCCCGGAGGCTGCCAGTTGACCGGAGTGCGTCCCTCGTCGGTGTGGACGAGCGCCGCCCCGTCCGGCTTCAACAGGAGAAGGCGGTCGCCGGAGCCGAGGTCGGAGGCGGCGCGTCCCTCGTACGAGACGGTACACCGGCCGAAGACGCTGACCAGGTCGCCGCGGTCGAACGCCGCCTCCAGCTCCCAGAGCGCCTCGCGGTGACTCGGGTCGTGGAGGCTGGTGACTGTCACTGCTTCGATAACGGGAGCGACGAACAAAAATCACGCGAGCCGTGACGGGGCGTCCGCCGGCGACGCCGGGCTCAACCGGACGGCTCGGCCGACCCGTCGTCCCCTCGGCGGGCGGCGACGATGCCGGCGACGAAGAGGACGGCACCGAGCGAGAACGCCGCGATCCGCACCGTCGGGTCAGAAACGGCGAAGCCGACCAGTATCATCAGTCCGAAGCCAGTGTGAAGCACCGCCGTCTGGTTCATGCGTGCGGTAGGCGCCGTCGGTACAAAAAGCGGTCGCGTCGGCGGTCAGGTTCCGTGCTCCCAGCTGCCCATGTACTCGCGTTGCGCCTCCGAGAGCGAGTCGTGGGCGACGCCTTCGGCGGCGAGTTTGATCTCGGCGACTTCCCGGTCGAGGTCGTCCGGGACGTCGTGAACCCCCGCCTCGTAGTCGGCGCCGTTCGCGGCGAGTTCGCGGACGACAACCGCCTGGATGCCGAAGCTCTGGTCCATCACCTCGACCGGGTGGCCGAGCGCGATGGGCGCGGCGAGGTTGACGAGCCGGCCCTCGGCGAGCACGTTGAGCACGCGGCCGTCCGGCAGCTCGTAGCCCTCGACGCCGTCGCGAGCCTCGAACCGGTCGACCGCGAGGTCGTCGAGCGCCTCGAGGTTGATCTCCACGTCGAAGTGGCCGGCGTTCGCGAGCAGGACGCCGTCGTTCATCACCTCGAAGTGCTCGCGGGTGATCACGTCGCGGTTGCCGGTCGTCGTGATGAACACGTCGCCCGTCTCGGCCGCCTCCGCCATCGGCACCACCTCGTACCCCTCCATGTGTGCCTCGAGCGCCTTCCGCGGGTCGACCTCACACACGATCACGTTGGCGTTCTGGCCGGCGGCCTTCTTCGCGACTCCCTTGCCGCAGTAGCCGAAGCCGCCGACGACGACGTCTTTGCCCGCAAACGAGAGGTTCGTCGTCATCGCGATCGTCGCGAGCGAGGACTCGCCGGTGCCGTGAACGTTGTCGAACAACCGCTTCATCGGCGTGTCGTTCACGGCGAAGACGGGGTAGTGAAGCTCGTCCTCGTCGTCCATCGCGCGCAGGCGGTGGACGCCCGTCGTGGTTTCTTCGGCCCCGCCGACGATGGAATCGATCAGCTCGGGATACTCCTCGTGGACGAGTTTCACCATGTCCATCCCGTCGTCGACGGTGATCGTCGGGTCGTGAGCCACGACCGCGTGCATCGCGTCGTAGTAGGCCTCGTCGTCGACGCCGCGAACCGCGTAGGAGGTGATCGACTCGTGGGCGTCTAACGCCGCGGAGACGTCGTCGTGGGTGGAAAGCGGGTTACAGCCGGTGATCGCCACCTCGGCGCCCCCCTCGGCCAGCAGCTCGACGAGGTTCGCGGTCTTCGCCTCGACGTGCATCGCCATCGCGACGACCTCGCCTTCGAGCGGCCGCTCGTCGACGAACTCGTCGCGGAGCGCGTTCAGAATCGGCATGTGTTGCAACGCCCAGTCCATCTTTCGGCGGCCGTCCTCGCGGGCCGTCTCGGGGTCCGACAGGTGTTGTGTCACCGGCGGATACGCGTGTTTGCTCATGTCCAGACGTTCGTCCACCGCGCATTAAACCCTGCCGACACCGGGTGGCGGTCGGCAGGGTGAGGGCGGTCGCAGACGGAGCGTCTCGTCGTCGGTCGGCTGCCCTCAGTTGCCGGGGGCGTTGTCGTTCGGAGG
>CAZKXC010000162.1:0-3063 GCA_964556645.1 uncultured Halobellus sp.
GTCTCGGGCGCGCCCGCGTCGTCCTCCAGACGGCGGACCAGTCGCTCGCGGGCGGCGTCGTCGCGCGTCACGGCCGCGCCGTCGTCGTCCGCGCGTCTCGTCCACTCGCGGATCGCCCGGCCGGCCCACGAGTCGGCCTCGCGGGCGCGGCGGCGGGCCTCGGCCATCCGGTCGGGGTCGACCGCGAACGATCCCGGGCGTGAGCCGACGGCGGCCCCGACGAACCGGGCGCGGTCGGCGGCGGTGGCGGCGCCGTCGCGGAGCCGCTCGACCGTGCCGTCGAGGTCGTCGGGGTCGGGATACGCGAAGACGGTCGTGCCGACCGCGTGCGAGCCGAACGCCGGCGGGGGGAGCCGTTCTGGCGGGTCGTCGTCGAGAAGTCGGTCGCCGCCGCCGGCGGCCTCGACGCGCTCGCACTCGGTCTCGGCGTCGAGTTCGAGGGTGTGGCCGGGGTACGTCGAGCAGGTCCGGGGGTACCGGTCCGTCTCGTGGATCCGACACTGGAGCGTCGTCGGGTCCAAGAAGACGCAGGTGTCGAGCCAGCGGTGCTCGTCGGTGCCGACCGGCGCGACGGGTTTTGGCGGCTTGCGAAGCCCCACGACGAAGACGGGTCGGTCGCCGACGGCCGCCACGTCGATTCCGTCGATCCGCGCCGTGTCGTCGCGCGCGGCGGGTTCGAACAGCCGCGGGGTCACCACGTCGCCGAGTCCGTCGTCGAGAAACGCCGCGACCTCGTCGCGGGTGAGCGGCACGAGGTCGTACCGGTCGTCGATCGGCGGGCGGCGGCCGGTGCGGTCGGAGCCGGCCGCCGCCGGCGCGAGCGGCCGCCAGTCGACACAACAGCCGGCACAGCCCTCACAGCGAAGGTCCATGGGCTCGAGCGTGCCAACGGCCCGCACGAATAAAAGCACACGGCGGGCGCGGCAGAGGAGAGACCGACCCGAACCCTACAACTCGCCTTTGGTGCTCGGGGTGTCGCTGCGGCGCTCGTCGAGTCGGGTCGCGTCGTCGAGGGCGCGCGCGAGCGCCTTGAACAACGCCTCCACCTCGTGGTGGGCGTTGTCGCCGCGTTCGACCGCGGCGTGAAGCGTGAGCCCGGCGTTGTGCGCGAGCGACATCGCGAAGTGGTCGGCCATCGCGCTCGTGAACCCGCCGACGGACTCCTGGGAGAACTCGCCGGAGAAGTCGTAGTAGGGGCGTCCCGCCACGTCGACGACGACGCTGGCGACCGCCTCGTCGAGGGGGACGCGCCGGTCGGCGTACCGGCGGATGCCGCGTTTGTCGCCGAGCGCCGCCTCGAACGCCTCGCCGAGACAGATCGCCACGTCCTCGACGGTGTGGTGGTCGTCGATGTGGGTGTCGCCGTCACACCGGACGGTGAGATCGAAGAGGCCGTGTTTCGCGAACGAGCCGAGCATGTGGTCGTAAAAGCCGATGCCGGTGTCGACCTCGGCGTCGCCGTCGCCGTCGACGGCGAGCGTGAGGTCGATCGTCGTCTCGGCCGTCTCCCGGGAGACGGCGGCGGTTCGGTCGTGGTCGCTCATACGGCGTTCTCGCGGGCGACCGATAAGGCGGTTGTGGTGACCCCGACCCGGGTCGGCTGAGACGGGCGGCGCTGACGGCGGTCGGTCAGTTCGCGTCGTCGGCCGCCGCCTGCGCGTCTCGCAGCGTGAACCGCCCCTCGTAGAGGGCCGTGCCGACGACGACGGCGGCCGCGCCCGCCCGTTTCAGCGCCGCCACGTCGTCGACGCTCGCGACGCCGCCCGAGGCGATCACCGGGATGTCGACCGCGTCGACGACGGCGGTAACCGCGTCGCGGTCGATCCCCGCCAACTGCCCTTCGACATCGACGTTCGTGAACAAGATCGCGCCCGCGCCCAGCTCCTCGTATCGCGCCGCCGCCGCGGCCGGGTCGAGCCCCGTCCCCTCGGTCCAGCCGCTCACGACGACCTCGCCGCCTTTCGCGTCGAGGCTGACGACGACGCTTCCCGGATGCGTGTCGTCGATGCGCTCGACGATCGCGGGGGTCTCTACCGCTGCGGTGCCGAGGATCACGCGGTCGAGCCCCAACTCGAGGAGTTCTCGCGCCCCCTCGGCGGTGCGGATGCCGCCGCCGAGTTGGAGTCCGATCCCCGGGTCGCTGGCGTCGACGACCGCCTCGATCGCGTCGGCGTTCGCGCGCTCGCCCTCGAACGCGCCGTCCAGATCGACGAGGTGGAGCGTCCGTGCGCCCGCGTCGATCCAGCGCGTCGCCGCCTCGACCGGGTCGCCGTACCGCGTGCCCGTCCCGCGCTCGCCGCCGACGAGTTGGACGACCGACCCGTCCTGTACGTCGACCGCCGGGATCACCTCGAAGGAGGCAAAGTGGCTCATACGGGCTCACACTCGGGGGCGCGGATTAAACGGGTCGGTTCGCGGGGGGGCGCTCGCGTCGCCGGCGGACCGGCCGTCGCGCGGATCGCGACCCGCGAGCCCAAATGGCCAAGTAGGGCGACGACGATGAGACGGTATGGCATCGATCCTCGTTCGTCTCGGCGTCGCACTCCTCGTCACGTCAGCGCTCGTCGTCGGCGCGTCGCCCGTCGCCGCCCAGTCGGGCGACCAGCCGGCGTGGGCAGACGACCTCTTCGAGGATCTCGAAGGCATGCAGTCGCAGTTCAACGACAACATCGGCGACACGGAGATGAGCTTCGCCGAACAACGGGTGTACAACCAGATCAAAGGGAACGTCGTCAACGTCTACTTTGCCGGGAGCGACGTGGTGTTTTCGTTCCGGATGCGTTCTGACGGAACCATCACCGAGCTTCGACAATCGCCCCGCGACGACGCGAGCCTCAAGATGCTGATGACCCGCGAGACCGCGGAAGAACTCGCCGCGCGCGACAACCCCGTGCCAGGGTTCGTCGAGAACGTCCGGACCGGCGAGCGCACCGGCGACTCGGTCGAGGGAATCGTCATCACGGGCGAGGACGGCGAGCTGGTCAAGCGGGTGACATGGGGGATCATCAACGTTTTTAAGGGGTTCGTGTAGCCACGGTCGGGGCGCGCCGCCGACACGGATCG
>CAZKXC010000163.1:0-2929 GCA_964556645.1 uncultured Halobellus sp.
ACCGCGCCGGTCGCGCTCACGCCCGGAATGCGCGTCTCACAGCTCATCTTCACCGAACTCACGTCGCCCGCGGACCGCCCGTACGGCAGCGAGCGCGGCTCGAAGTACCAGAACCAGGAGGGACCCCAGGCGTCCCGGATCGGCTCCGACTCGGAGTTCGACGGGGGCGGCGAGACGGGAAGCGACGCCGACGACGGGGGCTCGCGATGAGGTTCATCGAAGAGGTCGTCGTCGACGAGTTTCTGCCGACCGTTCGGTCGATGCTCGCCGAGGACCTGCGCGAGCGCGGCTTCACCCAGCGGGAGGTGGCCGACGCGCTCGGCATCTCGCAGTCGGCCGTTTCGAAGTACGCCCACGGCGACGTGGCTCGTCACGAGCGGGTCGTCGAAGACGAGCGCGTGCGCGACCTCGTCGACCGCGTCGGCGAGGGGCTGGCCGCCGGCGACCTCAGCCCCGTCGCGGCGCTCGTCGAGATCGAGGTGTTGATCCGGCAGCTGGAGGAGGGCGACCTCCTCGCGGCGCTTCACGAGGACGCGATGCCGGCGCTGGCGGCCGCCGACGTCGAGTTCTCGGTACACGACCCGGACAGCAGACTCCGCGAGCGCGAGACCGTTCTCGCGTCCGTCCGCCGCGGCTTACGCGGCCTGACGAACGCGTCGGGGTTCGCCGGGCTCATTCCGAACGTCGGCGCGAACGTCGTCGAGTGCGTGGCGGATGCGGCCTCGATCGACGACGTCGCGGCCGTCCCCGGCCGGCTCGTCGACGTCAAGGGGCGCGCGATGGTTCCGGGCGAGCCGGAGTTCGGCGTGAGCGAGCACGTCGCGGCGGTGGTGCTCGCGGCCCGCGAGGCCGGGTCGCCGGCGCGGGCGGCGGTGAACGTCCGGTACGATCCCGACATCGTCGCGACGCTCGCGGAGTCGTCCCCGACCGTCGAGTTCGACCCGGAGCGCCCGACGCGCGAGGCGGTCGCCGACGCGGTCGCGGCGGCCGACGCCGCCGCCGACACGCTCGTCCTCTATCAGGCCGGCGCGGTCGGCATCGAGCCGATCGTGTACGTGCTCGCGCCGACCGCCCCGGAGGCGGCACGGGTCGTTCGGACGGTGATATGAGCGGGGGCCCGCCCCGACGAACGGATCGGTGCGGTCCGCGTGGCCGGCGTCTCGGCCCCGGAAACCAGCGGGCTTTTGGCCCGGATCCACGAGAACCAACACAGACGCCACATGAGCCACGACGACTTCCCAACGGACCACCCGGCGGTGGTGACCTGCGGACTGCCGTACGCCAACGGCGACCTCCACATCGGCCACCTCCGCACCTACGTCGGCGGCGACGTATACGCGCGCGCGCTCGAGCGGCTCGGCCAGGAGACCGCGTTCGTCTCCGGCTCCGACATGCACGGGACGCCCGTCGCGGTCAACGCCGACCAGGCGGGCGTCTCTCCCGAGGCGTTCGCGCTCGACTGGCACGAGCAGTACGCCGAGACGTTCCCGAAGTTCAACGTCGCGTTCGACAACTACGGCCACACCCACGACGAGACCAACACGGAGATCACCCAGGGGCTCGTCCGCGACCTCGAGGAGGCGGGCCACGTCTACGAGAAGGCGATCATGGTCGCGTACGACCCGGTCGACGACCAGTTCCTCCCGGACCGCTACGTCGAGGGGACGTGTCCGTACTGCGGGGCGCACGCCCGCGGCGACGAGTGCGACGAGGGGTGCCAGCGCCACCTCGAACCCGGCGAGGTCGAGGACCCGGTCTCGACGATCACCGGAAACCCCGCGGAGTACCGCGAGCGAACCCACAAGTTCTTCGAGGTCTCGGCGTTCTCGGAGTACCTCTCCGGCTTTCTCGACCGGCTCGAGGGCACCTCGAACGCGCGGAACCAGCCCCGCGAGTGGATCGAACAGGGGCTTCAAGACTGGTGTATCACCCGCGACATGGACTGGGGAATCGACTACCCCTCGGGCGACGGCTCGACGGACCTGGTGTTGTACGTCTGGGTCGACGCGCCGATCGAGTACATCTCGTCGACCAAACAGTACACCGAACACGCCGGCGCGGACGCGTTCGACTGGGAGTCGGCGTGGCGCGAGGACGCGAGCGACGACCACCCCGCCGGCGGCGAGATCGTGCACGTGATCGGCCGCGACATCATCCAGCACCACACGATCTTCTGGCCGGCGATGTTGGAAGCGACCGGCCACGCCGAGCCGCGCGCGGTGATGGCCAGCGGGTTCGTCACCCTCGGCGGCAAGGGGTTCTCGACCAGCCGCGACCGGGCCGTCTGGGCCGACGAGTACCTCGACGAGGGGTTCCACCCCGACCCGCTCCGGTACTACCTCGCGACCAACGGCGGCTTCCAACAGGACGTCGACTTCTCCTGGGAGAAGTTCCGCGACCGCGTCAACACCGAACTCGTTGGCACCGTCGGCAACTTCCTGTACCGCTCGCTGCTCTTTGCGCACCGCAACTACGCCGACGCTCCAATCGCCGACGCGACGAGCGCGGAGGTCGCCGCCCGGATCGACGAGGCGATCGCCGACGTCGAGACCGCGGTCAACGACTACTCGGTGCGGGCGCTCGGCGACGCCGTCGCCGACCTCGCCCGGTTCGGCAACGAGTACATCCAACACAACGAGCCGTGGAACCTCGTCGACGACGACCCCGACGAGGCGGCTCAGGTCATCCACGACTGCGTCGCGCTCGCGAAGGCGATCGCCGTCCTCTTCGAGCCGATCGCTCCCGGAAAGTGCGAGCAGCTCTGGGACCAGCTCGGCGAGGACGGCTCCGTTCACGAGACGACCGTCGCGGCCGCCCGCGAGGACCCTGCCGGCGCGCTCTCGGAGCCGACCGAGCTGTTCGAGAAGATCGACGACGACCGGGTCGAGGCGCTGAACGCGAAACTCGAGACGCGCGTCGCGGCGGCCGA
>CAZKXC010000164.1:0-2786 GCA_964556645.1 uncultured Halobellus sp.
CGGGTGTCCGCTACACCACTTCCAGCCGCAGTCGCACGTCCGCGCCGTCGGCGAGCGCGGCGACCAGCTCGCGGTCGAGGTCGGCGGCGGCCGCGTCGGCCTCGACAAAGAGGGTTCGCTCGTCGTCGGTGTACTCGCTGGTGCGGCCGACCATCGACCGGTCGTCGACGAGCGCGAGGTCGGGGTCGCCTCGGCCGACGATCGTCTCGGTGTACGTGTCATCCCCCTCGACCGTGATCGTCGCTTCGATCGTCGCTGCGGGGTCCTGACAGGCCGTTCTGAAGTCGGCGGCGAACTCTCGGGGCGTCCGGTCGGCGTCGACGCCGATAATACAATCGCCGGCGGGTGTGAGCCAGTCGTCGGCGGTGAGTTCGATGGTGTTCTCGTGTGTGGCGGTGACGTTCTCGTGGCCGCGGGCGCAGACGACCTCGACGAGCGGATCGCTCATGTGGACCCGTCGTCGACCCGCGCGCAAATCGCTGGCGTTCGACGGCGACACAGAGTCGCTAGGCGTCGGCCCCCTCGGCGAGTGCCGGAACGAGCCGGACGGCATTCGTTGCCAAGACGCGCCGCATGAGGTCCTCGGAGACGTCGAGCGTCAACAGTTCCATCACGCCGACGTTCGGGTGGACCGCCGGTGCGCCGGAGCCGAAGAGCACGCGGTCGGGGTGTTCTAACACGCCGCGCTCGAGGATCTCGCGGTAGCGCACGGCGCTCGTGTCCACGTACAATCGGTCGTGAGCGTCGAGCAGGTCGAGCGTCCGACCCATCAGGTCGGCGTCGAGCGGGTAGCCGCCGAAGCTGGCGAGCACGACCGGGAAGTCGTAGCCGAGCAGTTCGCGTTCGACGGCGTCGGGCGGAAACCGCGTGCCGCCGTGAACGATGACGGGAAGGTCGGCCGCCGCCAGCCGTTCGAGCACGTCCGCGTTCGGTAAGCCGTCGCGTGGCGGCGCGAGCGTGAAGCCGTGAAACCGGTCGTCGTAGGCGTACTGTTCGACGTCGTCCGGCCGGGTGTGGTGGTCCGCGCGTTCGGCTCGCAGGTTCCGGACGGCGGCGACGGCACCGCCGCGTGGGTCCCGGGGGCCGTTGAGCCGGGCGAAGGCGACGAAGGGGCGGTCGACGGAGAGGCGCGCCACCGCGTTGTTGGCACGGAGGTAGCTCTGGCCGGGGGGGCGGCGACCGGGGCTCACGACGGCTCGAACGATCCCGGCCTGACGCAACTCGCGTTCGAGCCGCTCGGGCGAGATGTCGCGGCCGTGGACGGCGACGGAGTCGTCGTCGGGGTCGAGCGCGACGTGGGTGTCGACGATCCGGAAGTCGTGTTCCAACCCCAGCATTCGGTGGCTCATCCCACGCGCGAGATATGTGGTTGTCGGTCCGAGAGAATCGTCGTGAGCTCACGCGCTCGCCGTCGAGACGATCTTCACCACGTCGCCCTCCGAAAGCGCGTGGTCTTCGCCGATCCGTCGGTTCGACCGCGCGTCGACCGCGTGGAGGTATCCCTCGCCGATGTCGGTGTGGACCGCGTACGCGAGATCGAGCGGAGTCGCGCCGTCGGGCAGCAGGAACGCGTCGGGCAGGACCGTTCCGGTGCCGTCCGTCCACGCGCCGGCGTCTTGGACCGGATACACCGTGATCCGGTCGAGCAGGTCGTAGACGGCCGCGTTCAGGGCCGTCTGAACGCCGGTGCCGCCGAGATCGGCCATCACCGTACGGATCGCATCGAGCCCGGCGCGCTGCTCCTCGGAGACGTCACCGACCACCGCGAAGTCGGCGTCGCCGGGGTCGTACGCCACGACGCCCGCCTCGGCGGCGCGGCGAAGCGCGAGTTCGCCGTCGGCCGTCGTGGGCACGACCGGCTTGTCGGAGCCGTCCGTGAGGCGGTCGAGCGTCTCCGTGGACGCGCGATCCGCCTTGTTCGCGACGACGACCATCGGCTTCGTCTGTCGGCGGATCGCCCGCGCCAGCGCCTCGCGGTCCGCGTCGCTCCAGCGTTGCGGATCTGCGGGGTACTCTACCTCGCGAAGGACGCTCGCCACGTCCGCCTCGGTAGCGCCGACACCCGTCAGCATCGCCGTCAGCGTCTCGTCCAACTCGAAGTCGGGCGACCGAGACGCTCGCTCGACGCCCTCCCAGTTGTCGGCGATCACGCCGGCGAGCCAGAGGTCCATCTCCGTCTCGACGAAGTCGATGTCGTCTAACGGGTCGTGGCTCCCGGGCTCGACGGGGTCGCCCGTGCGGTTCGTCCCGCCGGAGGCGTCGACGACGTTGAGAATCGCGTCGGCGTTCGTGAGCTCGTCGAGAAACTGGTTGCCGAGCCCCTTCCCCTCGTGTGCGCCCGGGACGAGCCCGGCGACGTCGAGCAGTTCGACGGGAACGTATCGCGTTCCGTCGTGACATCTGTCGACCCCACACCGCCGGTCTCTGTCGAGACACGGACACCGCGTTCTGACGTGTGTCACGCCGCGGTTGGCGTCGATCGTCGTGAACGGGTAGTTCGCGACGTCGACGTCCGCCATCGTGGCGGCGGTGTACAACGTCGACTTGCCGGCGTTCGGCTTTCCAGCCAGGGCGACCGTGATCATGGTCGTGGGTCGCCGCGGCGTACAAAGCGCCTTTCGGTCGGTGGGCTCGGCCGAGACGGCAGAACCCCCGGAGAGACCTGCGGCCGTCGCTGGGGATGTGAATCCGGTATGAGTGGCGGACGACCGGGGTGGCCCGGCGTTCCGACTCGGGGTATCCCGGTTGCCTCCTCCACCCCGCGACCCGACGAGCGACGGGCGTCC
>CAZKXC010000165.1:0-2779 GCA_964556645.1 uncultured Halobellus sp.
CGGCCGTCGTGGTAGCCCAGCAGGTGGGCGTTCGCGCCCGAGGCGTTCAGACAGATTGGATCCGACAACGCCGACTCGTGCCGGCCGATCTCGAGGTGGGCGATCATGTGGTTGACGCCCACGAGCGGCACGTCGAGCGTCCCGGCGAGCGACCGAGCGGCCGTTCCGACCGTCCGGAGACACGGTCCCAAGCCCGGGCCGCGCGAGAAGGCGACGGCGTCGACCGCCTCGGCCCCGTGGTCGGTCTCGGCGGCAGTCAGAACCCGGTCGACCACCGTCGGAAGGGCGTCGGCCATGTGTTCGGCGGCCTCCCGCGGGTGAATCCCGCCGCTGTCCGGCTGGTAGGCGTCGGACTCGATCCGCGTCTCGTCCGTTTCGGTGTTGTGAAACGCGGCGCTCGCACACCACGCCGTCCCCTCGATGCCGAGAACCCGCATCCGGCCGGCGCCTCAGGCGTCGTCGTCGCCGATCTTGTTCCGCTCGAGCATGTGGTCTTGTTCGACGTCGAGTGCGTCTCCCGCGGAGTCGTACACCTTGGCGTAGCCGATCGTCTTGCGCATCCCGAACTTGGTGTTGAGTTCGTGGACGACGACCTCCTCGGAGGCCTTGTCGAGTTTGGCCGCGAGCGAGTCACGAACCGAGAGTCGAGAGGGGGTCGCCTCGTCGTGGACCGTCTCGAAGCGAATATCCGTCCGGTGCAACATCGGGTTTTCTTCCTCGGAGATGATGTCGACGTCCATGAGTCAGTTACGTGTACTACCCTTCGAACGCTGTAAAAGGATTTCGAAGCGGGTGTACACCCGCAGAACCGCCCGTGAGCGCGACTCTCCGGGTCAGCACTTAGGGCCTGCGAGCCGAACGTCCACTCGGAATGACCCCCACCCCCGAGTCCGGCGGCGACCCCATCGACCGTTCTCGGTACGAACTGATCCGAGCAAAACACGGGCTCGTTCCGATCGTCTCCGTCGCATCGAAGGTCCGGTGGTGTGGGCTCATCCTGCTCGTCGCCGCTCTCGCCGCGCCGATCGTCGCGACCCTGCCGGACCCGGTCCAGCAGACGTACTTCTCCGGCGACCCGACGCGCACGCCGCTCGGAGCCGCCGCGGTCGTCGTCCTCGGAGAGGCGTTTCTCACCCTCGCCGGCGTCGGCCTGACCGCACTCGCGGTCTACCGGCGCCGGCTCACCGACATCTCCGAGTCGCAGGTGTGGGAGCTCGTCGGCGCCGAAGACGCCCTCACGGGATTCGGCTTCGTCACCGGAGCGTTAGGAACCGCGGCCGGGATCGGCCTGCTCGCGACCGGGTTCGCGGGCGTCGACCGAATCGAGTGGCTGATAGCCCACGGGATCACCCCCTACTTCCCGCTGGCGGCGTACCCCACCACGCCGCGGGTGACGACCGCCGTGGCGCTTTTCGGCGCGCTCCTCACGCTCGCGCTCGGCGTGAGCGTCGCCGAGGAGTGACCCCGTCTCGGGTCAGCCGTCGACTCCCTCGGTCTCGTCGTCCTCGGACTCCCGCCCGTCGGCCCCGAGCGCCCGATAGGCGGCGTCGACGTCGCCGTCGAGCCGCTCGAACAGCTCGCGGGCCTCTCGGCGCGTCTCCGGCGTGACGTCGACTCGAACCATCCCCTCGCCGGGCTGGCCGTAGACGACGCTGGCGCCGTCGGGTGCCGCGACGATCGCCGGCAGCGCGGCCAGATCCTCCTCGCCGTCCACCTCGATCGTGACCGGGTCGGGGTCGGCGAGCGCGTCCGTCAACGCCTCGAGAAGAGACGCCGTGAGCGTCGCCGCGGGGTTCTCGACGCCGATTCGGCGCTCGGTGCCGGCCGCCAGCGCCTCGTCGATCTCCGCGCGCACCGCCTCGCGTTCGGTCTTCCCGTCGACGAGCGCGACGTCCGGAGCCCGACCCGCTTCTCTGAGGTGATAGGTGACGACGTCGCCGACGGCGACGACCGGGGCGTCGGGCGCCTCGTGCGTTTCTCGGGCCGCGGCGGCGGCCGCGAGCAGCCCGTCGACGTCGGTCGTCACCGGGCCCATCGGCTCTTTGAACGCGTCGCGCAGCGAGTCCGGTAGCGTCAGCGTATCGTCAGCTGTCATGTCGTATGGGGCCGTCTCGTCGTGAGTCGTCGCGTCCGAGTCGGGTTGTGGTCGGCAGGCCCTCGTTGGGCTCCGACCCCGACCGTCTCACCGGACCTTCAGCGCGTACGAGCCCGGCTTCGTGACGTTCATCTCCTCGGCGATCTGGCTTTCTTCGGGCTTCGTGACGATGACGTAGCCGGCCCAGTCCTCGGTCAACGAGGAGGAGCCACAGTGCTCGCAGGTCTGTGCGTCCGGGTCGTTGACGTAGTGACACTCGCGGCAGGCGAGCCGGTCTTCGGCCATCAGTCGTCCTCCGTGGTCGTGCCGGCTTCGGCCCGTCGCCGCCGGTCGCTCTCGAGCCAGTCGTGTTTGCCGAGTCCCGGCTGCTTGGCGGTGAGTCCGATCTTCGAGTCGCGGGGGTTTCGCTCGTCGACGCTTTTCGTGACGACCCGCACCCGAACTCCGTCGTCGACGCCGAGGCTCTTGTCGGAGTCCGAAGAGGCGAGCTGTTGGTTCGCCGCGTCGAACGTGAGATACTCGTCGGTGATCTGCGAGACGTGGAGGAGCCCGTCGACCGGACCGATCCCGACGAACGCGCCGAATTCGACCGTCTCGACGACCGTCCCGTCGACGACCTCCTGCATGTGGGGGTCGAAGGTGAGCGCGTCGAACTCGGCCTCGTAGTAGACGCCGGGGCGGTTG
>CAZKXC010000166.1:0-2713 GCA_964556645.1 uncultured Halobellus sp.
GCCGCGCGCTCGCGGACCGCCGCGGCGTCCAACGTCACCACCTCGCGGTCGCGCATGAGCACCCGGCCGTCACAGACGGTGTGTCGCACGTCGCTGCCGCGGGCCGCGTACACGAGATGCGAGACCGGGTCGTGGACCGGGGTGAGGTGGGCCGCGTCGAGGTCGACGACGGCGACGTCTGCCGCCGCGCCCGGCTCGATCCGACCGCCGGGAAGCCCCAGCGCGTCGGCGCCTCCCGCCGTCGCCAGCTCGACGGCCGCCGCGGCGGGCACCGCGCTCGCGTCGCCGGCCGCGAGCTTTCCGATCATCGCCGCGTCGCGCATCTCGTCGAAGAGGTCGAGGTCGTTGTTCGAGGCCGCGCCGTCGGTGCCGAGCGCGACGGCGACGCCCGCCTCCCGCAGGCGTGCGACCGGGGCCATCCCGCTCGCGAGTTTCATGTTCGAGGCCGGACAGTGGACGACCGCGGTGTCGGTGTCGGCGAGCAGGTCGATCTCCGCGTCGTCGACGTGAACGCAGTGTGCGAGAAAGGTGTCCGGGCCGAGCGCGCCGAGCTCGTCGGCGTACTCGAGCGGGCGCTGGCCGCGCTCGTCGACGATCGGATCGACCTCGTCGGCGGTCTCGTTGGCGTGGAGGTGAACCGGCACGTCCGCCGCGGCCGCGCGAGCGATCCCGTCTCGCAGGTGGTCCTCGTCGACCGTCGTCAACGAGTGGGGCATGAACGCGGTGCGGATTCGGCCGTCGGCCGCGCCGTCTAACTCCGCCGCGACCGACAGGCTCTCGTCGATGTCCGCGGCCGCGGCCGGCTCGTCCTTGCCGAGCGTCACGACGCCGTGGCCGAGACGGGCGCGCAGTCCCGCGCGGTCGACGACGGCGGCGACGCGGTCGACGGCGAAGTACATGTCCGCGAAGGCGGTCGTCCCCGAGCGGATCATCTCCAACGCGGCGAGTTCGGCTCCCGCCTCGATGTCGTCCGGCGTGAGCGCCGCCTCGACCGGCCAGATGTCCTCGCGGAGCCAGGCGTCGAGCGGCTTGTCGTCGGCGTACCCGCGCAACAACGTCATCGAGGCGTGCGTGTGAGCGTTGACCAGCCCGGGGATCACCAGTCCGCCCGTCGCGTCGAGCGTCGCCGTGGCGTCGGCGGCGCGCGTCTCGTCGCCGACGGCGAGAATCCGTCCCGCGTCGCGGTCGATGACGACGTCGTCCGTCCGGACGCGGCCGTCGGGGTGGAGCACACGGCCGCCCGTGATACACAGCGTGTCCATGCGACCCCGTTTCGGCCGGCGGGGCTAATCGCTTCCGTTCGGGCGAGTCACCCCTCGTCGACGACAGCGAACAACACGACGGCGAGAACCGCGCCGGTGGCGGGAACGAGCGCCAGGATCAGAAACGTCCGGCCGACGCTCGCGACGCCGAGGAGGTAGCCGGCGATCGCCGCGCCGGCCGCGCCGATCCCGAAGTTGGCCAGATACGTGTAGCCGTACGAGAGCCCGCGGCCGTCGGGCGGGCTGTAGGCCGCGATGGTGGCCTGATACAACGGCTGGATCGAGAACAACACGAAGCCGAAGACCGCGCTGACGACGACGAGCGGACCGGTGCCCAACTCGGCGACCGGGACGAACGCCGCCGAGAGCACGACGAGCGCGGTGAACACCGCCGCCAGCCCCGCCGAGACCGGAATCCGGTCGGTGAGCTTGCCGCCGGCGTACTGGCCGGCGATCCCGACCGTCAACAGCCCCGCGTACAGGTACGAGGCCAGATCGAACTCCTGTGCGAGCTGGCTGTCGGGCGCGAACAGCCCGAACGACCCGGAGACGGCCACGAACTCCCCGAGCACGTCCGGCAGGAACGTCAGCGTCCCGCGGTAGAACAACCCGTTCATCAGCACGATGACCAGCGCGAGGGTGAACCCGACGGTGAAAAGCGCCCGACTGTCGGCGAGAAACGTCGAGGCCGATCCGGCTCCGTCCCCGCGGGGTTCGCCGCCGTCGACGCTGACGGCCGCCATCTCGTCGAAGTCGGCGGTCAGCGCGTATCCGACGGCGACGAGCGCCGGAACGACGAGCAGCGCCGAGACGACGCGCCAGTCGAACGCGACGAGCAGCGACGCGGTGACGAACGGGCCGAACGCGATCCCGAGGTTGCCGGCCATGCCGTGGTACGCGAAGCCGGTTCCGCTCTCGGCGACGCCGGTCGAGATCAGCGAGAGCGACGCGGGGTGGTGGACGCTCGCAAACACCCCCCAGACCGCGAGCGCGAGCGCGATCGTCGCCGTCCCCTGTGCGACGCTCAACAACAGAAACGACGCGCCCATCCCCGCCAACCCGATCAGGACCATCGTCTTCGTGCTGTACCGGTCCGCGAGGAGTCCGCTCGGCAGCGATCCCACGCCGAACAACGCGTAGCCGACCGCGACTATCGTCCCGATCGTCGCGGTGGTGACCGAGAACTCGGAGAGCCAGATCACGACGAGGATCGGAATAGACAGCTCGTAGGTGTGGACGATCGCGTGCGACACCATGGTAAACGTCACGATGGACCGGCTATTCTCGTTCATCCACACCGGAGGGTGCTCGGCCGGTAGATAAAACCCTTCGGAGGCGGCGGGGCCGAAGCTTCTTACGTCGACGCCACCCCGTCTCGGTATGGCCACCGACGCCCAGCAGGCGTGTTTCGAGGCGGGGATCAAGTTCGGCTCGCTGTACCACCAGTTCGC
>CAZKXC010000167.1:0-2638 GCA_964556645.1 uncultured Halobellus sp.
GGGAGTACCTGCTCCTGAAGAGCCGGCCGGGGGACTGGGAGTTCCCCAAAGGCGGGATCGAAGGCGACGAGGAGCTCCAGCAGACGGCGATCAGAGAGGTATCGGAGGAGGCCGGAATCGAGGATTTCCGGCTCATCGACGGCTTTCGACAGGAGTACGACTACGTCTTCGAGGCGGGCGGGAACACGATACACAAGACGGTCCACCTGTTCATCGCGCGCTCCTTCGAGGCGAGCGCGGAGCTCTCGAAAGAACACCGCGACCTCCAGTGGCGCGACTACGACCAGGCGGTCAACACGATCACCCAAGACGGTCCGCGAGAAATTCTCAAGGAGGCACACGAGTACCTCAACGAGCTTCAAGAAGAGGCCGACGGCGGCTACGTCTGAGCGACAGGACGTCGTGACGACACACCGACACCCGTGATCCCCGACGCGGAGTTCGGCTACGAGCTGCTCGTCTGTCGGTACGCCGAGCTGGCGTGGCGCCCCGACGGCGAGCCGCGGCCGGCGATCGTCTCCAGACAGCTCGGCACGAAGAAGCGGCGCTGGGACACGATCGTCGTCGAGGTCGATCCCGAGGCGTTCGCCGCGCGGCGGGCGTTCGGCGACCGGACGCTCGACGCCGACCTGTTACACGTCGTCCGGAACGCCCCGGCGTCGTGGGCGTGGTACCGCGATGCGCTCCCGCATCCGGGCTACCCGTGGCGGCACGTCCGCGAGGCGGTCCACCGCGCGGCGGCTCGGGACCTCGTCGAGACGCGGCGGCGAGGCAACCGGATCGAGCTCCGTCGGGTGCGGCCGTACCCGGAGTGGGTTCGGCGGATCGTCGCGATCGAGAACAAGCCGGACCTCGACCGCTCGGCGGCCGACGCGCTCGTCGACCAGCTCGACCACGACGTGGAGACGGCCCTCGCCGACGAGGTGTGGCTGGCGACGGAGACGACCGGCGACCGGGTCGAACCGGCGCTGCTGCGGTCGATGCCGGTCGAGGCGGGAATCCTCACGACCGCGTTCGCCGACGGGGGCGGAGGCGACGCCCGCGACGGAGCCGGGAGCGTCGCCGTGGACGCCGACGCGGCCGCGGTGAAGTGGCTGCCGAGCGACCTCGCGCCGGCCGACCCGAGCGGCCGCGACCCGGAGGCCGTCACCCGTCGGCTCGAGATCGCCGAGCGGGCCTACGGCAAGGGATGGCGCTCGTATCACGACACGATGCGCCCGGACTGCAGACACTTCCAGCTCCGGCGGGCGGGACGCGCGCTCGTTCCCCGCTGTGCGGCGAAGGATCGGTGTCCCACGGACCGAGAGTGTGCGGGCTCGTGTCCGTCGTTCGCTCCCGAGCCGCCGGCGTGGCGAACCAACGGGTGGCCGATCGAGGGCGGACCGGGCAAGGGGATCCAGGCGTTGTTGCGCCGGCGCCGCGAGCGCGTTCGCGGCCGGATCGGGACCGATAGCGACGGCGACGGCGGTCACGACGCCGGCGATGCCGATAGCAACGGTGCCGACGACGGCGAGGAGGTTGACGGCGGCGGGACCGGCAGCGCGTGAGCGCCGTCGACGCGTAACCACTGCCGGGCCAGCGGTCGCTCGGTCTACTCCAGTGCCGCGGCCAGCTTCTCGACCGGGTGTGGCGGCTCCTCGGCGTCCTCGGCGCGGTCTTTCAGCTGCGTGCTACACGACGCGCCGGGAGCGACGACCGCGTCGCCGTCGCTCTCGTCGACCTGCTCGAAGAGCATCTCGCCGATCGCCCGGCTCATGGAGTAGTGTTCCGCCTCGTATCCGAACGAGCCGGCCATGCCACAACAGGTGGAGTCGAGCGGGTCGACCCCGTATCCGGCCCGTCGGAGCACGCCCACCGCGTGGTGGTCCTTCTTCGTGGCCTTCTGGTGACAGTGGCCGTGGTAGGTGAGCCGCTCGCCGGGAGCGTCAAACGAGAGCGTCTCGTCGAGCCGGAAGGCGTCGAGGTACTCCATGACGCCGAAGGTGTGGTCGGCGACCGCGGCGACCCGGTCGTCGGCGACGTCGCTGGCGTCGCCGGCGAGCAGGTCGGCGTAATCGGACTGCAACATCACCGCGTCGGTCGGCTCGACGACGACCACGTCCCACCCCACCTCGACGTCGGGCGCGAGCGTTTCGACGGTGTCGCTGGCGGTCGCGCGCGACTCGTCGATCAGCCCCTTCGAGTGGGGGGGTCGGCCGCTGCCGCTCACGTCGGGAATCCGGATGTGACAGTTCGCGGCCTCGAGCACCCGCACGGCAGCCTTCCCCGCGCCGGGGTTGGTGTAGGTGGTGTACACGTCCGGGAACAACAACACGTCGCGGTCGGCGTCCGCCCGGGGGACTCCCGCGCCGCCGCGGGCCTCGAACCAGTCGATCAGGCTCTCCGAGCGGAACGCCGGGAGGTCTCGCTCGCGCGCGATCCCCAGCGTCTTTTCGAGAACGACCCCCGCGCCGGGGAGCTTCGCCGGCAGGTTCGACACCGGAGCGAGCGCGGAGCCGAGCGGCGCCAGCGACTCGAACTTGCCGAGCAGCCGGGTCCGGAGGCTCGCGCCGTGCTCCTCGTGGTGAGCGTGTTCCACCTCGGCTTTCAGCTTCGCCATGTCGACGCCGCTCGGACAGTTCTTCGCACAGCCCTTACA
>CAZKXC010000168.1:0-2550 GCA_964556645.1 uncultured Halobellus sp.
ATGACCGTCCCGGCGCCGTCGAGAGCGTCGGCTGCGCCCTGTAACCCGGTCGCGACGCTGGTCTGGCCACCCGTCTCGAGCCGCCGGATACGCTTTTCCAGCGCCGAACGGTTGCCGCCGAGGCGAGCGACCGGCGCGACGAGGTACGCCTCGCGGTTGAAGGCGACGACACCAACACGGTTCTGCCCGCCGAGCTGGTCGAGCGCGTCGAGCGCCAACCCACGTTGACGGTCGCTTCCCGCCGCCGAACTCCGCGAGACATCGACCAGCAGGACGATGTTCGCGGACCGTCGGCGATCCGTGCCGCTCTCAACGGGGACGAGCGAGCCGAGCGCCGACCGGTCGTAGCCGCCGCTTTCGAAGGCGTTCGGCCCGCCGACGGCGACGTAGCCCGTGCCGTCGATGACGGCCCGCTGGAGCGCAGTCACGTTCCCCGCCCGGTCGGCAGGCAGGTCTTGCGTGACGACCGCCTGATACGGTGTGAGGTCAGCCGGAATCTGCGACCGGCGCGTCAGGTTGTACAGCCGGTTGAGCAGGCCGCCGAGTGGACGTCCTTCGGGGGCGACGTACAGCACCCGCGGCTTCGGGACGACCCGGACCGTGCGCCGGAAGGTGTCGTCGATGCTGAACTGGTCGCTCGCCTCGATGCTCGCCGTCAGCCGGTGTGTGCCCTCGTCGTCGAAGGCGTGGGTGAACGTCGCGCGCTCGCCGACGGCCAGCCGTTCGGTGAACACCGGCGTTCCATCGGCCCGAACGGTGACGGTCGCTGGGCTGGACGCCCCCACCCCATCAGCCGTCACGGTGTAGCTGTTCTCGACGCCGGCACTAACCGTTTCAGGCCCGTCCAGGCGAATCCGGCGATCGGTTACCGTCGACTCAAGACGGACCGCATGGACGGTCGCGTTCGACCTGGCTGCGACGCTGGCTGCCTCAGCGAGCGACCGGCCGCCCGTCACTCGTCCGTCGGAGTACACGAGCAGCGAGGCGTTCGGCTCGACGTTCGCGAGCAGCCCGTCGCCGATCCGCGAGCGGTTGCCGGCGGCGACAGTCGTAGTCTCGGCCGGGACACCCGCCGCTTCGATCGCGGCTGCAAGCGCTGTCGCGTTGGCATCCGTCGCGGTCATACTCGTCGACTCGTCAACGAGTACCCGCACCTGTGGGTCGCCGGGCGTCTCCCGCTCGGAGACGGTGTACGGCCCCGCTGCCGCGACGACGAGACAGATGACCACGACCGCACGCACGAGGACGAACGCCGCCCGGCGCCGGCGCGGCCAGTCGCCGCTCGCCCGCAGATACGCCGCTGCGACCAGCGCCGCGAGCGCGCCCGGCAGAATCAGGAGGACGAACGGGCGGACGACACCGACCGTCGTGCCGGCGATCTCAGCCGGCATCAGAGGTCACCCCGATAGCGGAGGAGCCCAACCTCACACAGCGCGATTGCGAGCCCCGCCAGGGCCGCAATGTAGCCGAATTCGCGAGCCACCCGCCGGGTCTCAGTCCGACTCGCGGGGCTGCCGGACGCCGACTCGACGGCCGGCACGGTGAGGTTCGATTCCGTCGGGGCGAGCAGCGACGCCGCCCGCCGGGCGCCGTCGATTCGGTAAAACCCGGCGGCGTCCGCGACGACCGGGCCGGTCGCCTCTCCCGCCGGCCCGACGACGGTCGCCCCGCCGCTCCCGAGCGTCCGGCCCGTTGGCCCGTTGCGGACCGCGAGCGGCTCACGCCCCGCGACGACATTGACGGCGCGCTGCCAGAACACTGGGTACCGGTAGTCGGCGGTAAAGGCGCTGGCGCTGAAGTAGCCGTAGTACAGCAGCGTTCCGTCGCCGTACGGAGCCCGTACGAGCAGCGGACGACCGTCGGCGGTGACCAGCGCCCGCCCGGCCGTCAACCGGGTGTCGAGCGCTGACTCCGGCGCTGGAAAGGCGAGCCCTCGTGTCAGGCTCGTCTCGCGCGTTCGCGTTGTCGGCGTGTCGAGAGTGCCGTTCACGGCGACCGGAAGGAGGTCACCGTATCCGACCGTCCCGAGGTTCGACTGTGCTTGGATCACGACACCGCCGCCCGAATCGGCTACCTCGCGGGCAGCCGCGAGCGTCCCGGGCAACACCCGATCGGCGTTGACGTTCGAGAACACAACGACGTCGTAGTCGGCCGAGACTGCCGCCGGCGGGTTCACCGTCGTGACGACGACGCCGTCAAGCGCCGACAATGCTGCGGACAGGTAGCGGTTCCGATTGTTCGTTACCAACAGCACGTCGGTCGTCCGCTCGGCAGGGCCAGCAACGTACAGCGTATCATCGAGTGGGAAGTCATCGCCAGGGGCGAGCCGGAGTCGTGTATTCCCGGCCGGTACCGGCAGGGTAACCCGCGCGGTGTCACCGGCGCCCAGTTCCACCTCGCGGGTCGCGCTGCCGAGCGTCACCGTGCGGGTCGCCGAGCGATCGCCGAAGTTCTCGACCGTCACCGTGACGCTCGTGCGGTCGTATTGGGCCGCAGTGAGGCCGACGTTGGTGACCGCGTCGCCGACCGGACGGAGCGCGACCGTATAGC
>CAZKXC010000169.1:0-2543 GCA_964556645.1 uncultured Halobellus sp.
GAGACGAACGAGTCTGACGAGGAGAGCACTGACGACAGCACCCCCGGCTTCGGTGCAATCGTCGCTCTCGTCGCCCTGCTCGCTGCCGCGCTGCTCGCGACCCGTCGTCGCGAGGAGTAAGCAGTAACTCTCACCGAGCATCCGCTCGGTTTCCGACCGCAGTTTCATTTTTTGTGCCGCGCTCCGACCGCGAGCCACAGGTCCGTCGATCGCTGTATTACCGAAAACGGCTACGAGACCGCCTGAAACGCCTGTTTCGCCGCAACCGCACCACAGAAAGTATTTACCGGACAGGGCGGTAGTCCGGGTATCAAGATGAACACACGCGCGATCGCGGCGCTGCTCGCGATCTGTCTCACCGTCTCCCTCGTCGCCGCCGGCGGCACGGCCGCACAGTCCGACCCCGCCGTCGGCTTCGGCGACGCCGAGGTGGTCGGCACCCAGGGCGACGTGGTGACCGTCGAGGTACAGCTACAGAACACCGAGACCGGCCAGCTCCGGATCCGCGCCGCCGACCGGAGCTACCGCGCGGACGTCGACGTGCGCGACGGCAACGACGACGGAACCGTCCGGGTTCAGATCAACACCTTCCGCGGCGTCGACACCGATACGGAGACCGACGTGGAGGCGGCCGCCGACGCCGACGCGGCGACGCTCGCCTCGGAGTCGACGACACAGGAGGGCGCGACGTTCGACGCCGGCCGGTACAACCTGATCGCCTCGACGGAGGGGACGAGCATCGCGGCGGTGATGCGTCTCGAGCCGGCGACCGCAGCGGGTCACGCCACGCGGGCGGTTCCCGCCGGCACGCCGCTGCCCGCCGAGGAGGACCCGGCCGGGAACGAGTCGAACGGCTCGGCCGAGAACCGAACGACGGTCGCGATCGGCGACGAGGCGCGGTCGCGCTTCGGGGTGAGCGGGCTCGGCGGGATCCTCGCGGCGGACCCGCCGGGAGACGACCTCGTCTACGCCGAGGACAGCGCGCCCGGCGCGGAGACGACCCACGTGCTCCAGGCCTCGCCGGACGAGGCGGTCGAGATGCGCTCGCTGACGATCGATTACAGCGACGGGCCGCCCGCGGACGTCTACCGGCTCTCGAGCGGCGACGTTCAGACGCTTGGCGTCGACACGACCGGCGACGGCACCGTCGACCGCTCGCTCCGGATCGCGGTGGGGAACGTCCGGACCGGCACCGACGGCACGGTCACGCTCAGCTTCGACCGGACGGTCGCCCTCTCGGAGAACGACACCGTGCTCGCGGCGTATCCCGTTCAGAATCCCGACACGACCGGAGCCGAGGACGTCAGCGTGACGCTCGACGGGCCGACGACGAGCTACACCGAGCGCGGCGTCGTCCGCTACGGCCCCGCCGGCCAGGGGACGCTCGGCCACGGCGTCGACCTGCGGCTCGAACCCGACGGCGAGTCACACCGGACGGCGCGGGTCGCCCCGCTCGCGGCGCTCGACGCCGGCTACGACGCCGAGGCCGGCGCGGTCGTCGCCAGCACGAACACGACCCGGCTTCGCCCGGGCGACTACACGGTTCGGCTCTCCGTGAGCGACGCGGCGCCGGACGTCTACCCGGAGACGACGATGACCGAGGCGATCACGGTCGCCGAGCCGGCGGTGGAGTTCACCGACCAGACCGTGCCGGACGACCCGTTGTTGACGGTCACCGCCGACACCAACCTCGCGCCCGGCAACTCCGTGGTCGTCAGGGTCGAAGCCGACGAGATCGACGGGAGCGTGAGCCAGGTGTCGAACTGTCTGACGGACGTGGCGGCCGACGGCGGGCTCGCCTGTGAGTTCGACCTCACCACCCCCGCCTCGGACTTTCACATCGAGGTGTCGGTCCGGCGCGGCGACGACGTGATCGGCGGCCCCGTCGAGTACAACTGAGTCGACCGACCCGACCCGGCCCGGTCGACGCGAACCCGTTCTGCGTGTTCTCGACCCGACGAGCCGAGGCGCCGGTCGAGCCGTCGTGAACACCGCGTGTGACGGTACACCACCGGGTCGAAGTCGGCATCGCCGCCGGGGCTCTGTGAAACGAAGAGAACGCGGGGCCACGAGCGCGGTCGCCCTCACACCGCGCGGCCGACGCGGGTCGGTCGAGAAGACGCGGCCGACGGTTCGTCGCTGTCGGGCGCAAGGCGCCCGAAGCGTCCTCAGACCGGAACCCAGCGGCTGAGCGCCGCCACGGCCGCGGCTTCGGCCTCGGAGACGCGGTCCCAGAGGAACAACGCCGGGGGTAAGGCGATGACCGAGATCACGAACGAGTACGCCACGCTCATTCCCATCAGGAGCCCGAAGTTGCCGAGCACGGGCGTGATGGCGAGCGCGAGCGCGCCGGTGCCGAGCGACGTCGTGAGCATGCTGCCGGTGAGCGCGCCGCCGGTTCCCGTGAGCGTCTTCTCGATCGCGGCGAGTGCGTCGTCGCGCCGGCCGTACTCGTCGACGAACCGCGCGGTGATGTGGACGGAGTAGGCGATGCCGAGCCCGACGCCGATCGACAACAACGTCGCCGTGAGCGCGTTGAGCGA